>QKBZ01000332.1 GCA_003245895.1 Beggiatoa sp.
TAATCGTCCATGCTGATCCGGCGCAAGCGGATGCGTTAAGCCAAGCACAAACCCGTTTAAGCGCGTTAATTCAGCAATTGCGGCAACCACTGAACATGCCGCTGTTAGATGGTGAACGGCAAACCGTGGCGGAAACCGATTTTGTTTCTGGCTTCTCGCAAAACAAATTTGAACAAGCGGTGGAACGCGCCAAGCACTACATTGTAGAAGGCGACATCATGCAAGTGGTGTTATCACAACGTATGTCTATTCCGTGCCAATTGCCGCCGTTAAACGTGTATCGCGCATTGCGTGGTTTAAACCCATCGCCGTATATGTATTATTTCAACTTAGACGAGTTCCACATTGTTGGCTCGTCGCCTGAAATTTTGGCGCGTTTGCAGGACCAAGAAGTAACGGTGCGGCCTATCGCTGGTACACGCCCACGCGGACACACGCCAGCCGAGGATTTGGCTTTAGAACAAGATTTATTAGCTGATCCAAAAGAGTTAGCCGAGCATTTAATGCTGATTGATTTAGGTCGCAACGATGTGGGGCGCGTGGCAGAAATTGGCAGTGTGCAGTTAACCGACAAGATGGTGATTGAGCATTACTCGCATGTGATGCACATCGTGTCGAATGTGACCGGACGCTTACGCGAAGGTTTAACCGCAATTGACGTGTTACGCGCCGCCTTTCCTGCCGGTACGTTAAGTGGTGCGCCAAAAATTCGCGCCATGGAAATCATTGACGAAGTAGAACCAGTGAAACGCGGCGTTTACGGTGGCGCGGTGGGCTATTTGTCATGGCAGGGTGACATGGATACTGCAATTGCAATCCGTACTGCGGTGATTAAAGACCAAACCCTGCACATTCAAGCGGGTGCGGGCATCGTGGCAGACTCAGTGCCGGAAAGTGAATGGCAGGAAACCATGAACAAAGGGCGGGCAATTTTTCGTGCTGTTGCAGTTGCAGCGGCGGGCTTACATCAGGAATGAACGCTATGTTACTGATGATAGATAACTATGATTCTTTCACCTATAATTTGGTGCAATACTTTGGCGAATTAGGCGCAGATGTTGCCGTATTCCGCAATGATCAAATCAGTGTTGAGGAGATTGCGCAACAATCGCCGCAATACCTTGTTGTATCACCCGGCCCTTGTACCCCTACCGAAGCAGGCATCTCACTGGCTGCGATTCAGCAATATGCTGGAAAACTGCCCATTTTAGGTGTGTGTTTAGGTCATCAAAGCATTGGTCAAGCCTTTGGCGGACGTATTGTGCATGCGCGTGAGATTATGCATGGCAAAACTTCACCGATTTATCACAATAATCAAGGTGTGTTTGCAGGGCTGCCCAATCCGTTTACCGCAACCCGTTATCATTCCTTAGTGATTGAGCGTGAGTCATTGCCAGACTGTTTAGAAATCACTGCATGGACACAATTACCCAATGGTGAGCTAGACGAAATCATGGGGGTACGTCATAAGCAATATGCCTTGGAAGGGGTGCAATTTCACCCTGAGTCTATTTTGACCGAACAAGGGCATGCTTTATTGCAGAACTTTCTGCAAGTGGCTTAAGTAAACTGTAGGGTGGGCGAAACGCCGACATGTAGGATGGGCTGACGCAGGAAGCCCATCGTTTACCGTGTCTTTGATTTAATGGGATGGCGCGATTGATGGGCTTCCTACGTCAGCCCATCCTACAATGCTCAACTTCTCCGCGTTCGCACCGCAAAAAGACGCGGCGCAAACCCTACAAGCTAAACTACGGATGGCGGATGACGGCTTGTGCCTTATCCTCCCTACATGCTCATACCTTAAATTTCACACCACTAATCCACTGAGGCTGTGGGTGTGATGTTGTAATTAATGGTATTATGCTCACTAATACCATTTCTTTGGATTCACCGTATTCAAAAATACGCTGAGCGTGGCATATTTTTCAGAGTTTATTACTTTCAGGCACACTTTAGACTTTACTGGCACATAATCTGAATCTGCCCGCTTACACTCCTGTCATGATTGAAGTAACTTCTCATGGCGGAGATAAACTACTATCTTTTAAACAGTTGATTGCTGCGTTTTTAAATTTATGGCCGTATCAAGCTCTAAAATTGTTCTTGCGGGCTTAGCTCGTAAATTAGTTACAGAAGGCTTGCTTGATGAAGCTAAAGCTGCCGAAGCGTTTGAAGCCTCTCTTGCAAAACGCCAGCCTTTTGTATCCTACGTTGTCAGTGCCGGTTTAGCTTCGGCGCGTGATGTTGCTCACGCCGCGTCAGAAGAATTCGGTACTCCCTTAGTCGATATCGATAGCGTTGAGCTAAACCCTGACATCATCAAACTGATTGATGAAAAGTTACTGAAGAAGCATCAAGCCTTACCCTTATTCCAACGTGGCAAACGTTTATTTGTCGCTGTCTCTGACCCAACCAACTTACCCGCCTTAGACGAAATTGGTTTCCGTACTAAATTAAACATTGAAGCGATCTTAGCAGAAGAAGATAAGCTGCTGCGGGTGATAGAGCGCGCGCTCGAAGTGTTTGATACCAGCATGAATTTAGGCGATGAAGGCTTAGATGATGTTGAGTTAGAAGACGAAGATGCGGGCGATAAAGGGGGGGAAGAAGATAAGGCAGATGTAGAAGACGCGCCGGTTGTTAAATTCGTCAACAAGATGTTATTTGATGCCATTAAAGCAGGTGCATCTGATTTACATTTTGAGCCGTATGAAAAGTTTTATCGGGTACGTTTCCGTATCGACGGTATTTTGCGCATCGTGGCAAAACCGCCTATCAGTTTATCGCGTAAATTAGCAGCGCGGATTAAGGTTATGTCGCGCTTAGACGTATCTGAACGTCGGGTGCCACAAGATGGTCGGATTAAGTTAAAACTGGGCGGCAATAAGTCGATGGACTTTCGGGTCAGTACTTGCCCCACCTTATTCGGTGAAAAAATCGTTATGCGGATTTTGGACTCCTCCGCCGCAAAACTGAATATTGAGATGTTAGGCTTTGAACCGATTCAAAAAGAACGCTACTTAAAAGCCTTAGAAAATCCTTACGGCATGGTGTTGGTAACAGGGCCAACCGGTAGTGGTAAAACAGTATCCTTATATACAGGGGTGAATATTCTTAACCAAGAAGGGGTGAATATTTCCACCGCAGAAGACCCTGTAGAGATTAACTTGCCCGGTGTGAATCAGGTGCAAGTGGATGAACGTACCGGCATGAGCTTCGCAAAAGCCTTGAAAGCGTTCCTACGACAAGACCCTGATATTATTCTCGTGGGGGAGATTCGGGACTTGGAAACAGGCGGGATTGCGATTAAAGCGGCCTCTACTGGTCACATGGTAATGTCTACTTTGCACACTAACGACGCGCCGCAAACCTTGACCCGTATGATTGACATGGGGATTCCGCCTTTTGCGATTGCAACCTCTGTCAACCTTGTAATGGCGCAACGCTTATGCCGCCGTTTATGTAGTTGCAAGGTAGAAGTTGATGTACCTAAACAAACCTTGCTAACAGAAGGGTTTAAAGAAGACGAAATCAATGAAGCTGACTTTAAACTGTATGGCCCTCGCCCCGGTGGTTGCGAAAAATGTGGCGGTTCAGGCTATAAAGGCCGTGCAGGGATTTATCAAGTAATGCCTATTTCAGATGCGATGAAACGACTGATTATGGAAGGTCGAAACGCAGTGGACTTAGCAGACCAAGCACGTAAAGAAGGTATTTGGGATTTACGTCAATCCGGTCTCAGCAAAGTGAAACAAGGTTTAACTTCTTTAGAAGAAGTGAACCGTGTGGCAAAAGGCGAGGAATAAGGAATAACTCATGGCAACAAAAGCGGCGACTAAAGCAAAAGGGCGCGCGGCTAAAGCTGCGCCACCTAAAGCAGAAAAAAAGGACGACATGTATGTCTGGGAAGGCAAGGATAGGCAAGGCAAGAAGGTTAAAGGCGAACTGACGGGCACCAGTGAAGCTTTAGTTAAAGTTGCGCTGCGTCGTCAAGGGGTCACACCAACTAAGGTACGCAAAAAACCTAAGCCTTTATTCGGCGGTGCGGGTAAACCAATTACCGCGACAGACATTGCTATTTTTGCCCGCCAAATGACCACCATGATGGAATCCGGTGTGCCCTTGATTCAAGCGTTTGAAATCGTCGGGCAAGGGCATGAAAACCCCAGTATGCAGGAATTGATTCTCACCATTAAAGCAGATATTGAAGCCGGTGGGACATTTGCAGATGCATTGCGCCGTCATCCAAAACATTTTGATACCTTGTTCTGTAACCTCGTAGAAGCAGGGGAACAAGCGGGGATTTTAGAATCCTTATTAAATAAAGTAGCAACGTATAAAGAAAAAACTGAAAGCATGAAGAAAAAGATCAAGAAAGCCTTGACCTATCCGATTGCGGTTTTGGTGGTTGCGTTTGTTATTACTGCTATTTTGATGATTTTCGTGGTACCGGTTTTTGCAGACTTGTTTTCCGGCTTCGGGGCGGCCTTGCCTGCACCAACACAGTTTGTGGTGATGATATCTAATGCCTTTGTGAATTATTGGTATATCATCTTCGGTAGTATTATCGGGGCAGGCTTTTTATTTAAAGAGGCCAACAGCCGTTCGATTGCCTTTAACCATGCCATGCAGAAATTGGCGTTAAAAATTCCCGTTGTGGGGGATATTTTATCGAAATCTTCTGTGGCACGTTTTGCCCGTACTTTATCCACAATGTTTGCGGCGGGTACGCCTTTGGTGGAAGCGATGGAATCTGTGGCAGGGGCAACCGGTCACGTGGTTTATGCCGAAGCAGTGTTAAAAATGCGGGATGAAATTGCAACGGGTACAGCCTTAGCCACTACTATGCGTGAAACGGGTGTGTGGCCAAATATGGTGGTGCAAATGGTGCAAATCGGTGAAGAATCTGGTTCTATTGATAAGATGCTGGGTAAAGTGGCCGACTTCTACGAAGAAGAGGTGGATGCGCTGATTGACGCTTTAAGTAGCTTGATGGAGCCGATGATTATGGCCTTCTTAGGGGTTGTGATCGGGGGCTTAGTTGTCGCGATGTACCTGCCTATCTTCAAAATGGGTTCTGTTCTGTAAGCACACGGATAACTTGTACATGGATGCATTGATTGAGGTTTTAGCTACCAGTCCAACCACATTGCTGTTATTTGTGGGCATATTAGGGCTGATTGTGGGCAGTTTTTTAAACGTGGTGATTTATCGACTCCCCGTGATGATGGAACGGGAGTGGCGTTGTCAATGTGCTGAGTTGTTAGAGCAGCCATTGCCAGAAGAAGCCAGTCGCCCGTTTAACCTTGTGACCCCGCCGTCACGTTGCCAAAACTGCCAACATCCAATCAAGCCATGGGAAAACATCCCTGTATTAAGTTATTTATGGCAGCGCGGTCGTTGTACCGCCTGCCAAACACGAATTTCGCCGCGTTATCCCATCATTGAATTAAGCTGTGCGGTGTTGTCTATGATCGTGGCATGGCAATTAGGCTTTGGCTGGTCATTACTCAGTGTTTTATTTTTAACGTGGGCGTTATTAGCCTTAAGCATGATTGATGTCGATCATCAATTATTGCCTGACAGCATGACTTTGCCGCTGTTATGGTTGGGCTTATTATTGAATTTATGGCCTGAGACGCGCTTTGTGCCTATAGAAGAAGCCATCTTAGGTGCTGTATTTGGCTATTTGTCGCTGTGGTCGGTGTATTGGTTATTTAAATTAACCACGGGCAAAGAAGGGATGGGCTATGGTGATTTTAAATTATTAGCCATGTTTGGCGCGTGGTTAGGTTGGCAAGCCCTGCCCATGATCATCTTAATGTCCTCACTGGTCGGTGCTATCATTGGTATCACTTTAATTGTGGTGCAAGGACGTGACCGCAATCAACCGATTCCCTTTGGCCCTTACTTAGCCTGTGCAGGCTGGATTACCTTGCTGTGGGGGCAATACATTACACAACAGTATATGGTATGGACCGGCTTCAACAGTTACCCTTAAGAATCGGCTTAACAGGCGGCATTGCCAGCGGTAAAACCACCGTTTCCGACTTATTTGCACAGTATCAAGTACCCATTATTGATGCGGATGTATTAGCACATCAGTTAGTGCAACGTGGACAGCCTGCATTACAGCAAATCAGTGCCCATTTTGGCGCGAGCATTTTGCTCGATGATGGTGCTTTAAACCGTGCAAAATTACGTGAATTGGTGTTTACTGATGCCGCGCAGCGCCAAGCCTTAGAACAAATATTACACCCACTGATTCGTCACAGCATGCAGCAACAGATTGCAGCTTTATCGGCAACGCCTTATTGTATATTGAGCGTGCCCTTGCTGTTAGAAACGCAACAAACGGATTTGGTGGATAGAGTATTGGTGATTGACTGTCCTGAAGCTTTACAGCATAGTCGTTTAGCAGCACGTAATGGCTTTGATACAATGGAAATTGAACGCATTTTAGCGGCACAAACTGATCGCGCTAGTCGTCTCGCTGCTGCACATGATGTGATTCATAATGAACAAGATCAAACTTATTTAGCCCAACAAGTCACCACATTGCACCAATATTACTTGAAATTAGCAGCAACGCATTTGCCGAAGCGCACGCTGTCATAGATAATATCACCTCATTCAGTTAACATGCACGGTATGCGTTAACCTGTGTTACGCAAAATAGCTTAAGATGAAGTGTCAAGCTGCAATCGCTGTCGTTAACATGGGTGGGTACACATATAAAACTTACACCCCCTAATGTGTCACGACCATTAACCATCACGAAAAGCAGTTCATCATCAGGAACCTATTCTTGTGAAGAAAAAGATTACCTACGAACAACCGCTAAATGATCATACCCGCTATTTACTGCGGTTAGCGCATCTGTTTGAAGGGATACAATATTGGTTAAAAGGCCCCACCGCATGGGATAGCCGAGCAGCCATTGAGTTAATCAATGAATTGCTAGAGTTGTTAAATCGAATTGATCTCAAAGATGAACTGATCCACGATCTCGAGCACCATATTCAAGGCTTAGAACGCTGGCGCAGTTTACCTAAAGTCGACAATGAGCGACTGAATCAATTGCAACAACATGCGCAAACGATACGTGCCCAATTAACTCAGTTTGACCCTCGTTATCCTGAACAACTTGCTCAATATTCGCTGTTAGCATCCATTCGCCAACGTAGTAATATTACCGGTGGTAGTGCACGCAGTGATTTACCCAGTTATCACTTTTGGTTAAACCACCCCCCCAAACAACGGGTAGATGAGTTAAATGACTGGTTAATACCCTTAGAAGCCTTGCGAGAAGCAATTGCTTTTACCTTGTACATGGTGCGCAATAATGCCGTCAGTGTTCAAGAAACAGCCGTGGCTGGATTTTTCCAGTCAAGCTTGGAAGCAGGACAAGGTGAGTACCAGTTGATTCAGGTATTATTGCCCATTGATCATGATTGTTACCCTGAAATCAATGGCGGCAAGCAACGTTTTAACATTCGTTTTTTTGAGCAGTCTGATGCTAGGGAACGAGCGTTGCAAACTGAGCAGGATGTGAATTTTGAGTTGTGTTGTTGTTTGCTATAAGGGAATATGCTCTCCCTGATAAACAACCACATATCGTAAAGATTGAGCGTCAATCAGACACAACAGGAATCTGTAGCGATGGATAAAGTTTTTAATGTAGGTGTATTTGGTCTTGCACCAAATGAACAAAATACGCTGGGCAGTATTTTCAAACTTGCGGCTGCCCGTAGTCGTCAATATCGCTTAGTCGGTAGTACCGAGCGCGAAAAAGCAGACATTGTGCTGGTTGATGCTGATGACGCGAATGCGATGAGTGAATGGCGCAGTTTTAGTGTCCATAACAGCGCAGTCCCTGTGGTGAGAGTCGCCAAAAATGTACCCGCCGAATCGGCTGACGTTTTCTTGCGACGCCCCTTAACCTTAAAGCGGGTGTTAGAAATCCTCGACAAAGTCACTATCGAAGCACATAAATATGTGCCTGAATTAGTGGTCGGTGGCGAGGGTGTCATGAACGAAGAAGCCAATACGGTGTTACGTGATGCTGCACATAGTGCGCAACAAGCCTCGCGTACCGGCGTAAAAGCTTTAGTCGTTGATGACAGTTTACCAGTCCGTAAATCAATGGAAATTCACTTAGGCTTATTGGGAATGAACATTGACTTTGCAGAAACTGGCGAAGAAGCACTGGAACTGGTGAAAAAACCAGATGCTAACTATGACATCATTTTTCTCGATGTGATGTTACCCGGTGTGGATGGTTATAAAGTCTGTAAGACCATCAAAGCAGACAAACTGTTCAAAAATACGCCTGTGGTCATGCTAACAGGCAAAGGCTCAAAAATTGACAAGCTGAGAGGCACAATGGCAGGTGCTAGTGTCTATTTAACAAAGCCTGTGGAGCCTGAGAAACTGACTGAGGTTATTAAACAATTTAAACTACCTGATGCTAAATCAGCTTGATGTAGACGGAATTTGCATCAGCATTGGCACTAGGTCGCCTCAATTTCATATAATTTTAAGCGGCGTTTTATGAGAGGAGAATACGTTCATGCCTGCTATCAATAAAATTCTGGTCGTCGATGATTCCACTGTGGATCGCATGAATATTCAAAATATCATTTCTGATGCAGGATATGCGGTTGTTGCGGCCAGTTCTGGGCAGGAAGCCATTGAAAAGGCCACCGCCGAAAAACCTGACTTGATCTTCATGGATGTAGTCATGCAGCAAATGGATGGCTATCAGGCTTGCCGTGAAATTACCCACAATGATGCGACTAAAGACATTCCGATTATTTTCGTCACCAGTAAAGGACAAAAAGCGGATCGGATGTGGGCAGAGATGCAAGGCGGTAAAGCCTTAATTCAAAAACCTTATACCCCTGACCAAATTTTGGAGCAAATTGAACGCTTTAGCGGTTGATTTTGCATGAGTATCTGACTTGATACAGAGGCATATGTCTCTGTATTAAGTTTTGATTTAGGTGCTGCCAAAGTTAAAGTGAAGTATTAAGAAATCGTTGTAACTTGTTATTTACTATTTTTTTTACTATCCTAGGCATTGCCTGATCATGCAATGGACAGAAAGCCGTTGAGCCGAACGAACCAATTTGCGGATTGGGGCTTTCAATTGCTTGTTATAGGGATATGCGCGAATGCCCTTTAAGTTGGTTGGATCACCATAACGAGGGGAATGATACAACATGCCATTCTACAAAAACGTCACTGCCTCCTTCCGCATTTTGCTTATAAGCTGGCTAGTCTTGCTAGTTGCTGGCTGTGATTCGATCTCTAATTTGTTAGGCAGCGGTTCTGGCTCTACAGAATCTGCTCCAGTGCAAAAAGAGGTTGTCGAATTATCACTAGCAGTGACTAACCGTGCCATTGATATGCCTTGGTTATTAGCCGAGGAAGAAGGCAAGCTGGATCACTCAAAAAATCACTCAATACAACTGCGTATCGAAAAAGACGATTATCGTCTTAATATCGATAAGTTTGTAGCACGTGAAGTCGATGCGATTTCAATCAATAATATTGATGCAATTGCTCAGATCGTGCGCCAAGATATTGAAGCGGACGTGATTTTAATTGCAGGTTATAGTGATGGTAATGAAGCGATTTTGTTACCGGATACTGCTAACCCTAATATTGTTGGTAAACCGATTGCCTTAGAGCAATTTTCATCCCGTCACTATTTATTAGACCGCTATTTAGTTAGACGGCAGATTGCTTTTGATGCTGTGCCCATTATCGATACCTCAGAAGCCAATATTCCCGATGTATTCGGCACTGGACAAGCTTATGGTGTAGTGACTGCGAATCCTAATTTATCTCGCTTACTGAACCAAGGCCAAGCTTCTGTCTTATTTGATTCGCGACAAATTCCTAATGAAATTGTGGAGTTAATTGTAGTGCAACGCGATGTGTTATTTAGTCGACCTCGTTTTGCACAAGCCTTGTTAGCGACATGGTTTCCTATCATGGAACGCTTACAAGGGAACCGACGCGGCAGTACTTTAGATGCAATGGCTAAAATTGCGAACATGAGTCGGGAAGATTTTGATCGTCAAATGGAAACGATGATCTTTGCCTCTACACCTGCGACAGCACTGTCAGGCATTCGGCGTGACCGGATCATGCGTAAAGCTATGCGCCACATTCGCTATTTCATGGAACGCCATGAGTTAACAGGGAATGAAGCCTTTACAGGTTGGGTTTCTTACCCCGGTCGTACACCTGCTCTGTTGCACTTTAACGCTTCTCCATTGCAAGAATTCGTTGCACCACCTAAGGCACGAGACTTATAAGCCAATGAATGATAAAGCACTGTCTCCTAATGCTGCGTGGCTAAAACCCAGTGAGGCATTGAACCGCCCACTGAATCGCCAAGTAGACGATAAGGTACATGGCTTAACACATGCTGAAGTGAGCCGTCGTTTAGGCTTTCACGTTGGCAGCATTGGCTTGCTGATTGCTGAACACGCCATCAGCGAGTTGCGGGAAATGGTTGCTTTATGCCAAATTCCCAATACAGCAAGTTGGTTATTAGGCTTAATCAATTTACGCGGGAACTTAGTTCCCGTCTTTGATTTAAGCATGTTGTTAGGCTTGGAAAAACCAGCCGAAAAGAAAAAGCGTATGCTATTGATTTTAGGGCAAGGTGAAGAAGCAGGCGGCATTGTGATCGATGATTTACCGATTCACATTGCATTAACTACTTTGGATCGGTTGGAAACTTTTCCAGCTTTGCCCTCCGCGATTAAGCCTTTTACCAGCGTCGCTTATGAAAAAAACGGCGAGGTATGGTTTAACTTTGATCACAAAGGTTTCTTTGAATCTTTAGCCACACGGGTGGCGGTTTAGGCACGCAATGACACCACAGCAAACCTGTTGGAGATACGCTGCTCGTATTTGCTATTTAGACCGGGGCAGATTGCTGCACCTAGTTGAACGGAGATTAATGCTATGAAACTTCGTCAAAAAATGTTCTTTGGGTCGGCTTTCCTTGCTGTGATCCCGGTGGTCATTACGGCCTACTTTACAGGGGGGATTGCGGCAAAGTTAGGTCAACAAGCACTGACCGAATCGGCGCAAAGTCATATTAGTGCGATTCGGGACACCAAAAAAGCGCAAATTGAGGATTACTTTGCGCAGGTGGTTGACCAAATACAGATGTATGCCAGTTCCCAAACCATTATTGATGCAATGACTTTGTTTAGTAAGGCGTATCCGCGTTATATTAAGGATATTGCTCAAAGTACAGAGGATGGCCCCTCTGTGCCACAAGATGTGCCGATTGATGATTATCGAGAAGCTGTCTTGCAATATTACATGGATGATTTTACGCAAGAATATGAAACATTTAACGTAAACTCCGTGTTTGATCTGGAGTTGATGATGGATCAACTCAGTGATAATGCCGTTGCCTTGCAATATAACTATATTGCCAATAACCCTAACCCATTAGGGACGAAAGAAGAATTTTTTGCGGCGAATGAATCTTCTTCCTATACCAAATTACACCGCAAATATCACCCAATGATCAGCGCGTTTCAACGCCGCTTTGACATTCAAGATATTTTCTTAATTGATGCTGAATCCGGCAATATTGTTTACTCAGTACTGAAAGAAATTGATTTTGCTACTTCACTGTTAGACGGCCCTTTTGCTAAAAGTGGTTTAGGCAGTGTGTTTGAAAAAGCCAGCCAATTTACGGCACCTGACCAATATATCTTGGTGGATTTCTCACCTTACTTGCCTTCTTATGACGCACAGGCAGCCTTCATTGGGGTGCCAATTTTTGACCAACGCGAACATAAAATTGGCGTGTTAGCCTTCCAGTTACCGATTCACCGGATCAACGACATTATGACTTATGGTCGTGCATGGCGACCTGATGAATCTGGACGTACAGGTGAGACCTACATCGTAGCGTCAGACGGTACCATGCGGAATGACAGTCGGGTGATGGTGGAAGATAAAGAAGGTTTTTTATCCTCAATTGAACCCATTGGTTTACCTGAAGAAGTTATTCAAAATATTGAATTAAAAGATACAACGGTCGGTCTGATGGTGGTAGATAACCCTGGTACACGGGCAGCGTATTCTGGGGTAAACGGTTTCGACTTATACGAGGATTATCGCGGCGAGTTCGTGTTATCTGCATACGCACCAATTAACGTAGCAGGGCTACAGTGGGCGATTTTCTCCGACTTACAAGAGGTGGAATCTCTCGAACGATTGCAAGCGTTAAACGCTGAGATTACCCGAGGTTCTATCCCTGTGGCGATTGTGGTACTGGTATTAGGGGGAGTTGTAGGTTTCTTCTTCTTCGGTCGTATCGCACAGCCTATTTCTGAACTGGAAAAAGTCGTGACACAGGTTGCGGAAGGTGACTTTACCGCCCGCGCTGAAATTCAAACAGGGGACGAACTGGAAACACTGTCCAGTGCCTTTAACGGCTTGTTAGATGACCGTTTATCTGCCTTAGCAAAAGCTGAGAAAGAAAACGAAATGCTCAACAACTCCATTATTGAATTGTTGAAAGCATCCTTCCAGTTGTCACAACGGGATTTGACCGTACAGGTACCGGTAACGGAAGACGTAACAGGCCCGCTGGCTGACGCGATCAACCAGATGGCGACCGAGACCAGTAAGGTATTGCTCAACGTTCGACGCATTACGGACGATGTAGAATCTGCTTCGCAACAGGTGAAGGTACAGGCTGATAACGTGTCCAAAGTGGCAGAGGCGGAACGGGCGGTGGTGGATGCCACCATGGCCGAATTATCCGCCGCAGCCGAAGCGATGAATAAGATTGCGGAAGTTGCGCAATCTTGTAACGAAATTGCGACTCAAGCGACACGCTCAACCCAAACGGCACTTGCAACGGTAACCAGTACGGTAGACGGGATGGGTGAAATTCGGGAAACGATTCACGAAACGGAAAAACGGATTAAGCGTTTGGGTGAACGTTCGCAAGAAATTAGCTCCATCGTTGACATCATTAACAACATCGCGGAACGGACGCACGTACTGGCATTGAACGCATCGATGCAGGCGGCGGCAGCAGGGGAAGCCGGTCGGGGTTTCTCGGTGGTTGCGGATGAGGTACAGCGGCTCGCTGAAAGCTCACGGAACGCAACTTCTCAGATTTCGGCCTTGGTGAAAAACATTCAGTTAGAAACCAACGATACTATCGCGACGATGGACCGTACCATTCAACAGGTGATTGAGGGTTCTCGACTGGCCGAACGGGCTGGTGAGCAGATGAAAGAGACCCAGAACACCACGGCGAACTTGGTACAAGTGGTTGAACAAATTGCGATGGCTTCGCGGCAACAGGCGCAAATCAGTAATGAGTTACGCGAACGGGCGCAAACGATTCAGATGAGTACGCAAGAAACCGGTAAACAGCTTGAAGAACAGGCGGTGCAAACAGACCGCTTGGTAGATTACTCCAAGCAGTTAATTGACTCCATTCGCGTATTCAAGTTGCCTACCTTGTAAGCCTTGATAACTAAATGTCACGATGTGTAAGGGTATGAGTAGTGGTAGAGACTGAAAAAGCCTAGCTTTTATGGGTTGCTACTCATTACTGAGCACATCACACTTCTAAAGATTATTGTTCCGCGAGTGAACCTGAACGGCGACACCACCGTTCAGGTTTTTACGACTCTCAGGCAGGGTGGTTCGCATGTCCGCACTATTAAACTCCGACTTATTAGAAGACTTGCATACCCAAGTTGCTGATGACGCTTACCAGCTTTATGAAGCTTTGGCCGTCATTGCTGACGACAGCAGCGATGATGCGGCTGTAACCGAGGCTCTCGGTGACTGTGCAGGTTATTTACAGCACGTTAGCGATTATGCGGCACGGGCGCAGCTAAGTGGTTTACAAGAAATTTGCCAAGTATTGCAGCAAAATTTGTTGGCAACGCAGGCTTCAGCAATTTTGGATCGTGAGGTTTTATGCGGCGAAGTGGAGCATTGGCCCCGCTTAATTGCTAATTACCTGCATCAACCGACTGATGAACACACGCAAGTTAAGCTGGTCAATCAGTTACAGCAAGCCAGTTGGCATCAGCCCTTAAGTGATGATGATGTGTCTGTGTTAAGCGCACAGTTAGCAGAGGATTCAAGCACGCTGGTTACGCAGACTGAGGCTGTTGCTGATGAGGTTGATTCGTTTACAGCGTTAGCTGATGACGATGCGCAAGCATTGGCGTTAGATAGCTTAGCGGATACAACTGATCGTGATGATTTGGCGGCTGAGACTTCAGATGCTCTAGGTTCAGATGAAGAGTTCACGGGCTTAGTTGAGTCTGAAGGCGAGTTGCTGGATGAGTTACCGTTAGCCGATGAGACTTATACCCCTCCTCCCGCACCAGTGGCTGCAACAGATGATGAGTCTTTAAGTGAAGACTTAGCATTAGAAAATGCAGCGGACTGGTCAGCCGAAGAGCTTGACGCACAAGCTGATTTTTCTGATTTAGATCAAGATGATAATTTTTCACTGGAAACACTGGCTGATTTAGAGTTAGCAGCGTCAGAGAATGCAGAGTTGTCTGAGTCTCCTGTTTTAGCTGAGGATGCTTTAACCAGTTTAGGGGATGATTTACCAGAGGATGATGGATTAGCCGGTTTAGCTGAGCTTGATGATTCTCTCGTACAAGATGATGAATTACCTGCTGATTTAGATGAATCAGAATTAGTTGCGAGCGCAGAATTCGATGATGAATTGCCTGCTGATTTGGATGAGTCAGAATTAGTTGCTAGCACAGAATTTGACGACGAGTTGTCTACTGATTTAGACGAATCAGAATTAGCCACGAGTGCAGAATTCGATGATGAATTTCCTACTGATTTAGATGAATCAGAATTAGTTGCGAGCGCAGAATTTGACGACGAGTTGCCTGCTGATTTGGATGAATCAGAATTAGTTGCGAGCGCAGATTTTGACGACGAATTGCCTACTGATTTAGATGAATCAGAATTAGTTGCGAGCGCAGAATTTGACGACGAGTTGCCTACTGATTTAGATGAGTCAGAATTAGTTGCGAGCGCAGAATTTGACGACGAGTTGCCTGCTGATTTGGATGAATCAGAATTAGTTGCGAGCGCAGATTTTGACGACGAATTGCCTACTGATTTAGATGAATCAGAATTAGTTG
>QKBZ01000081.1 GCA_003245895.1 Beggiatoa sp.
CGTTTATCGTGTAGCAAACCGCGCAAAAACAGCCGTAAAGGCACGACTAACACTAACAAGGTAAAAGCAACTGGCGTGCTATGGCTAGGCGCAAGCCATGTATGCCACAAAAATAACACACTGAGTAAGGCGAAATAGCTGGTTAAGCTTAAATAATAAGTGACGGCTAACATGGATTGATTAGGCTTGGCGTAATTGGCGGGCAGTGGTGGCAAGGCGTTGGCCTTGGGCGCGGCATAAGCGTTGTTCAGCTTCAGTTAACGGCAATTGACTGTCGCTGCCTGCAAGGTGTGAAGCACCATAAGGCGTGCCGCCGCTTTGGGTGGTGGTTAAATCGGGTTCGCTATAGGGTAAACCTAATAGCAACATGCCTTGATGCAATAAAGGAATCATCATGGTTAATAAGGTGCTTTCTTGCCCACCGTGTAAGCTGGCGGCGGAGGTGAACACCGAGGCAGGTTTGCCGATTAAGGAACCGTTTAGCCATAAGCCAGAGGTTTGTTCCCAGAAATACTTCATCGGTGCTGCCATATTGCCAAAGCGGGTTGGACTGCCAACGGCTAAACCATCACAGTTTGTTAACTCGTCTAGTGTGACATAAGGCGCGCCTTGTTCGGGAATGCTTGGCTCAGTGGCTTCGCACACAGGTGACACGGGGGGCACGGTGCGTAAAATGGCTTGGCAATTAGGCACAGACTCCACGCCACGCGCCATCCAGCGTGCCATTTGCGCCACGTTGCCATAACGGCTGTAATATAAAATCAGAATATTGGTTTCCACCCCTTAACCCTCTGTCGTCGATGGTACACACACGCCTGAGGTATTTTTTTCCACCCAACGCTGTTGCCCATCTTGTAGCGTTTCCCGTTTCCAAAACGGGGCGTTAAATTTCAAGTCTTCAATCAGAAATTGGCAAGCTGCCAACGCCTCAGCGCGATGTGCTGACCATGCAGCGGTCAGCACAATGCTTTGTCCTAACTCAATCTGCCCCACGCGATGAATGATTAACACCTCCAGCAATGACCACTGCTGTTGGGCGCGTTGTGCTAACTGCGCCAAATAGTGTTCGGTCATGCTGGGATAATGTTCTAACCACATCGATTGCACACCCACACCCTCATTATGATTGCGCATGGTGCCGACAAAGCTTGCCACCGCGCCATAATGTCCTTGCTGATTGAGCTGCTGCTCATGATCTGCTAAAGCTTGCCAAGGATTAAAAGGGTCAGGTGTGACAATAACAGGCATGATTAACCTCCGGTTACCGGTGGGAAAAAGGCGACCTCATCGCCATCTTGCACCACGGTGTGCTGATCCACATAGGCCATATTGACCGCCATTAACACATGTGATGGTAAAGGCACTTCATCACAAGCTTGCGTCCACACTTGCGCCACAGTGAGCGCATTCACTGAATCTAACTTCACTTCACTTTTTTCTAATTGCTCACGCAAACTGGCAAAAAATTTCACGGTAATGGTCATGACAATAATTCCCCGAATACACAGAGTAAATCACACGCTTAAAGTTAATGAAAACTGACTTCAGTCAACGGGTCGAGTGTTAAAACGGTGAATTTGTCCCTGTATGCTGACAAACAGGACACGCGGGGTCTTTCACTAAGTTAACAACCCGCCAACGTGCGGTCAGGGCATCGAATAACAACAGTCTAGCATAGAGTGGCGTACCAATGTTTAACAGGACTTTTACAGCTTCTGTGGCTTGTAAACTGCCAATAATGCCAACTAAGGGCGCTAATACGCCATTTTGCGTACAAGTGGTGGCAGCTTCTTCTGCTTCATCGGGGTATAAACAGTGATAACACGGCGCGTCTGCCGTATTCAATGCGAAACTGGCGACTTGTCCGCCAAACTCGATGCTGGCACCGGAAATTAATGGCGTGCGTTGCTGCACACAAGCAGCATTCAACATAAAACGGGTGGCGAAATTATCGCTACAATCTAACACCACATCCGCCGCCGCGACTTCCTCTAGTAATTCTTTTTCTGTCAAATGCTGCGCTATCGGCAAAATGTTGACTGTAGGCGCAAGCTGTTGCAACGCACGTTGCGCGGATAACACTTTAGGCTGACCGATTTGCGAAACATCGTGCAGCAATTGGCGTTGTAAATTGGATAAGTCTACGGTGTCAAAATCGACTAACACCAAACAGCCAACGCCTGCCAAGGCCAAATCATGCGCCACGGCACAGCCTAAACCGCCCACACCGATAATCAACACACGCGCAGTCGCCAATGTGGTTGCTGCGTCTATAGGCAAGGTTAAGGTTTTAGCAGGGCTTAAGGTGTTGGGGTTAAACATGCGGGAAATAACTGCTCAATTTGTGCATAACGCGGGATCATGCGTATATCACATAACTGCATAAAAGGTAAATCACTTAAGCTGTCGCCCATGCCTAAGCTGAGTTTAGGCGCAAGCTGACTTTGCAAATAAGCTACCGCGTGTCGTTTATCCAAAAACTGAGGCAATAAAGTTAAATTACGGCGATGGCTATAGCTTAAATATTCAGCACTTGCCAGCGTTTTCACTTCAGCAAAAAAGGCTTCGCGCTCGCTAGGCGTTAATTCAGCCGGTGCGCGTAAAGTTAAATAATAGCCATCTGAATTGCGTAAAACGCTACTCGGCGCATGTTTGGCAATAAACTGGCTTAACTCTTGTTGCAAATCCGCAAGCGGTTGGCTGAGTGACTGGAAGGCTTGATAAATATGGTTTGCCCATTCAGGCAGCGGGCGATGCTGATGCCAGATTAAGCCGCCAAAATACAACACGGCGGTTTCTATTTTGGGTAAACGGCTGACAAAGGTATTGTGATATTGCCGTAAATCGCGGGCAGTGACAGGAATCACAGTGACTTGCTCAGCTTGATAAAACAAATCAAACAGCAATCGCTGGTAATCCGTTTGATACGAAACATGTTGTGGGGTGGGTGTTGCCGTGGCGGGGTGTTTGCCTGCGGCGTTATGGCGAGATAGTTGAAACACGGTTTCATCTAAATCAGTAAACAACACAATATCTGACATAAAGATTAACAACGACCTGATAGCCGGTTGTGCTATCAGGTCATGAAAGACTACGCTTCTGCTTCCGTCATTGGCTGCATGATTAAGGCTGCTTTATAAGGCATTGCCACTGTTTCGGTGACGGTGACACCTTGCTCATTGGCTAATAGTAATAAGCCTTCCACTTCTGGGCTACGACGATTGCGCACTAATAAGCGATCTGGTTTGGCAGCCCCTTGTAACAGTAAACGGGTAGACTCGCCTAAACCGGGTTTGAATTGGTCGATGGACTGTAATTGATAAGTCTCAATGATTTCTTCAATAAAAAACTGACTGGTTTCCTGCTGACGAATACGCACATCGGGTTCAATGCAAGGTGGTGTGCGGTCTAACTGTCGAATCTCTGCCATTAATTGATCCACATCCCATTGTGATAAATCTTCTGCTTGGCGGTGTTGGAAGTAATAGCAGTTAAAAAATTGCTCGGCTGTTGCATCATGCCAAGGACGGCTGACCAAGCCCGAAATAGTGGCATTCAGCAAAGCAGATGGAATTAAGTAATCATTAGTCGTCGCGGCGATAGTGGCAATACCGGCTAAATCAGCGATAACGTGCAAGTCTGGCGAGATTTGTGTTTTATGACGGCGGTTAAACTGCGAAATGCCTTGCCATAAGGCGCGGGCGACTGTACCCGTTGCTGTCCAGCCATCGACGAAGGTGATGTCACGGCCTAAGGCATCGTTCTGTTGCACAATATGTAGCAAGGCTTGTTCGTCTAAGCCTTCCTCGCGCAACAGGGAAACGCTGTAATGCTCAATATCAACGTGCAAATGTTCTTGCAGCGTGCGCTTTAATAATACGCCAACCGGAATACCGGCGCGGGCAAGCGACACTAATACTTTAGGGCGACCGCCCCGTGTTTTTAACACTAATTGGCGTGCTAAGGATAAGGTATCTTGTGCTAAACGGCGGCGATTTTGCGCAAAAGCGTTATAAAAGAATTTTAAATACGCTTCGGAGGGTTGGTATTCAGCCAGCTTAGCAGGTATCGCAGCGAGTGCTTCAGGATCGCTGCCATCAATACAGGTGGGTGTAAACAACAACTGAACGTCTGAGGGTAAGTAACTACCGTGGAAGTGAGTAGCACACGCTTCAGGCGTAGGCGTGCTAGGCGCATCAGAAGTTTCTGGAGGCATGATATTTTTAGCTGTAAACAGTGGTGGATGAGCGTTAGTTTAACACTTTTACCCATCTCAGGGGAGACGGTGTACAGCTTTAGCTGGGGGCAAATAGCATCTATTCAACCGGCGTTGAAAGACGCATAAAGGGCGATGGATTGGCAATCATATAAGCACCGTGCAGAATAGGCATGAATAGAAAAACTCCATGCCGTCAATCTACAGACTTAACAGCAATAATGAATGCTTGAGAGCAACTGTTTTATTCCGCTTCGTCTTCCCGTTCAAAAAACAGCGGGTCCATCATTTCAATAAACTTTTTAGCACCAGCGGAAAGGAACTTGCCGCGACGAGACACAATGCCGTAACTCCGTTTAGGGAAATAACGGGTTAATGGCAACACGCCTAACTCTTCTTTACCGGTTAAGCAAATGCTGGTGACAATCGAAATCCCCATCCCCATCGCCACATATTTTTTAATGACTTCCCAGCCACCGGCCTCTAAAGTCACTTTATAGTCAATATTATGTTGACGGAACACCATTTTAACCATGCGCCAAGTGCTTAAATGACGTGGCGGCAGAATCAAGCCATACTCGCTTAAGTCTTGTAAGGTAAAATCTGGTTTCTGGGTTAATGGGTGATTAACCTCTGTAATCAATACCGGCTCAAAATGGAAAATTGGACGGTAAGAAATATCTTCTGGTACGTCGATAAAAGAACCCACCGCGAAATCGATTTCATTGGCGCGTAATAGCGACATGCCATCGCGCCCGGTCACGTTATGCAAACGCACCCGAATGCCGGGGTAACTTTTGGTAAAACGGGTCAGGAAATCTGGCAGAATGTACAAAATAGTGGATTCACCTGCCGCAATATTTAACTCGCCACTTTCTAAATTACCTCGACGCATAGCGAAAGTATCCGGCAAGGCATCGATACCTTCCACCAAAGGCACAGAGAGTTCATACAGAATTTTGCCTTCGGGTGTTAACTCGATAGAAGGGCCGCGTCGTTCAAAGAGAGACACATTTAACTCGCGTTCTAAGGCTTTAATCTGTAACGAGACGGATGGCTGACTTAAAAATAAGCGGTCGGCGGCTTTGGAAATGCTTCCCGTTTGCGCGGCATGACAAAAAGCACGCAACTGCTTTAAGCGATTTTGTTTGTAATAAAAACGTTCGGACATGACTGATTTTCCTTTTTTATTGTAAATGTTAATAATAAGATTTAAAAAAATCAAATATTCTGTTGTTGCAATGCAGCGTTTAGATCGACTATAACTTGCCGTCCTTAGGCTGGATAAACGTAATAACCCTGAAAAAACCAGATTTTTCGAGGAAAGTAAGTCATGTCAACACCGATGCCAGTTAAACCTGCGACACTAGAAATTACCGGTCCCATCACGCCTGCTTATGCGGAAATTTTAACCGATGAAGCGATGGCACTGGTTGGCGACATCGTGAAAACCTTTGGTGCTCGTCGGGATGAGTTACTGGCGCGTCGTGTCGAACGGCAAAAAGATTTAGACGCAGGTGTTATGCCTGACTTTTTGCCAGAGACTGCCCATATTCGGAATAGCGACTGGCAAGTTGCACCCACGCCTGCTGACTTACAAGATCGTCGGGTTGAAATTACCGGCCCTGTTGATCGTAAGATGGTAATCAATGCGCTGAATTCTGGCGCAAAAGTGTTTATGGCTGACTTTGAAGACGCGCAAAGCCCTACATGGGAAGGCGTTATCGAAGGCCAAATCAATTTGCGCGATGCTATCAATCGCAAAATCGACTACGTGAGTCCTGAAGGTAAAGCGTATCAATTAAATGACCAAATTGCGACCTTATTAGTACGTCCTCGCGGTTGGCATTTAGAAGAGAAACACGTTTTATTAGACGGCAAGCCGATTCCTGGCGGTTTGATGGATTTCGCCTTATATTTGTTCCACAATGCAAAAACTTTATTGGCTAAAGGCACAGGGCCTTATTTCTATTTACCAAAATTAGAAAGCCACTTAGAAGCACGCCTGTGGAATGATGTGTTTAATTTTGCACAAGATGCTTTAGGCTTACCTCGCGGCACTGTTAAAGCAACCGTTTTAATTGAGACTATCTTAGCTTCTTTTGAAATGGATGAAATTTTATACGAATTAAAAGATCATTGCGTTGGCTTAAACTGCGGTCGTTGGGATTATATCTTCAGCTACATTAAACGCTTCCATAAACACCCTGACTTTGTGTTGCCTGATCGTTCACAAGTCACCATGACAACACATTTTTTACGTTCTTACTCACAATTATTAATCAAGACCTGTCACCGCCGTGGCGCACACGCGATGGGTGGTATGGCCGCAATCATCCCTATCAAAACGGATGCGGCTGCTAACGAAGCAGCGATGGCTAAAGTACGGGCAGATAAAGAGCGTGAAGCCAGCGATGGTCATGACGGTACTTGGGTTGCTCACCCAGGTTTAGTGCCTATCGCAATGGAAATTTTCGACAAATACATGCCGCAAGCGAACCAAAAAGATCGCTTACGTGAAGATGTGAACATCACGGCTGCTGATTTAGTTAAAATCCCACAAATGCCAGAAGAAGGTGAAATTACCGAGGCAGGTGTTCGGAATAACGTCAGTGCCGCGCTGCATTACATGGCAGCATGGTTAGATGGCAACGGTTGTGTGCCCATTAACAACTTAATGGAAGATGCTGCAACCGCTGAAATTGCCCGCGCGCAATTATGGCAATGGGTTCAATATCCTAAAGGCGTATTGAACGATGGCCGCAAAGTGACTGCTGAGTTAGTCAAACAAGTGATACAGGAGGAGCTTGACAGCATCCGTGCTCAGGTAGGTGGCGAGGGTCAAAAGCCCAACCATTATGCTTTAGCTGCGGAATTACTCGAACGGATTACAACCACTGATACCTTTGAAGAATTTTTGACGCTGGTAGCTTACGAGCACTTAGCATAAACTGATGTGCTTTAGCTTCAAAAGTCCTCCAAAAACCCTAAGCTTATTTTTATACTGAGACAGGATAAACCTTATGAGTAATGACGACATTAAAGCAATTGAGAAAGATTGGGCCGAAAATCCACGTTGGAAAGGTGTAAAACGTAACTACTCAGCGGCTGACGTTGATCGTTTACGTGGTACTTTACAAATCGAGTACACCTTAGCGAAAGAAGGCGCTAAAAAACTGTGGAACTACCTGCACACTGAACCGTATGTCAACGCTTTAGGCGCATTAAGCGGCAACCAAGCGATGCAACAAGCGAAAGCACGCTTAAAAGCGATTTACTTAAGCGGCTGGCAGGTTGCTGGTGACAACAACACCGCTTCTCAAATGTATCCTGACCAAAGCTTGTACCCTGTTGACAGTGTACCTGCGGTTGTTCGTCGCATTAACAATACTTTCCGTCGTGCTGACCAAATTCACCACGCTGAAGGCGATGACAGCATTGATTGGTTTGTACCTATCGTTGCTGACGCTGAAGCGGGTTTCGGTGGCGTATTAAATGCTTTTGAATTAATGAAAGGCATGATCGAAGCAGGTGCTGCTGGCGTTCACTGGGAAGACCAATTAGCGTCTGCTAAAAAATGCGGTCACATGGGTGGTAAAGTATTAGTACCTACTCAAGAAGCGGTTGCTAAATTAAACGCAGCGCGTTTAGCAGCAGACGTTTGTGGTACTGAAACTTTAGTTGTTGCACGTACTGACGCATTAGCCGCTAACTTATTAACCAGCGACATCGACCCACGTGATCAAGAATTCATCACTGGTGAACGTACTGTTGAAGGTTTCTACAACACTAAACCAGGTATGGCACAAGGTATCTCTCGTGGCTTAGCTTACGCGCCTTACGCTGACTTAATTTGGTTAGAAACTGGTAAACCAGATTTAGCAGAAGCTAAAGAATTTGCTGATGCAATTCACAAAGAATTCCCAGATCAAATGTTAGCTTACAACTGCTCACCTTCTTTCAACTGGAAACGTCACTTAGACGACGCTACCATTGCTAAATTCCAACGTGAATTAGGCGCAATGGGCTACAAATTCCAGTTCATTACTTTAGCTGGTTTCCACGCATTGAACTACGGCATGTTCGACTTAGCAGACAAATACCGCGACACTGGTATGACTGCATACGTTGAATTACAAGAGAAAGAATTCGCTGCTGTAGATCGTGGCTTCACTGCGGTTAAACACCAACGCGAAGTAGGTGCAGGTTACTTTGACGACGTTACCCAAACTATCATGGGTGGTGAGTCTTCAATCACTGCATTAAAAGGCTCTACTGAAGAAGAACAGTTCGAGCACTAAAATTTAGTATTTCGCTTAATCCAGCCTAAGCGAGACTAAGAAAAGCCCCCAGTAAGTTTGACTTGCTGGGGGCTTTTTCGTTTTTTATTGTAGGGCGGATAAGGCGCAAGCCGTCATCCGCCGTCAGTGGCTTGGTTCAAGTTTCAACCGCATTCTATCGACCTGAGTTCGATGAAATATTTTTTGTAAAAACAATTAGTTTTTCGTTTCCACACGCTGAGGCTGTAAAAGAACCGCTGAATTGTCTGAATCAGGATTTTCAGAATTTAAGAATTAACAGGATTATCAAAGAATTATAATTCTGAAAATTTCCAAATTCTGTAAATTCTGATTCAAACAAGAAGTTCTTTGACAGGCTCAGCAGTTGGAAACGAGAAGCATAGTTTTATTTTTAATGATAATTTTCGTCGAACTCAGGTTGTCGGATGACGGCTAACGCCTTATCCGACCTACAACAGTCAACTCAAATCAATGCCGAATCCCCGGTACATCAAACGATTTGCCATTATTCTTCGCTGTTAAATATAGCTCTATATCGCCGTATTCTGCTGCATCGGGCGGCAACTCATTAGCGCGAATGGCAACCCCACACCATTGCAAGCGTTTGCGAATATCCCAAATTTCAGCGCGACTGGTGCGATAAGTCGGAAAATGCGGAATCATGCCTTCAACACCAGATAAATATTGTCCGCGAATCCAGCGTTCAGCTCCAAATTCATGACAATCGACGCAAGCAAAGTTTAATTGGCCTATTTTCACTTTGCCTAAGGCTTCACCACGCGCTAACGCGGCTTGTGTATTCGGATCGCTGGTATCGACGGCAATGGGTTCACCGTTGGCTAAGTAGCGTAAATAAATGGCAAGCCCTGTATTTTGCTCGGACTGCATTAAATAGTCAGTGTCCATCGTTGCGCGGGCATGACGGGTGACAAATTCTTCAATCCCCAGCATTTTATTCAAACGTAAATCAAACTTAGGCATGGTGGTCGCCCATGTTTTGAATTGCTGAACAGGCTTATCATGGCAATCGGCACACGATTTGCCGTTTTCACCTGCTTTTTGATATAAGGTTTGCCCTAACTCTTCCCCCATCATGCCGGGGTTTTCAAACACATCTAAGTTATCGCGGTTTTCTACGGGCACAGGACGGGTAAACGGGTTTTCCATCGAATCAGGATAACTACCTTCGCCGGTTAAGGTTTTTAAGTAAGCTACGATGTCAAAAATTTCTTGTTGGCTAAATACGCCGTGTGCGCCCCAAGGTGGCATTACAGCATCAGGATTAAAGGCGCGGGGGTCGTAAATATAATTATATAAATGGGTATCGCTACGTCCCCAACTGCCAATATTGAAAAACTCGGGGCCGACATTACCTGCTAAACTTGCATCAGGCATGGCATGGCAGGCGAAACAACTGCCACCGCGTTTACGATCTGCAACTAATTTTTTACCCTTGTCAGCATCGCCGGTAATAGGCTCTTGTACGGCTTGCAATTTGCCAACAGGGGGCGGTGCAGGTGAGGTTTGTGGATTATTTAAGGTATTGTAGCCACTCCAGTCCCCTTGCGGCCAATTGCCATAGCGTTGCCACGGCGTTTGATAAGCGGGTTGTTCAACTTCTAAGGGTACGGACGATGACAGCTCTGCCGCGTGTGCAGGGAAAACAAAGCCTGCTAGTGCAAACAAGCCAAGACGTAAGTAGTGCATGGAGCCTCCTTCGGAATTGGTTTTAAGATTTTATGACTGCCAAAACTTATATTAAGTGTTTTTAGTCAAAAAAATAGGGGCAGGCAAGCTTAATCGCTATGTGTTTGTATTTGAAAGCTATATTAAATAGTGATGATAAAATTAGAAGAATCAATCTAATATTTTAGTTGTGATAGAACAATTTTCTTCTGATATGTGCGATACTTATCTATTCAACATGCGTCAGCCTATGTAGTCACGTTGTCGATTTTCAGATTTGCCAGCGTACAACGACATAGGGAGTTATGTACTCAAATTGACTGGGTTTGCTTGACCGAATGGCGACACATGCCTGTTATTGTTCGGATTGAGTTTGGGTGACTGAGCTTATGAACAATCGGTTATATTGATATATCCGCCTTGCTAGCTTGAGACGCTAAAATGAGCAAGGTGTAACAGCAGGTCAACGCTGTTCGAGTAAGCTGAGGTGATAATGCCCGAAACCGGAATGGTCTATATTTACAACCGATTTTTACCGGCAATGGTTTGTGTAATCCACGATGAGCGACTCATAGTTGCCTAAGGCTTGGTAAAACTTGCGTCCTTATCTGCTCCAAAGTATTCAGAATCAAATCCAGCTTATCCTGCCGCCTTCTCTACTTTATATTTTTTTGTTAAGTTCAGTTATATGCCCATAGAAACGATTAGTCATTTTGCGCAACTCAACCTTGCAGCCCCTATTCTCCAAGCCATTGATGAAGTGGGTTATGAAACCCCTTCACCCATTCAAGCTGAAAGCATTCCGCCATTATTAGCGGGACGTGATTTATTAGGTCAAGCACAAACCGGTACCGGTAAAACCGCTGCCTTTGCTTTGCCTTTATTAAGCCGGTTAGATTTAAGCCAAACCCAACCACAAATTTTAGTCTTAACACCGACGCGCGAATTAGCGATTCAGGTGGCAGAAGCCATGCAGACTTATGCACGGCACTTAAAAGGTTTCCACATCCTGCCAGTTTACGGCGGTCAAGGCATGAGCAGCCAGTTACGCCAGTTAAAACGCGGCGTGCAAGTGGTTGTTGGTACCCCAGGTCGTATTTTAGACCATTTACGCCGTGGCACTTTAGTGTTGTCTAGCTTAAAAAGCTTAGTGTTAGATGAAGCGGACGAAATGTTACGCATGGGCTTTATTGATGACGTTGAGGAAATCCTCAGTCATACCCCTAGCGAACGTCAAGTGGCTTTATTCTCTGCTACCATGCCAACAGCAATTCGCCAAGTGGCTCGCCGTCACTTAAAAGAGCCGGTAGAGATTCACATTAAGGCGAAAACGACTACCGTTGCCAGCATTAGCCAACGCTATTGGCAGGTAACAGGCATTCATAAATTGGATGCCTTAACCCGTATGTTAGAAGTGGAAGATTTTGATGCCATGATTATTTTCGTGCGCACCAAAACCTCTACTATCGAATTAGCGGAAAAATTAGAAGCGCGTGGTCATGCCAGTGCGCCATTAAACGGTGACATGAACCAAGCCTTACGCGAAAAAACCGTGGAAGGTTTGAAAAATGGTAATTTAGATATTGTCATTGCCACTGATGTTGCCGCGCGTGGTTTAGACGTGGAGCGTATCAGCCACGTTATTAACTATGACATCCCAACCGACACCGAAGCGTATGTGCACCGTATTGGTCGTACTGGTCGTGCAGGTCGTAAAGGGGAAGCGATTTTATTCGTGTCACCACGTGAGCGTCGTATGTTACGCGCCATTGAACGCGCTACGCACCAAACCATTACCCAAATGAAGCTGCCAAGTCATGCGGATGTGGTGGATCGCCGGATTGCACAGTTTAAACTGCGCATTCAAGAAGCCTTAGAAACGGAAGAGTTAAACTTCTTTACTGACTTAATTGCGCAGTATCAAGAAGAAAACGACATCAGTTTAGAAGACATCGCGTCAGCGTTAGCCTATTTAGCACAACGTGAACGCCCATTGATTACACCTGAACAGCGTGTAGTGGCAGACGACATGGACGACTCACGTCCGCAACGTCGTGGCCGTATGGGTGGTGAAGCGCAAGAAGTTGAACCGGGTATGGTGCGTTACCGTATCGAGGTGGGTCGCACGCATGGTGTGCAGCCAAAACACATCGTGGGCGCAATTGCCAATGAAGCTGGTTTAGACAGTCAATATATTGGTCATATCAAGTTATATGAACATTTCAGCACGGTTGATTTACCGGCTGATATTCCTGCGACTACTTTCCAACATCTGCAAAAAGTGTGGGTGTGTGGTCAGCAGTTACAGTTAAGCATTGATAACAAACCGACTGGCGACCGTGATCGCTCACGCACCCGTCGCCGTTATGATCGTGACCGCGATCAGCGTGGCGGCGGCGGTGGTGGTGATCGTCAACCACGCCATCGCGGAGATCGGGAACGCAGTCACCGCCGTTAAGCATGTGACAATGTAGGGTGGAATAGGCGCAAGCCGTATTCCACCATGCAGCACGCGGAACAGTTTTTTGCATAAACTTTCCGCATTCGCGCCGCAAAACCTGCGGCGCAAATCCCACCACCACCACTTTTAACTCGCAGGCACTAACGCCGATTGCAGCAACTCCGCAACATGCACTGCTTGCCGTCCATCATGTGCATGAATCTGCTCACGACACGAAAAACCATTGGCTAAAATCATCGCCTCTGGTGCTTCACGCAAGGCTGGCAATAACGCCAACTCCGCCATATCTTTTGACATCTCTGCATGCTCAGACTCTAAACCAAAACTGCCCGCCATACCGCAACAAGAAGGCGGAATCAGCTCAAAATTCAGTTTAGGAATCATTTTTAACACTTTGCGCATCGCCTTCATCGCACCGACTGCATTTTGATGGCAATGACCTTGTACTAATAATGGCGCGTCTAAGCTCAGCGGTTGCAGGTTTAAATTTAAGCGTTTCGCCATTTGTTCCCGCACTAAAAATTCTTCAAACAGAATCGACTGTTTCGACACTGTTTCTGCCATTTCGCCTAAGCCTAAGGACTTATAATCATCACGCAAAGCGAGCAGACAAGAAGGCTCTAAGCCTACGATGTTGTATCCCGCCTCTGCATAAGGCAGTAACACTTCTAAAACGCGCTTAGCTTCTGCTTTAGCTGCATCAATTTGTCCATGTGCTAATAAACTACGACCGCAACATAAGGGGCGATGTGCTTCTGCTGTTTCAGCCGTTGGTTCAGGAATAATGACGTGATAACCAGAAGCTGCTAATACTGCTTGTGCGGCTTGCGCAATCTGCGAGCTAAAATAACGGCTGTAACTGTCAACGAATAATACAACTTGCTGTTTTTCTGCATCCGTCACCGCTTGGCGATTTTCTGAAGCGGTGATAAAAGGCTTATCCGTCGGCTCTGGCAAACGGCGTTGCGCATTGATGCCAAACCAGTTATCGCCTAAACGCGCTAACAAAGAGGAGCGGTTGCGCCAGCGGATTAATGGGCGCAGGCTTGCGCGATAACGTGACAACCAAATAGGCAAGAAGGCAAATAAGCGATTGCGTTTAGGCGTACCTTTTAACGCCTGATGTTGCGCTAAAAACTCTTGTTTAATCATCGCCATATCAACGGAGTTTTCGCACTCACGTTTACAGCCTTTACAACCGACACAGCTATCCATTGCCTCAGCCAGTTTTGGATCGGTAAACGGCAACTCGCCTAATTCACCATTTAAAGCCGCTTTTAATAAGCGCACCCGTCCGCCCGTGGAAAAACTGCTGTTTTGCGTCACGCGAAAGCTAGGGCACATCATGCCTTTAGTATCAGTGTTTTCGCATTGTCCACTGTTGATGCACACCGCTACCGCTTTCGCGAAATCGCCGCCGGTTTTCGGAATATCTGCATACGCATCGCCCATACCTGCGTTTTCATACGCAGACCAATCAAGAAAGGTTTTCATGTACCGTATTTGCCTCACAAAAAATAACCACAATGTCTGTGCTTCACAGGCATTGCTTACATCTAGGTGCTGTCTTGTTTGTAGGATGGGCTGACGCAGGAAGCCCATCGTTTACCGCGATATTGGTGCCACGATTGATGGGCTTCGTGCCTCAGCCCATCCTACATTTCATTCCAGCGTCGTTTCAGCTTAAAAACAAATAGCAATACCATTTAATCAACGCTTAATCAAGCGGTTGCAATTCCAGCGTTTGCAAAACGGTATAATTTTCCGTCAACATTGGCAGATAATGCCCATCGCGCCAAGGCACTAACAAACTGTCGTAATGGCGATCAAACCAATGTCCAGACTGCCCCGGAGCGACGATAAAGCGCGACTGACTAAAATCGTTTAAATCAATAATCTGTCGATAAGCCGCTGCTTGATATACAGTGAAATCTTCCGGCGAAAACCAGCCCACGTTGATGGTATAACGTCCACCCGGTACTGCGACACGACGCTCGGTCAAAAAGGCCAGTGGGCTTTGGCTCAACGGCGCATGCGCAAATACTGCCACATGCTTCTCGCCCCACATCAACGCTTGCTCGCCTAATTCCGTCACCACGCTTTCTAACTGCTGGGTTGCAAATTCAAGACAAGTCATGCCACGCGCTTCGCAAGCACTGTCGCCGTCGCGCAAGGCTTCAAACAAGTAATGTGGATAATGATGCCAATATTTAATGCCGGTTTCTGGCTCTGGTAAGGTGGAGAACGCGACATACCACAGGTGAAATATCGTGCTTTCGCGTGAGCCTAATGCTGCATTGCCATCCCATGCTAATAACTGCTTTAAAACTTGCTGTGCGGCTTCTGTTTTAGGCGTGAGTTGTTGCAACAAAGGCTGAAAATCGCGGAATAATAAGGACACCGTGTCTAATTGCACTTTTGCCATATCGGCGATGTCAGCTTGCATTAGCGGTGATAAC
>QKBZ01000030.1 GCA_003245895.1 Beggiatoa sp.
GTGGCAAGATGCCACTTTCAGGATCGTGCAAGATGTTTTCTAAATAGCGCAGGCTGAGCTTGTAACCCTCGTGACCGCCAACGCCGAACGGGCAGCGATAAGCATAGGGGTAGGGTAGAAAATGCACATTCGGCATTAAACCTTGAATGGCCGATTTTTGATGCAAAGTGCCGCTTAAACTCATGGTGGCATGGGTAGAACCGTGATAACCGCCGTGAAAGGCAAACACGCCGCTACGTCCGGTCACGGTTTTCGCCAGTTTAATCGCCGCTTCAATGCCATCCGCACCGGAAGGGCCACAGAAATGCACGCGGGCATGTTGGGCAAAATTGGCGGGCAAGCTGTCGAAAAGTTCATTAACAAAGGCTTCTTTAACCGGCGTGGTTAAGTCCAAAGTGTGCAAGGGCAGACGTTGGTCTAAGGTGTTTTTAATCGCCTCGATGACCACCGGATGATTGTGACCCAGTGCCAAAGTGCCTGCGCCAGCGAGGCAATCTAAATAAGTTTTGCCATCCATGTCGGTGACATACGCGCCCTCAGCATATTGAATCGCCAGCGGCAAGCGGCGCGGATAAGAACGCGCATTAGACTCGCGGCGGGCTTGAGATTCTAATAAGGGCAGGTTTTTAGAGCCTTCATTCAGCAAGGGTTGCAACATAATGTTCTTTCCTGTGTAGCGGGAGAGCGTTTGAGTCGATAAAAAGTTGTAACGGTTTGGGGTGACACAAAAAGTCGCTGTGGGAAATGTTATAACCGTAAGCACCGGCTAAGGGCAGCACTAACACGTCGCCAATGCGTACATCACTGAGTAATTGTTGTCGCGACAAGATGTCCTTAGGCGTACACAATTGCCCCACTACCGTAATCGGCTGCGGCGTGTAGCGTTGCGAGTGCTTGGCGCGTGGTGCCAGTGGCAAATGGATGATCGGATGATCATGCGCTTGCGCTGCCGGTAAGCGGAATTGATGCGTACCGCCACGACACACGGCGAAGTCTTGACCGTGATTGAGTTTAATATCCATCACTTGAATTGCGTAATAACCACAAAATGCAGTCAAAAAACGACCGGGTTCAAGGCGGATGCGCGGCGGCTGTGCGAGTTGTTGCAGGCTGTAGTCTAGGTGTTGGCAGAAGCTCTGCCAGTCAAACTGCGCCGCGCCCAGATAATTCACTCCCATGCCGCCACCGACATTTAAATATTCCAGCGTGTCGGGGTTTTTCGCCAAGGCACGCCAGTCTGTCCAGCGTTGTAAATACCAGTCGATTAACTGCTGGTGCCGCGTGACTTCCAATTGATGCGACATGGCGTGAATGTGAAAACCGCTCAGCGTTAAATACTCGCTGTTTTCTACTTGCTCGATGGCTTGCGCTAATTGCGCTTCTTCAATGCCAAATGGTGTCGGCACGCCTGCCATTGATAACTTGGTGGAAAGCTGCGCGGGCAACACGGGGTTGATGCGAATTAACACCTTTTGCGGCTGCCGCAGACTTTTGGCAATTTGCGCTAAGCGAGCAATCTCGGTCAGGCTTTCGACGTGAATCATGTCAACGTGTTGCTGTAACGCGGTGCGTAAGTCGCTGTTTAATTTGGCAGGGCCAGAGAAAATAAACGGCTTGCGTAAGGCACAATGCAACACCTTGTCGATTTCACCGCCAGAGGAGATTTCAAAACCATGCACCAAAGGCGCGAGACAGTCCAAAATCTCCGGCTCGCTGTTGGCTTTAATGGCATAAAACAGTTCTACCCCTGCTGGCAACGCTGCCATTAAGCCTTGCACATGCTGACGCAATTGGTCTAAATCATAGATAAAGGCGGCAATTGGCTCAGCACTGGTGACAGCAAGCGCGTGAGTTTGTGTGTATACGCTATCGGGTAAGCCGTGAAGCTGTGTCATGACACCGCCTCCGCATACAGAGCAGGCGCAGGCGTAACCGCGAGGCGATGTTGCAAAGGCCACGGCGATGGCAAGCACACATAACCGGCTTGTTTATCAGCGGCGGCAGCTAAACGCACTTTGAAATTGGTTTTACACGGAATTTCCTCACCGTCTAGCAAACCGTCTAATTCCGGCGTTGCTACGTTAAATTCCGCCTGCAAGCTGTGCAATTCACGGTAAACGATTTGCCACATATCTTCCGCTAACTCCGGCTCGCCGTGCGTAAGTGCCAGCACTGCTTCAGACAAGTTATTGACAAATAAGCAATAGGCTATGCGCCGCCAGCCTTGGGCGCGAGCGTAAGTCATCGACTGACGCACTCGCTCATGGGTTTGCGCGGGAATCCATTGCACGCCAATATCATCAGTCAATTTCACGCCTTCATAATCGCGCAGCAGAATTTTCACCGGCTGACCTTGGCGATGAATCACAACCACGTTTTGCAAATGCGGCTCGAATACTATGCCGTGATTGAAAAATAGGCTTAATACTGGACGTAGTAACAAGGCTTGATAACGGCTAAACCAGTCTAAGCGTTCTTGTGCGCTGGCGCGGTGGCCTAAATGTTGGGCGAGAAAATGGGCGATGTTAGGGCGCAATTGTGCGTCACGACCAAACAGCGTGCCTGCCATTAAGCTATTGGCTAAGCCCTCGGTTTGACAGAAATTTTGCCGCAGAATGGCACCGGTTTGCTCACGAAACCAGCGTTGAGTCTCTGGGTCTGCTTGTTCGGGTGCCCAACTGAGCGCGGCAGGTTCTGCCAAAGGTTGCAAACCGCCGACGGTGTCGGGGTGGTGTTGCGTCAAATGGCTTAACACTTGGTCGATTAACAAGGCACTTTCCAACTCATACCACGCATTTTTGCGCACGCAATTGGTGATGCGCACATTAAGCGAGCCTTTAATAAAGTAGTCATGGCCTTCGATAAACAAAGTGCGTAGCGAGGCGGTAGGATAGGCTTGGAAACCGGAGTGGCCTAAGTCTCGAATGCTGCCATCAGCGATTAAGGCTTGCACACGCGGGTCGCTGGCGAATAAGTCGCCTTGTACGGGGTGCATGCTGATGATGACGTGATCAGGTCGCACTGCCGATTGCTCGGCAAAACCTGCCAGCACTTGTTCTGTGCTTAAGCCATTGCTGCCTATCCACAGCCCAGTGCTAGGCACTTCAAACTGATGCATGCGCACAGGGTGCATAAATTCCGGCGAAAAGCTTTCTTGCTGTAAATGCGCAGGCCATAAGCGGGCTTTCGGCGCGGGGTGGGTTGGATGTCCAAACCATAAGCATTGCTCGCTGCATAAGTAGTCGGCGAGGGGTTGCGCACTGTTGCTGCATAAGTGGGCGGCAATCACTTGTTTTAATTCTCGACTGGCGAGGATTTGGTTTAACAATTCGCCGTTGCAGTGTCCGGTGATGGCGGAGCAGCTTTCTAACAGGTAATCGGCAAAGCTGGAGAGTGATAATAAGTGCCATTGCTCGTCTACACGGCGACCGAAGACTTCCGACAAGTAATATTGACTGCCTAAGTTGTCTTCTCGATCCACCAATACGAGGAAGCAAGTGCCGTTGGGCATGTTCACTTGCAGCGGCATGGCGTGTTGTGCGCGTGCATGTTGCAGCAGTTGCAATGGCAATCCCCACGGGTCATTAGGCCAGTCATAGCGCACTAATGAGAGTGGCAGGGCAAATTCTTTGATCAAACAGTTGAGCAGCGCATGGCTGGCAGCTTGTTCGCTGAGAATGTTAGGGTAAGCGGGGTGCGACACACAGATCATGTGTTGACCTCCACTTGGGTAATAACGCGCTGATGTAACAGGCGTTTTGCTAGAGATGTTGATGTTGTTCGCAATTCCATAAGTGCCTCAAGCTGACCTTAAGTTCGCGACAGATCGTAATCTAAGTGAGAATCATTATCAATGGTGGTTGGTTAAAAAATTGAGGAAGTGTGTTTTTGGGGGGGTATGACGTAATTAGGAAGGAGTAAAGTTGTAGGCTTATCTAATTGAGGTAATCGTGTGAATATTAGTTTTTTATATATGACAATTGGCTATATATCTTTTATATATGATTTTTATTGCAGAAGAATATTTTTTAGAATACTATGTTAAAAAGCTAAATCATTTATTAATTTAATTTGTTTTAATTTTAT
>QKBZ01000156.1 GCA_003245895.1 Beggiatoa sp.
TGCTTGTATGCGCAAGCTTATTCATATCTGTTTTGCTGTTTTGAACAAGCAGACAGAATATTGTCCACAACTTAGCTAAAGTTAACTCGTTTTTTTCTTTCCTTGCTACAAGAAGGCTTGACTTTAGAGACGGTATCTACAACAATCTTAACTTAATGGCAGTGACCAAGATGGTGGGAACGAGAAACTACTTGTTTTTAATATAAAATCTGAGCAAACTAAGACGGCTCTGTCACACGCCCCCGACTCAGCAAACGATCATATTTTAATAAGGCAGGGGTCAAGGTTTTAACTTCTTCATCCATCGGATTCAAACTTGGGAAAAATTCAAAAAACTTAGCGTTATCACCATTAAACTCTTGCACTTCAATCTGATACAAATCTAACAGGGCGGGCACTGTTTTCGCTTTGCGCAAAGCGTATTGACCATCCGCCTCGTTGCGGGCTTCTAATAAATCCTGCATTAAGGTCAACACCGCCGGATAATCCTCTAAACCACCATTACCAGTAGACACATGCGACACCGCGTGAATTTCTGCCAACAGCTTATCAGTCGTTAACACCGCATCCGCTAAAGCATTTAAAAATTCCGGCACATTCACTTGTGTTTTAATGTTCTGCGCAGGTGGAGGCGTGGGGGTAAATTGTTTCACCGCCGAACTAATCTCATTGAAATTAATCCCGTTGCGGAAAAGCTGTGGCATACGCCGCACTGCTTCACTGCCTAGCAATAACAACAACCATAAAAAGCCTAAAAATGAGGCATCGCCCCACAAACTCGACAACAGCAACAGCACAAAAAACGCTTGCGCACCGGTTAACGCCCAAGGATGTTGCCACAGTGGGCGATGGCGCGAGCTTTCCACTTCGGTGTCAGACGTGCTACTGCTCTGCCAAACTTGCGCCTGATTTACGCTGACAATCAAGTTAACAGTGGCCTTTAGCTGGTCAAATAAAAACGGTAACACCCGTTGTTGTGCGCCGTTTAACACCGACTGCGCACGGTATTCAGCGTGTAATAAATCTAAGAAACGGCGTGTTTCAGCGGCAACAGCAATCGGCTCTGGATGCGCGGCAAGTTGCTCGCTCAGCATGGCGCGGCGTTGATCCAATAAGTGGGTTAAATTCATAGCAGGTCAGGTATGTGGTTAAGCGGTGGTTGCAGGCAATAAAATTTATTATGCGGTTGAGGCTAAGCAAGTGCAAGCGTGAGGCTCATCGCCTGCACACAAGGCGCGGCACTGCGTGAAAAGCCTTAAGCACTGTGTCAAATGCCACAGTTTTTTCTCATCTCCCGCAAGCAGATATTGCATTAATTCACTGAAAATCAAGCTAAAACATGAAACGGCATAAAACCTGCCCTAATAGCAGCTTTTACCGTTTTTGCTTACAGGGAGTTTTTCGGCATGTCTGCGTCACGTTTGATGTCTTTTTCACTGGTTATCAGCAGCCTAGGCGCGTCCCCACTCGCCGCCGCACAAGACAGCGAAACCGTGTTGCCCAGCGTCACCGTCACCGCACCGGCTGAAACCGAAACCCCAGCCTATCAGCAACTTGACCCCAATCAGCTAAACAGTCGAATTAACCCATTGGCAGGCGATGCCGCCGAAGCCTTGCGCAATGAAGCCGGTGTCTCTGCCTCACGCATGGGCGGTCATGGCTTAGATTTAATCATTCGCGGGCAAAGTCAAACCCAGTTAAATATCGTTAGTGATGGCGCGTACACGCATGGCGGTTGCCCTAATCGCATGGATCCGCCGACTGCTTACACACCGTTAGACACTTATGATCAGGTCACTATCATTCGCGGCGCACAAACGGTGCAACATGGCGGCGGTGGTAGCGGTGGCACGGTGTTGCTAGAGCGAGAAACTGCGCCTTTTTCTGAAGGCGAGGCGGTGCGCGGACGGGTTTATGTAGGTGGGCGCAGCAACTCCGATACTGTGCAAGCCGGTGCAGATGTCGCCGCCGGTACGGATAAATTCTATGCTCGCGGGCAAGCGCATTACCAAGACGCGGATAATTACCAAGACGGCGACGGCAACACCACGCGCAGTGCTTACCAGAGCCAAACCGGTGCGCTGATGCTGGGCTATCGTCCTAATAAAGATGGCTTAATCGAACTCAGTGCCGAGGCCAACCGCATCGATGATGCCTTATATGCAGGCGCGGGCATGGACTCGCCGAAAAGTGATAATGATGCGTTGCGCTTGCACTATGAACAAAATTTTCAACATGAGACGTGGCATAAAGTGTCGGCAGATGTGTATCAAACCGATGTCGAACACGTCATGGACAATTTCTCTCTCCGATCCTTAACCGCACCGATGAAAATGCAAACGGACAGCAGCTCTACCACACGCGGCGGTCGTATTGTCGGTGCGTTTTTTTCTAATCAAGACTGGTTATGGACAGTCGGCGTTGATTACCAAGAAAATCAACGCGATGCCTTACGCATGGCAGGCATGCCGATGGCGGATGTGTTGACTATGCAACAAGCCTTGTTATGGCCTGATGTCGAGTTAGCGCAATCAGGCATGTTTAGCGAAGTTGAGTTGCCGCTCAGTGAAGTGCAGTTGTTGAAATTAGGTTTGCGTTACGATTATGTGCAAGCTAAGGCGCAAGCGGCAAATCGCGTGGTCGGTAGCAGTTCGCCGAATGCTTTATATCAACAATATTATGGTGTGAGCGCAGATCAGCACACTGAGCATAATCTCGGCGGTTTCGCCCGTTTTTCACAACAGTTAAATGCGCAAGTGACCGCGTTTGCCAGCATTAGCCGTGCTGTGCGCACTGCTGATGCCACCGAGCGTTATTTGGCCTCAGCAAACAGCCAAGCCGCAATGCGTTGGATAGGCAATCCGAATATTGATCCTGAGCAACATCATCAAGCGGATTTAGGTTTGTCATGGCAAGGCACGCGCAGCAATGCCAGCATTACCGGTTTTGCTAATGATGTGACGGATTACATTTTGCGCGATCATGCACGCGGGCAAGCGGGCATTGTGGCAAGTGATGGCGCGACCATTTACCGCAATGTGGATGCGCGTTTGTATGGCGCGGAATTCAGCGGGCGTTATGCGTGGAATCAGCAATGCAGCAGCCAGTTGACCTTAACTTACACTTACGGCGAAAACCGCACTGACAATTTACCACTGGCGCAAATCCCGCCGCTGTCTGGTTCTATGGATATGAATTGTCAATATGACCGCTGGTTTTGGCGCGGCGTGGTGCACGCGGCAGCGCGACAAAGTCGTATTGATGCTGATCCGTTAATTGGCACGGGTTTGGATACTGGAGAAACGGCAGCGTATGCGGTGTTGAATTTATCCGCCGGTTGGCAGGTGTGGCAAGGTGCAGAGTTGCAAGGCGGTATTGATAATGTGTTTGATACCACTTATGCCTATCATGTGAACCGTGCCAATAGTGATCCGTTTAACCCTGATCCGGTTCAGGTAAATGAGGAAGGGCGGGCGTTTTGGGTGCGGTTGGGGTATCGGTTTTAGATAATAAAACAGCTTGTAGGGCGGATAAGGCGCAGCCGTCATCCGCCGTTTCAAATTCGGCGAGATTTTTTCACTTAAATGCTATTTAAAAGCGGTAAAACTACATAAACTAACCGTAATCTAAACGAAAAAATCTCGTCAGGTGTTGTTTATGCTCATTCGCTTTACCGTTGCTAATTTCCGTTCTTTTTATCAAGAAACTGCACTTTCCATGTATCCCAGCAAAGTGCAGGCACACACACAACAAGTGTTAAACACCGGTTGTGATATTCAAGTGTTGCAAGCAGCCTTGTTATATGGGGCAAATGCGTCTGGTAAATCGAATTTAATCAAAGCGATGCACTTTGCACGTCAATTGATTGTCCAAGGCACACGGCCTAAACAGCGCATTGCAGTTGAGCCATTTAAGTTGGATTCCGCTGCCCATCAGCAGCCCAGTCGGTTTGAATTCGAGTTTATCGTGGATGGCTGTGCTTATGCTTACGGCTTTAGCGTTGATAGTCAGCGTGTGCAAGAGGAGTGGTTGTATCAGCGTGTAAGTGCTGGGGAAAAAATGCTGTTTGAGCGCACTACAGACAGTGCAAACACGACACGAATCCAGTTTGATAACTTGAGTCTACTCAATGCGAAAAAAGATGAAGCCTTTTTAAACTTTGTCGCTCGCAGCACTCGCCCTAATCAGTTATTTTTACATCAAGCCATTGAAGAAAATGTCAGCTATTTTGAAGCGATGTTTAGCTGGTTTGATAAAGGCTTAGTCATTATTTTTCCTGAATCTAAAATTTCAGGCATGCAGATTTTATTACAACACGATGCAGATTTTAAAACGGCTATTACCGATTTTCTAAAATCTATGCACACGGGTATTGATAATATCTGCCTTAATTTAGTTGAAGAGCCAGATAATTTTCTTTCTGAGCTATTACCTTCCATTATTGAAAACTTAACACCGAATACCTTAGCCTCATTTTCTTTACCGACGGGACATTATTTAGCGCGTTTGAATGAGACTAACCAGCCAGAAGTGTATGCTTTAAGCACAACACGTTTATCTGCATCGGGTGAAACGATTAGTTTTAATTTATTTGAAGAATCAGATGGCACGCGCCGTTTATTTGATTTATTCCCGATTGTGCATGCGGATAACAACACAGTATTTGTCATTGATGAGTTAGAACGTAGTTTACATCCTAATTTAGTGTATCAATTTATTGAATATGTGTTGCAAAAACAGGCAACGCGACAATTGATTGTCAGTACACATGAAGCGACTTTACTGGATTTAGCCTTGTTAAGACGGGATGAAATTTGGTTCGTAGAAAAACACCCAGCAGGGCATTCAACTTTATATTCTTTAGAAGAGTTTAAAATTCGCAAGGATTTAGATATTCAAAAGGGCTATTTACAAGGTCGTTTTGGTGCTGTGCCGATTTTAAGTCGTTCGCTACCTATTGTTGAGCAGGTGCGCTAATGTTGCGCAAACCACGCCCTTTAGATCGCGCCTCGGCGGTGCGTGATGCAAAGTTAATTGTGATTGCGACGGAAGATAGTAAAGCCAGTGTATTTTATTTTGAAGCATTAAAACGGGCTTATTTGACGACTAAAGTGCAAGTCAAAGTCTTGCCACATGAAAATACTAATTCATCACCTGATCATGTTTTAAGCTTATTAGATGAGTATAGCCTTAATTATCAATTAGTTGATGAGGATGAATTATGGCTAGTGATTGATGTGGATCGCTGGGGGGCAGAAAAACTCAGTGATATTGCAAGGCAATGCCAGCAGAAATCCTATTATTTAGCTGTAAGTAATCCGTGTATTGAAATTTGGTTCTTGCTGCATTTAACGGATTTGAGTCGTTATGATGAGACTAGGTTACATGCATTAACGCTTAATACTAAAGTGAATAAAAGTCGTAATGCCTTAGAGCAAGCAATTATTGAAATTACAGGGCGTTATAACAAAGGGCAGTTAAATACAGAGGATTTTATTCCGCATGTAGAACAGGCTATTGTACGTGCACAAGAGATTACCCCAATGCCGCCTTCGCGTTGGCCACAGGAATTGGGGACGCATGTGCATTTTTTGGTGCAGAAGATTGTGGAGTGAGTTTGGTAAAATTTTTTAAATTCAGTTGGTTTGTTCTAACTCAGGATCAAAAAAAGCTAACCCTACACGCTGACACACGCATTTCATTTTTGACAAAGTTTCGCCTTTTGCTTTGCCACCGTCAGAGGTAATGAGCGTGACTGCGGGTTGTATTGAAAGGGCGGTGGCAATATGAATGGCATCGTTTGTGTCTAGGGCGCAGCCGCCGCGTTGTGCGTGTGTGAGTAATAAGGCTTGTGCGTCGTGTAAGATACGGTCGGTTTGAGGAATAAATTTAAAAACCTGTCCTATATCGCGTTCTAAAGCTTCCAAAATTAAATCTAAATCGCGTTTTTTGAGTTCTTTGCCGCGTGCATGGCGTAGTAGTCGACCTATAAATTCTAAATAGGTTAAACGCGATACGAAAAACTCCCCGCCTTGTTCAGTGAGTTGTTGTAATGTTGTGCCACCGGTCAATGTTTGATAATGCTGATAATTAGGGTGGCGAATTAAGCTAACCATGTTATGCCGATAAAATGCATATAGTGCATTTGTATCTAGGTAATAGCGTGTCATTTAAACTCCGGTACTGGCGGCAGTTTTGACATGATACGGCTAATGGTTTCGTGTGAGATACCGGCGGCAATTTCTTTAACACGTTGCGCAAATGCGTCAGCGTCAATAATAGGTTTTTCTACCCATTCTTTGACCATTTGTTGTAATTTTAAAGCTTCTATTGCGTCATTTTTATCGCCCTTGCCGGTTAGGATGACAACGTAAGTGTCTACTTCTTTGGCATTGGCTTGGCGAATCATTTCTAATCCGCCCATTTTGGGCATTTTTAAGTCAACAACGGCAACGTCAAATTCAGCATTGAGCAGTTTTGCTAAGCCTTCTTCTCCGTTGCTGGCGGTTTCTACGATTAAACCGTATTCTTCTAACAAAGTTTTTAGTTCATCGCGCATGCTTTCGTCGTCATCTACAACTAAGACATGAAAAGCGTGTTCACTCATGGTTTTCTCCTTGAGGCGGTAATAAGTCAACGATGAAACATGCACCACCTTCAATGCGATTTTGATAACGGATTTTGCCGTCAATGCGTTCTAAGGCACTTTTAGCAAAGTGTAAGCCTAGTCCAGTGCCTTGTGCTTTGTTGCTATGAAAGGGTAAAAATAGGTTTTGTTGTTCTGCTTCAGGAACGCCTTGTCCGTTGTCTTCAACTTGAAGTTGATGCTCAGCAGTTTTAACCCATACAGTTGCATCTTTTCGGTTTTCTTGGTGTTCTAGTTCATCGCGAGCGTTGGTAACAAGGTTTATTAAAACTTCTTCGATAACAAATTGATTGGCATAAGCTTGTGGTTGTGTGTCTGCTAATTCTAAGATTAAATTAATGTCGTGTTTTTCAAATTGCTCTGAAAAGTAATCTCTGATGCGCTCGACTAATTGGTTTAAATTAACATTTTCTTTTTGAGTGCGATCACCTTTGGCAAAGTCTTGAAATTTTTGGGTGATGCTTGCTAAGCGTTTGACTTCGTGCAAGATGCCTTCAAAAATATCTTGGGCTTCTGTTAAGTCTAGTTCACCTTTTTTTATTCTTCTCAGACCGCGTTGGGCTTTTAAACTAATAATGCCTGTTGGATTGTTGATATTGTGTGCAATGCCTGTTGCCATGCAACCTAGGTAGCTTAGTTTTTCTGCTTCTTTTAATTTTATTTGTTGTTCTATGTTTTTTTGTTTTAAAGTTTCTTTTTCTGCTTGAAGTTCTAAATAACTATTTTCTATAAATTTAACATCAGGGTGTTCTTCATCAAATATTTTATGAATCATGGTTTTTGCACGATTAAGTAGCTCTTCAGCTTTTATATGATTTCCTTGATATGAGTAAGTCTTGGCAAGATTGCTAAGTCTGATAGCGACACTAGGATGTAATTCTCCTAAAATTTTTTCTTCGATGGATAAAGCTTTTTCATAAAGTTCTTTAGTCTTGTTATAATTTCCTTGTGCTGAATAAATAATGGCTAGGTTGTTGAAACTATTAGCAACATCAAGATGTGATTTACCAAGTATCTTTTCTCTGATAGCTAAAGCTTTTTCATTAAACTCTTTGGCTTTAGCATAATCACCTTGATTTAAATAAATACCGGCAAGATTGTTAAAGTTACTGGCTACACTAAGATGTGATTTACTAAATACTTTTTCATTAATAGTCAAAGACTTTTCATAAAGTTTTTTAGATTTATTGTAATCACCTTGTTCTGAATAAATAATGGCTAGATTATTATAGCTAATGGCTACATCAGGATGTGATTCACCAAACACCTTTTCTCTGATAGCCAAGGACTTTTCATGCAACTCTTTGGCTTTAATATAATCATATTGTGTTACATAAATATTGGCTAGATTGTTAAAGCTACTGGCTACATCAGGATGTTCTGAACCTAGCTCTTTTTTTAGAACTGGTAAAATTTTTTCTAAGTGTTGTTTAGCCTGCTCATATTTACCAAGCACATGTAGTACATTGGCGGCATTACCCAATGAACTTGCATAAGCTAATAATGTAGTTCTCTCATTCTTTAAGCTTTTCCATAGTTCCGCTGCCTGAAAAAAATGCTCTAAAGCAGTCTGATAATCACCATTTTCAAGACACTCGAAACCTTTCTCATCAGCTTCCTGAGCCACCCGACGACGCTTTCTAGGATTCATAAACAGCCTACCCAAACCGCCCCAAATCCAACCCCAACAACGAAACCTTAGTCTCCCGCTTAGCAATCACATCCGCCAACACCGAAGCGCTACCACAAGACAACGTCCAGCCTAACATCCCGTGTCCGGTATTCAGATACAAATTCTCGTAAGGCGTGCGGCCTATGATCGGCGCACTATCAGGAGTCATCGGGCGCAAACCTGCCCACGGTTTTAACTGATCAAAATGACCACCATCAGGGAAAGTTTTGCGGGCTAAATGCTCCATCACCGCCACTTTTTTCGGTTTTAAATTTAAATCCCAACTGCCCACCTCAGCCATGCCCGCCACGCGCAACACAGGGCCTAAATGGCTGTACACCGTGCGGTGTTTGCTGTCGGTTAAACACGTATTGGGCGAATGATCTGTGATAGGAATACTCAGGCTATAACCCTTCATCGGATACACCGGCAAGCGTAAGCCTAAAGGCCGTGCTAAACGCGGACTCTCTGTCGCCATTGACAACACCACCGCATCCGCCGATTGCACGCCGCGAGAAGTCACCACGCCCGTTACACGCCGACTTTGATGCTGTAACGCCTGAATCTCAGTGTTATATAAAAAGGTCACGCCTTGCGCCTTACACACTTCAGCCAACGCTTGCGTAAACAAAAAGGCATCACCTGATTCATCTAATGGCGAAAACACGCCGCCCACAACGCTGTCACGCACATGGGCTAAATTGGGTTCATGCTGCAAACACTGCTCTGCACTCCACACTTGCTGTTGCAAGCCCCACTGATTTTTAAACTCGCAACGCTTAGCACCGCGCTCCATTTCCTGCTGATTCATGAACAAATACAGCTTGCCTGCTTGCTGATAATGAAACTGCAAAGGATGTTCTGCTAACAAACCATGTAAGGCATCACGCGAATGTAAACCCAGCTTTAATACTTTTAAGGTGTTTTCTTCCACCCGCTGCTGATTACAATTTTGCAAAAACAGCTTTGTCCAGCGCAAAAACTCAGGCGAGAGCGAAAAACGGATAGTTAACGGCGCGTAGTAATGCCACATTAAACTCGGCAATTGTGCAATCAAATAAGGCTGAGCCATCGGATCAGTATAGGAATAACTCAACTGACCACCGTTGGCAAAACTGGTCATCATGCCTGCTTGTTCAGCGCGATCAATCACCGTGACTTGATGACCGTCTCGGCTGAGATAATATGCGGTTGTTACGCCGACCACACCGGCACCTAAAATAATAATGTTCATAAGCGTGCTGTGAGAGTAAATATCAGTAAGGAGTGGATCGGCGCAGCGCTTAGCGTTTTAAGCGCAAACGGTATAACGCCAGTTCACCTAATAAATTGGGCAGTAAACGCATTAAAGGCGGGGTTTTGTGCGAAATGTCCACCACCGCACGTTGTACAATCTCAATGCCTAATTCGTCGCATAATTGCTCAAAATCTGCAATGGTGCATAAATGGATATTATCCGCCCGATACCATAGGTCTGGCAGAGCATCAGATACCGGCATGCGACCTCGGAAAAACAGATGAAAGCGCGGTTAGCAAAGGTAACGATGGCTTCTCGCCCCACGCGCATCATTTCTAATAATAGATGATCCGGTCGGTGAATCGCTTGCAAGGTTTGCGTTAACACCACGTAATCAAAGGTATGATCGCTGAAATCGCACAAGCCTTCATCTAAATCGCCTTGAATCACATGAATACCGGCTTCGATGCAGCGAATCAGCTTTTCTTGATCAATGTCTAAGCCATAGCCTGTCACGTGACGCGTGTCACGTAAATGCACTAGCAAAGTACCGTCGCCACAGCCAAGGTCTAACACCCGTGAATCTGGAATAATCCAGTCGCTTATCAACGCTAAATCAGTTCGCAAGCTCATCACCTTCATCCGCTACTGTTTTCATATACGCTTTAAATGCCGCCAAGTAAAGCGGAATAGGCATTAAAAACGCATCGTGTCCGTCATCCGCATCAATGTCTAAATAAGTGACGTGTTTTTGCGAGTCTAATAAGGCTCGAACAATCTCTTTAGAACGACTAGAGGAAAAACGCCAGTCACTGGTAAACGACATCACCAAAAAGCGTGCAGTGACACCTGCTAACGCGGCAGCTAAATCATGGTCATGCTCGCTGGCAGGGTCGAAATAATCTAAGGCTTTGGTCATTAACAAATAAGTATTGGCATCAAAGCGATCCACAAACGAGCGGCCTTGATAACGCAAATAGCTTTCAATTTGAAATTCAACATCAAAGCTAAAATTTAACTTGCCTTCGCGCAGTTCTCGACCAAATTTTGACCGCATCGAGTCGTCAGACAAATAGGTGATATGGCCTAACATACGCGCCAGCATCAGCCCTTGACGCGGGATCACGTTGTGTTCGTAATAATGACCGGCGTGAAAATCGAGGTCTGTCATAATCGCTTGGCGAGCAACTTCGTTAAAGGCGATATTTTGCGCGGAGAGTTTGGGCGCGCTGGCAATCACCACGCAATGGCGCAAACGGTGGGGGTAGGTAATCGCCCATTGTAAGGCTTGCATGCCGCCTAAACTGCCACCGATAACGGCTGCCCACTGCTGAATACCCAACAGTTCACCTAAGCGGGCTTGACTGTGTACCCAGTCGCGCACGGTGATGATGGGGAAATCAGGGCCATACGGGCGTTGTGTATCAGGATTAAGGCTGACGGGGCCTGTGGAGCCTTTGCAGCCGCCAAGATTATTGATACTGACGACAAAAAAGCGGTTGGTGTCAATTGGCTTGCCAGGGCCAATACAGGTTTCCCACCAACCCGGTTTGCGATCTTGGGGCGAGTGATAGCCCGCCGCATGGTGATCACCACTTAAGGCATGACAGATCAATACGGCGTTAGAACGGGCTGCATTCAACGTACCATAGGTTTCATACACTAACTCGTATTGTGGCAGTTCACGACCACAATCTAAGGCCAGTGGTTCGGTAAAATGATGGCGTTGGGGCGTTACCAAGCCCACACTATCAGAAGGTATTGTTTCAGGCATTAAACCGCATCCAATTTATTTTAACGCTAAATCTCACACCACTATTGCGGCGCAGCAGCAGGCTAGCAAGTTGCACTGCTGAACAGTTCTAGTGCTTAAGCTCAGTTGGGCGCGTCATCGGTGTGATTCCACGATGCAGCATGAGACTGTTGGGGACTGACCGGTGGCGTGCATTACTTTGATCTGCAATGATTCGCTTGTCAATTCCGATTTATGGGCATGCTGCCTACTTTTTCCCGCCATTTAAGCGCTCGACTACGCACCAGACAAAACACTCTTTTCCGTCGGAAAATGACAAAATTAAAATAATGAGGTCAAAAACTGGCCTGAAAGGTGCGGAAAGGCTAATATTATGCACAATCCAAACAATAAGTAGACAGTGTTAGTCGTATTGTTTTGGATAAAATGTGTGTGTTAGAAACACGTTTTTTTTGCGATTTGCAAAAAATATTGCATAATAAGCGGTCTTATTAAACGAGGTAGAATCAAGATTTTATGGCAAAAGAAGACAATATTGAAATGGAAGGGACGGTAGTTGAAACCTTACCAAATACCACTTTCCGTGTTGAGTTAGAAAATGGTCATGTCGTTACTGCTCATATTTCGGGTCGGATGCGCAAGCACTATATTCGTATTTTAACGGGGGATAAAGTGACTGTGCAGTTGACCCCTTATGATTTAACAAAAGGACGTATCACGTATCGCGCTCGCTAACACTTCGCCCTAGCATGGGATAAACGCTGACGTAAGGTGTTTAACAAACCCTGACACGCCGTTTCTACTAAATCCAGTACATGTTCAAAGCCTTGATGACCGCCGTAATAGGGATCAGGGACTTCCTGTTCCGTAAGTTCTGGGGCAAAACTCAGTAATAAATGCAGTTTACAGGCTTGCTCTGGCGAACATTGAGCGCGTAACAGCGCATAGTTGTCCGTATCCATCGCAACGATATAATCAAACTCGTCAAAGTCACTGGCTTTCACTTGGCGGGCGCGTAATTGGCTTAAGTCAATGCCGCGCTGCTGGGCGGTGTGTTGTGTGCGTGTGTCTGGTGGTTCCCCTACATGGTAGGCATGTGTGCCCGCAGAGTCAATTTCAATGCAATGTTGTAATTGTGCGGCTGCCACTTGATGGCGAAACACGCCCTCAGCCGTTGGGGAGCGGCAGATATTGCCCATACAGACAAACAAAACTTTTAACATGATGTTTCCTAAACAATGGTGGCATTGGGGCTGGGCAGGTGTTGACCTGTCCCGCCTGCAAGTTGTCTATTTAGGGGTGGAATGTGGGTTTTAAATGGGCTGCTGTTGTTCCTTCTTCCCTTCTTGAACCTACATCACTTGCAAGCCAAAGAGAATAGCGAATGTCTAAAGCAAAATGCATCCAACAAGACGAACTTTTTGAAAATGCGTTTAAAGGCAAGCGACTTCAAAAACATCAAGATGCAGTGTTTGCCCCTGTCTACCAACACCCAAACGGTACCTTATATGAAGGTGACTCTATCGCGTGGCTAAAAAGCCTAGCATCCGAGTCAGTTGATTTAATCTTTGCTGACCCGCCTTATAACATCAATAAAGCTGACTGGGATAAATTTGAGACGCAAGAAAGCTATATTGAATGGTCAATGCAGTGGATTGCTGAGGCATATAGAGTTTTAAAAAAAGAAGGAACGTTATATGTCTGTGGTTTTTCAGAAATTCTAGCGGATATAAAACACCCTTCCATGCAATATTTTAAATCTTGTCGTTGGTTAGTTTGGCATTATAAAAATAAAGCTAATTTAGGCAATGATTGGGGGCGTTCTCATGAAAGTATTTTGCATTTAAGAAAGTCAAAAAAACAAACCTTCAATGTGGATGACGTTCGCATTCCTTACAATGAACATACGTTAAAATATCCTGCTCACCCGCAAGCCGAAACCAGTCAATATGGCAATGCTGGGAAGCGAAAAGATGTTTGGGTTCCGCATCCCAAGGGAGCTAAACCAAGAGATGTTATTGAAGTGCCTACGACATGCAATGGCATGGGAGAAAAAACCAAGCATCCCACACAAAAGCCTGAAGAATTAGTCCGCAAGTTTATACTTGCATCCTCAAGTGAAGGCGATTTAGTGCTTGATCCTTTTTCGGGTTCAGGCACAACGGCGGTGGTGTCTGAACAATTGCAGAGACATTGGGTTGCTTGCGAAATCGACAGCGAATACAACCAATGGGCGATGGATAGATTGGACAATGTTATCCATAAAACAAAAGACGAATGGATTGAGTTTGATAGAGATAATGATAAAAGAAGGAACGCCATCCGATGACTTTGCATGAGCTACTGGCATTTGTTCAAAACAAAGATAATTTTTTATCCGTTGAAGACTATTTAGTTTTTCCAAAACACTATCTTGAGTTTATTAAAAATAACTTGCAAGCGGTGATTGTTTCAAAAAATGAAAATCACTATCATTTTTTCCAATATAAAAAAGAAGCCACTTTCAATGTCACGCGCCCGATAAACGCTAATCTATTTTATTCATTTGAAGAATTTGAGGCTGTTTCTGGTGAGTTTGTTAAGTTACTTGAAAGTATTCAGGAACCCAATACCGACAGTTCAGAAAACAGAGCACTCATTAATCGCCTTATTTATTCTGCTCAGCAATCCATCGGTGCCTGTTTAGATGCGCTTCCCGCCAACAAGTCAAATGTGGCGCGTAAACTTAACGGTGATTTATTTGAGCGGTTTATCAGGCTGATTATAGAAAGGTGTGGTATTAATGTCAGTGAAGGAATGATAAAAATCCCAGTAGAAGTGGATGGCAAAGAAGCTTTTAAAATGAATTATCAACATGACCTTAATCTAATGAAGAATGGAGAGGTCATGGCCATTGGTTCAGTAAAAACTTCTAGCAAAGATAGACTTGATAAAATATTTATCGATAAATTTCTTTACAATCGACTCACAGAAAAAGACACGCCACATTTCGCCATTTTCTTGAATGATGTGCAAAGGAAAGGGCAAGAAGGAAAATATGGTATTAACACAACCTTTTTATCTGGACATTTCAAAGGCTATACAGTAAAACTCAATCCTTTAGATGGTGTTTACTACTGTGATATTCGCCCAAATATGCTTTTAGAACCTATTTTAAAAGAACACATCAAAACATTTGATCATTTTCTGTTTTCAGATATGTGGAAATTTGTGAAATAAGTATTTCATATCCCCCTCACTGATAAAAACAACTCGGAAACTTCTCCGTAATCAACATAATCGGCTGTCGCTGTGAAAACACACGGTAAGTCCGACACAATAAAATATCATTAGGCTGAATATTAAAATAGCCCGCTAACTCGCCCGCCGGTTCAGAAAAATAATACAAAGCTTCCTTAAACGTCTCGACTCTATGCTCGCTCCACAATTTGCCAATCGGTTTATTAGAATTGCTTAAGCCGTGGTTAAATTGCTGTTGCAACCGCTCATTGACAATAAACGATTCCGCATACAACCAATTTTGCCCAGAGTGCTGACCTTGCAATAAGATTTTGCGCTCGCTGGCTTCAGTGTCAGGTTCAATCTCTAGCGGGTTGGGGCTTGTGATCAAAATCGGCAGTTCAGCAAGTTTTGTGACCTGAATTGGTTCTAATAGATAACACTCCAACAAATCGGTTAATGTGCCGTCGGTAGTGAGCAATATCCGTTGAATTGCCGTTAATTGGCTTAAGTTTAACACCGCCTTAGTCGTAAATCGTTTCGATAACACTTCCCAAGACACTTGGGTAATCTGGTGGGATTCAACAGCAGGACTCATGCAGCACTCCGAGTTAAAGCTATGGGGATGCAATTCAAGTATTCACTGAATGCTATCTATTAATTTACCACCTTTTTAGCCCATAACTAACGTGTTCGGCATTCATGCACGTTTATCCTGCATAAACACACGCGCTAAGTGCTGCTAAACCTTATATTTTGTACAGCACCCGACACATAAACGTTTTATAATGCCCGCATTCACCGTAAAATACGGTTAACGTTGACTGTTCAAATACAGCTTGCTTATCAGTAGCTGTTAGGTGCTTGTTTACGGTTAAAATTCAGCTTTTTAGTCGAAACCGTTGCAGACATTTTGCCGCGTGCGCGCTTTATGGTAAATTGGCGAACACAATTCAGCCATGAATCAAAACAGTCGTTACCACTCTATTTTAAAATTTAAGACAACTATTATGACTCGCAGTGTAGCCGACATCCGTCAAGCGTTTTTAGATTTCTTTGCTCAACAAGGTCATACCATTGTCCCCAGCAGTCCATTGGTGCCAGCCAATGACCCCACATTGCTGTTTACCAATGCGGGCATGGTGCAATTTAAAGAAACCTTTTTGGGGTTAGAACAACGTTCTTATAACCGCGCCACCACCACACAACGCTGTGTACGTGCAGGCGGTAAACATAATGATTTAGATAACGTTGGCTATACCGCACGCCACCACACTTTCTTTGAAATGCTGGGTAACTTCAGCTTTGGTGATTATTTCAAACGTGAAGCGATTCAATATGCTTGGCAGTTTCTCACCGAGGTATTGCAATTACCTGCGGAAAAATTATGGGTTACGGTTTACGAAGAAGATGACGAAGCAGAAGATATTTGGCTGAAAGAGTTAAAAGTTGATCCAACCCGTTTTTCTCGCTGCGGCAAAAAAGATAACTTCTGGATGATGGGCGATACTGGCCCTTGTGGCCCTTGCTCAGAAATTTTTTATGACCACGGTGCCGAAGTATTCGGCGGCCCCCCAGGTAGCCCTGACGAAGATGGCGACCGTTATATCGAAATTTGGAACTTGGTGTTTATGCAGTTCAACCGCGATGCGGATGGCAACTTAACACCATTGCCTAAACCTTCTGTCGATACCGGCATGGGTTTAGAGCGCTTAGCAGCGGTGTTGCAACACGTACACAGCAACTATGAAATTGATTTATTTCAAAATTTATTGGCAGCGGTTGGTAAATTAGCCAACAATACTGATTACACCAATAGCTCTATGCGCGTGATCGCGGATCACATTCGCGCCTGTGCTTTCTTAATCATCGACGGTGTTGTGCCTTCCAATGAGGGACGCGGTTATGTGCTGCGCCGTATCATTCGCCGCGCCATTCGTCATGGTCATAAATTAGGCTTACGTGAACCGTTTTTCCATTTGTTAGTCGATGCCTTAGACGCAGAGATGGGCGAAGCCTATCCTGAATTGCGTGCCTCTAAAGATGTGGCGCGTAAAGTGTTGAAACAAGAAGAAGAACGCTTTGCCGAAACCTTAGACCAAGGCATGAAAGTGTTTGAACAAGCGATTAGCGAGTTAAACAGCACTGAAATTTCCGGCGAAGTGATTTTCCGTTTATACGACACTTACGGTTTTCCAACCGATTTAACTGGCGATATTGCCCGCGAACGAGGCTTAACGCTGGACTTAGCTGGTTTTGAACAACACATGGACGCGCAACGCACCCGCGCCCGTGCTGCCAGCCAATTCGCTGCCGAGTGGCAAGAGTCTGCGCAAAGTATTGACAGCGTGACTGATTTTACCGGTTATGAATTCGTTGAAACTGAAAGCGAAGTGGTTGCCTTATTCCAACAAGGCCAAGCGGTACAGCAATTACAAGCCGGTGACGAAGGTCAGGTTGTATTAGCGCAAACGCCATTTTATGCCGAGTCAGGCGGTCAAGTTGGGGATCGCGGTTTATTGGTACAAGGCGAAGACAAAGTTGTATTCACTGTCTCCGATACGCAAAAGCTCAGCAAAGCGCATGTGCATGTCGGTCGCTTAGCGCAAGGCAGCTTAAAAGTCGGCGATAAAGTGTGGGCAAAGATTGACCAAGCGGCACGCATGGCAACCGCTCGCCATCACTCGGCAACGCATTTATTGCACGCCGCCTTACGCTCTATCTTAGGCGAGCATGTGAAGCAAAAAGGCTCTTTAGTCAGCCCTGAGCGCTTACGCTTTGACTTTTCGCATTTTGAGCCAGTCAGTGCAGAACAATTAATTGAGATTGAACAGCGCGTTAATCAGCAAATTCTGCACAATGTCGCGGTAGAAACCCGTTTGATGTCATTAGATGATGCAGTGAACAGCGGCGCGATGGCTTTATTCGGTGAGAAATACGACGACAACGTGCGTGTGTTAAGCATGGGCGAGTTCTCGACTGAGTTATGCGGCGGCACGCATGTGCGCCAAGTCGGCGATATTGGCCTATTCAAAATTGTCTCTGAAACCGGTATTGCCGCTGGGGTGCGTCGTATCGAAGCCGTGACCGGCGAGCGTTCGCTGGCGTGGGTAACAACCGCAGAACAGCAATTAAGCAGCTTAGCCAGCTTGTTGAAAACCGCGCCAGAAAATCTGGAAGAGCGGGTTAAACAAGTATTGGAACAAGTGCGCAGCAGCGAGAAAGCCTTGCAACAAATGCAGGCGAAGCTGGCGAGCAGTCAAGGCGATGATTTGTTATCACAAGCACAACCGTTAGCCAATGGCGCGAAGTTATTAGTGGCAAAATTGGATAACTTTGATCCGAAACAATTACGCGACACCTTAGACCAGTTGAAAAACAAACTGGGCAGCGCGGTGATTTTATTAGCGGTGATCAAAGACGGCAAAGTGTCCTTAATCGCGGGTGTGACCAAAGATTTAACCGGCAAAGTGAAAGCGGGTGAATTGGTCAACTTTGTGGCGGAACAAGTCGGCGGACGTGGGGGCGGACGACCAGACATGGCACAAGCGGGCGGTACTCAGCCCGAACAAGTGCCAGCGGCGTTAGAGGGCGTACCAGCATGGGTTGCTGAACGCTTAGCGTAACAAAATACATTTGTAGGTCGGATAAGGCGCAAGCCGTCATCCGACATCAGGCTTTTGTGCTGACTCAAGATTGCCCTCACCCAACCCTCTCCCTGAGGGAGAGGGCTTTAAGCGTCAAGTGAAAGTCATTTAAACAGGCTACAGACTAAACTGACTCAAAGGGATTTGCGGTGAAATTGCAACAACCTAGCCCCGAACGAAATTTGTATGAAGTTTTAAAAGTCCCGTCAGATGCCAGTGAAGCGGATATTCAGCAGGCGACGGATCAGTTAACCCAACTGTATCAAGAGCAAGCAGAAAGCAATCCGCAAGCCCGCCAATGGTTAGAAGAAGTCCAAGAAGCATACAAAATTTTATCCAGTCCTTATCGTCGCAATGCTTATGATATTTCGCTAGAAGAAGAGAAATTAGAAAATCAGCTCAAAGCGGAAGAAGAAGACAAAAAGCGACCGACTTGGGATCAGTTAAAAAAGCTCAGTCAGCAAAAGCTTAATCATTTTTTGCATCATGATGAAGCAGAACAGGGCGCAGCACCTGCGGATTTAGCGACTAAACCCTCTGTTTGGCAAACGCTGAAACAGCATTGGCAAGAAATGCCCACCACAGAGGAAGAAGCTGCTGCACGTCCTCGCTTTCAATTTCCCCGTCCTATGCACAAGCGCACGCGGGATAATGTGTTAGATGAAGAAATCTTGTTGCAACGGGTTTATATACACCCCTTGTTTTTATTAGATTTTTGGGGTTTGTTATTGACGCTAGGTGCAGGGTATTTGCTACATAATGACCCTTATGAATTGCATCAAGCCAGCCCAACCGTCAGTGTTAATTTTCCCGATAGCATCGACCGTTTTTTACCCAACGCATGGATCACTTACCTTGCAGATGTTTCCGTGTGGAGTTTAGGCATTTGGTTGTTATTCGGTATCGGGGTGTTGATTTTAATCGATGTGTTATTTGCCCAAGTCAGCACACAATTATTAATCACTTCTCAGCGCATCATGTTGCGTCAAGGCTTATTGTGGCGCGAAGAAATCGAATTAAAACTGCCGCAACTCGATAGTGTCACTCTCAAACGTAGCGTATTAGGGCGATTGCTCGGCTATGGTGATTTTAAAATTACCGGTGTAGGCGGGACTAAATTGTTCATGCCGCATGTGATGCGACCACGGCGTATTCGGCGTTTAATGTGGGAATTGCTGTTTGAGCATGAGCGAGGAAGGGATGCTGCTTTGGCAGAAGAAAACGGCGCAGCTTAAAGTAATTTAAGTGCGCCGAGACAGGTTAATGACTATAGTTAGCATGAGAACGAGCGGTTCCTAAACTGGGTTCGGGTGAGCGTGCCACAACAGGTACGGCATGGGTATAACGGGTTAAGGTATGGTAAGCATGTTGGCTGCCGGTATCTTGCCACAACTCCATCGCTTGCAGCGGTTGCAAAAACGGTGGTTGATCCCCTAATTCATGGATGGCGTGCAGAATATCCATGAGTCCCACAAAGTGGCGGGATAATTCACTGAATACACGTGTACCCACACCGGCTAAAGAATGGGTAATTTGACCGTAAGCACTAACGCCTAATTTTACATAATAGCTAATATGTACCCGTCGCCGCTCAGCGCGGGCGGGAAACAAACCTGAATACAATAAGCATTTATCGCCCACATCACGCAATTGCGCTTCTTGCATCCGTCCATCAACTTCTAAGGCTTGTAGATACTCAAGTGCTAACACACTATTAGCAATATCTGCTTCACGGGTATAACGCATGAGCAAAAACACCAAGTAGCTTTGCAACTCTTCGTTCAGTTGCGCAGAGCAAGCTTGCTCTGCTTCATTGATTAAGCTATGCCATTGCGCCATAACAGTGGGGTTAAGAATGAGCGTATCCATCTTGACCTCCTAAGACATTATAAATACGACCTATTTTAGATATAGCATTTTTTAGACCCTTTTTAATTCAATGGTTAAAAACGCCGTTTAACGGTGTATATTGTCAATTATAAAAATGGCGAATTGCATAAATATCAATGGATTAACCTTAAGCTTTATCAGTTTAGTGTTCAGCGATGATTGTTAAATAACCTTAGCATTCAAAAGGTTAAGCGTGTCACATAAGCGACAAAGCTTGCCTCAAAACTGTGCATTTATCACTTGCATTGGAATACCGGAGTATGTGTATGTTTGAACAAAGAACCCGTCTCATTATTCAAGATAAATATATGGAACTGGTTGGTATCGTGATTGACGAGCTGCGCAATATGCCGGTGCAACAAGTATCCGATAGCATTGATGTACCGTTTGAAAACGTCTGGGATGCTTTTGCCGAACCGTTCCAACACGAAGCAGAACCGCTGTATAACAGCTATAACGATGTTGTCAGTGATATGTGTCAGCAATTGACCGAGCAACTGACCTTGACCGAATTGCAGCTATTATGGTTAGTGTCTGATGGCGCGTTAGAATGGGAAGATGACGACGAGTTTCCCGACGAAGAACAGATGTTAAACGACGTGGCTGAAGAGTTGTATTCATGGGTGGAGCAAGAGGCAGAAGAGCCTGAGTTAGCCGATGAATACGAAGTGGAAATAGAGTTGGATGAAGAAGAAGACGAGCCACCACGCCATTAAATGAAACGGAATTGTAGGGCGGATAAGGCGTTAGCCGTCATCCGCCGTAAACGCTAATGGTCTGAATCAGAATTTACAGAATTAAAGAATTTTCAGAATGAACCTTACAGAAAGCTAAGCCATCTGCATCTTGAAAGTCTTGATTCAAATAATACGCGGAGCTTGACGGCGGATGACGGCTAACGCCTTATCCGCCCTACTTAAACTACGCTAAAAATGCACAACCGCCTGTTGAGTTTCAACACCTACTAACAAGCCTCTTTGTAAAACAAATCTTTAAGTTTCTTTAGCCTTTTTAAAGCCACTCATCTGATTAGTACTGATTTTACTTAAAATTATTGCCTTTTAAACTCTAGCGTTCTTAAAAATAAAGCAAAAACAGTCAATTAAAGCCAAACAAAATACGACGTGTTTTACGCATAAATGCTAAAAAACACGGCTATTTTTTTACTTTAAAATCACTGTTGTAATATGTTTATTTGATTGCATTTAAAGCACTGTTTGCCTTAAATTAATATGCAGTGTTTCAACAACATTGAATACATCTGTACAACAGTTATAAACAAAATATCTTTGCGATAACGCATACCACTATGACATCAAACCCGTTAAAAGCACAACGCTGGCTGATTACAGGCCGTGTGCAAGGCGTGGGCTTTCGTCCTTACATTTACCGTCTAGCCCACCAACATCAAATACAAGGTTGGGTAAAAAACTTGTCTGGTGCGGTTGAAATTCATGTACAAGGTACATTAGAACAACTGCAACAGTTTGCAGAACAACTGCTATTACAAGCCCCCCCATTGGCACAACCGCAGGTACAAAACTGCCAAGAAACCGATTTGCAACCTTGTAGCGGCTTTGCAATTTGCTCAAGCGAAAATACAACTACCCCACAAGTACATGTCCCACCGGATTACTTCACCTGTGATGACTGTCTTGCCGAATTACGCGATCCGAATGATCGTCGCTACCGTTACCCGTTTATCAACTGCACACAATGCGGGCCGCGCTACACCTTAATTCAGCACTTGCCTTATGACCGTCCTAATACCAGCATGGCAGAATTTCCGCTGTGCCCTAATTGTGCGCTGGAATATCACGACTTACATGCCCGCCGTTTTCATGCCCAGCCTTTAGCCTGCCCTGAGTGTGGCCCGCATTTAAACTGGCAAGATAAAAAAGGCAATAGTATTAATGATACTGAAGCAGCCTTAGCCGCCACCTTACAAGCCCTGAGACAAGGCGAAATCGTCGCAGTCAAAGGCATTGGTGGCTATCATTTGCTGTGTGATGCCTGCAATCAGGAAGCGGTACAACGCCTACGACACCGTAAAACGCGCCCGACTAAACCGCTTGCGGTACTGTTTCCACAACAAGGTGAAGACGGCTTAGACTGCGTGCGTCAATACGTGCAAGTCGATGCAGCAGCAGGCGAATTATTGCTAAGCCCTGCCCGCCCTATCGTGTTATTGCCTCGCAAAACAGGTTGCCCGCTACCGCCTGCGCTAGCACCAAATATGAAAAACTTGGGCGTGATGCTGCCTTATAGCCCGTTACACCATATTTTACTTGATGACTTTGCGGCACCCGTGGTGGCAACTTCTGCTAATGTCAGCGGAGAGCCGGTATTAACGCACCGTTGGCAAGTTGAAGAACGCTTAAGCCATGTGGCGGACAGCTTTTTACACCATAATCGCCCAATATTGCGCCCTGCCGATGACAGCGTGATGCATTATGTGGCGAATCGTCCCCGCCCCATTCGATTAGGGCGTGGTTATGCACCGTTAGAATTGAATTTAACGCGCCCAATCAAAAAGCCTTTACTCGCCGTCGGTGGGCATTTAAAGAATACCATTGCCTTAGCATGGGAGCAGCGGCTAGTGGTTTCGCCACATATTGGTGACTTAACTGCGCCTGCCAGTTTAGATGCCTTTGCGCGTTTGATTAAAGAGTTTCAGCAGTTATACGGCGTGCGTGCGCAAACCATTATCCACGACAAACACCCGCAATATGCCAGCACACGTTGGGCAAAAACCACCGGCTTAGATTGCCTCTCGGTGCAACATCACCATGCGCATGCTTCAGCTTTAGCAGCGGAATACCCACAGCTAGCAGATGGCTGGCTGATGTTTGTCTGGGATGGCGTGGGCTATGGTTTAGATCAAGGTTTATGGGGTGGCGAGGCGTTTTATGGTCAAGTTGGTACTTGGCAGCGCGTCGGTCACTGGCGACCTTTTTATTTGTCTGGTGGTGAAAAGGCTGGGCGTGAACCGTGGCGCAGTGCAGCGGCTTTATGTTGGGAAGTGGGTTTGCCGTGGCAAGCACCGGTTAAAGATCAAGAGTTAGTGTATCAAGCATGGCAACGCCGCTTAAATTGCCCCCGCTCTACGGCTGCGGGACGTTTATTTGATGGCGCAGCGGCATTGCTGGATTTAGTACAAGTCAGCAGTTATGAAGCGCAAGGCCCCATTATGTTAGAAACCGCCGCCACACAAGATGTTGCAGGCCCAGACTTAATGGTTTTGCAAAATGAACAAGGTTTATTTCAGCTAGACTGGGCACCGTTGCTGCCTTTTTTACAAGATGCGAAACTGTCTGTGGCAGAGCGAGCAAGCGGTTTTCATTACAGCGTCGCCAAGGGCTTATGTCAGCAAGCGCGGGTATTAGCACAGCAAATGCCGGTTAAACAAATTGGTTTAAGCGGTGGTGTGTTTCAAAACAAATTGTTAACAGAGTTGTGCTTACAGTTTCTCGCTGATGAAGGCTTTACCGCTTATCTATCGCAGAAATTACCGTGCAATGATGCGGGCTTGAGTATGGGGCAGATAATTGAAGTGGCGAAAGTGGGGATTGCTTGATTAGGTTCTGCTCTGTAAAAGAACGCATATACCGCTATTGAGTTAAGCACATTTGTAGGGTGGAATAGGCGCAAGCCGTATTCCACCTCACTGCCATTAAGTTAAGGCTTTGCATAGTCTTGTAGGGCGGATAAGGCATTAGCCGTCATCCGCCGCAAGTGGCTTGGTTCAAGCTTCAACTGTGTTATGTCGGATGACAGCTATCGCCTTATCCGACCTACAACATCACTTAATAGCAGTGGTATTCCACCTGCGGTTTATAACCTGTTTCTGCTCAGCTTTTTGCAGAATTTTGTGATGGAATACGCTGCGCTATTCCACCCTACGACGAGAATTAGGCTAAACCCCAGAGACCACACATGAAATTCGCTTACGGCATCAGTGACTTTAGAACCATTATCAAAGAAGGCTTTTGCTATGTAGATCGCACAGATCGCATTCCACTGCTAGAAAGCGCGGGCAAACAAGTGTTATTCCTGCGTCCGCGCCGCTTTGGTAAAAGCTTGTTATTAAACATGCTGATGAATTATTACGACATTGCCAAAGTAAATGAATTCGATGATCTGTTTGGCAAGCTTGCAATTGCAAAACAGGCAACTGAGATGCGCAATCAGTATTTAGTCATGACGTGGGACTTCTCACGTATTGATGCACAAGGCTCAGTGGATGAAATACGTCAACGATTATATGACCACATTAATGTTCATATTCAAAGTTGTTATCAACGTTACCAACATCTGTTAAAAGCACCCGTTGAGATACAAGAAAATGCGCTGGCTTCTTTTGAAAAATTAATGTCCGTTATTCAAATAAGCCATCAATCACTTTATTTATTTATCGATGAATACGATAATTTTGCTAATGAAGTGATGACCTCACAAATTCATCATAACGACCGTTACGCCGATTTAGTTTATAGTGAAGGTATCCTAAAAACCTTATTCAAAAATATTAAAGCAGCGGCCTCAGGTAATGGTTTAGATCGGGTTTTTATCACAGGTGTCTCTCCTGTTGTCATGGCTGATATTAGCAGTGGCTATAATGTCGCCACTAATATCTATCGTTACCCAGAATTTAATAATTTATGCGGTTTTACCGAAGCAGAAACGCAAGCTTTGTTAGAAAATGTTGCCAC
>QKBZ01000406.1 GCA_003245895.1 Beggiatoa sp.
ATGAGTATGAAGTTTTTGAGCGTGATTTTCAGGCGTTTTTTCCTGAGTTGCAGGGGTATGTGGCTGAATCGACCTGAGTTCGACGAAATATTTGTTGTAAAAACAATTGGTTTCTCGTTCCCACACGCCGTGTCACTGCCATTAAGTTAAGCGATTTTGTAGGTCGGATAAGGCGTAGCCGTCATCCGACATAACACAGTTGAAGCTTGCACCAAGCCACTTGCGGCGGATGACGGCTTGCGCCTTATCCGCCCTACAAACAGCAATAGCTCAACACTCACCATTTCAACTGATACGACAACCCCAAACCACCCCGTTGCATGCACTTTTCATAAGGCATGCCGACTTGCAGTTTGTGGTAAGCCCTTTCAGAAATAGAGAATTTTAAGGGTAATCCGTATTCATCTTGTTGGTCTAAGCTCAGCGTGTAATATTGGCTGTTGCCTCGTCCTGAACGGTGTTGTGCTGTTTCGGCAATCTTGCCTTGATAACAATGTCTTGTTTGTGGGGGCAGCCAAAGATTTACTAACAAGGTGAGTGTGTAGGCAATCGCAGTCACATAAATAGTCGTTCCGCTCAGTACAAGCACTAACCACCATTTTAAAGCTGTTAGTAAATGTGCAAGCCAAAACAAAATCAGTAGTGTTGTGACGAGGAAATAAACACCTGCGACATGCCAGACTTGTTGCGGTAAGTGCTCAATCCACATTAGCACAGCTAACGCTGTCAACAGTGGTGTAAAAAAAGCAATAATGGCTATGTAAGAGTTAGGCGAACGCGCCATTGACTAATTTCCGTTTTAGGACAGAGCTAAATTACTCCATCCATTCGCCGCTTTCATCGACTTGATCCCGCGTCGGCAAGGTAAAGTAAAACACACTGCCTTCACCGGCATGGCTCTCAACACCCACTTCTCCGCCAAAGCGCTGCACAATCCGTTGCACAATGGATAAGCCTAAACCGTGGCCTTCGACCCTAGATTGTCCGATGCGCGTAAAAGGGGTAAACAACTTTTTTTGCGCACTAATGCTTAAACCATCGCCGTTATCCTTCACCCAAAAGCGCACAAAAGGGGAATCGGTTAACGCATAAGCACCCACTTCGATGATCGGTGGACGACCGCCGTATTTAATGGCGTTGCTTAAATAATTTGCCCATATTTCTTCTACCCAAGGGGTAAAACCTTTAGTCAAAGGCCATTCTGAAGGGAAAGTAATTTGCGCTTGATATTGCTCAATCATTGGGGTTAAACGTTGTTGCACGCGCCGTACAATACTCGACATATTGAGTAAGCTCATGTACACCCGCTTACGTCGTGTGCTGGCAAGCAATAACAAAGCATCAATGATTTCAAAGCTGCGCCAGCTTTCTTGCTCAATGGTTTTTAATAATTGCAAAGTTTGATCGTCAAAGCGTTCCATATAATCATCTGACAAAATGCCGATGAAATTGACAATGGTGCTTAAAGGGTTTTTTAAATCATGTGCAACGGTGTGTGCAAAGGCTTCTAATTCTTCATTTTGCTGCTGTAATAACTGATTTTTTTGCGTTAAGGTATGCTGTAGCTTTTGTATCGTTAAATGCGTGTTAATGCGCATTAATACTTCTTCAGGTTGAAATGGTTTAGTGATGTAATCTACTGCACCTAACTCAAAGCCTTTGACTTTATCCAAAGTATCATTTAATGCCGTCATAAAAATAACGGGGATATGGCAAGTTTCATCATTTGCTTTTAATCGGCGACAAGTTTCAAAGCCATCTAAAACCGGCATCATGACATCTAATAAAATTAAATCTGGCGGTGCTAAAGCGACTTGCCGCAGCGCGTCTTCGCCATCACGAGCAATTCTTAATTTAAAGTTGTAATGCTTTAAATAATCAAATAACACCCGTAGATTATTCGGTACATCATCAACGATTAATAATGTGCCTGTTTGTACCTGTTCCGCAATGCTCATGCTGTGAATGTACCTATGTCATTGACGAAAGAAAACGCCTTAGAAACCAACTGCTGCTCCATCCTTACGCGGTTCTGAACCAGCAGATAATACCCCTGTTTCGGGATTACGCATGATGATTTGCCCGCCGCCAAATTCCATACGCTGCCAGCCGTCGATTAATTGGATTTGATGCCCACGTTGTTGTAAACCGTCGATCACACTGGCACTGACACCGGCTTCTAAACGCACGGTTTGACTTTCTAATTCAATGCTAAAGCGCAAGGCATCTAAGGCTTGCTGTGGGTCCATGCCGTAATCGACCATGTTAGAAATCACTTGCAAATGGCCTTGTGGTTGTTGAAATGCACCCATCACGCCAAAGCTTAACCATAAGTCATCGCCACGGGTTGCCATCGCAGGAATAATGGTATGGTAAGGCCGTTTACCTGCTTCTAAACAGGCAGGATGATCAGGGTCTAGGGAGAAACCCGCGCCACGATTCTGCAAACTAATGCCGGTTTCTGGCACCACTAAACCACTGCCAAAATTTTGGAAAGTGCTGTTAATTAAAGAACAGGCATTGCCTTCGGAATCTACAGCAGTGACGTAAACGGTATCGCTGCCTTGATAGGGGTTGCCATAATGCACATTGTTCATGGCGCGATCAGGCCGGATTAAGCTTGCGCGTTTGCGGGTATAGTCAGGGTGCAATAATTCGGTGACGGGGACAGGGTGCACGCTAGGGTCAGAGATAAAATACAAGGCATCGGCGAAGCCTAAGCGCATGGATTCGATCAAATAGTGGTAACGCTCAACGGATTGCGCAGCAAAACTGCCTAACTCAAATTGTTCAGCGACGTTTAAGGCCAATAAGGCTGCTAAACCTTGACCATTAGGTGGGCATTCCCACACCGTGACCCCGCGATATTGGCTGCAAATCGGTTCTTCCCATGTTGCAACATGGTTTCTTAAATCTTCTGTGGTTAACCAACCACCATGCGATTGCACATAAGATGCAATGCGTTGTGCTAACAAGCCTTCATAAAAAGCACTGGCACCGCCTTCGCGTATCAATTCCAGCGTATTGGCCATAGTTGGCAAGCGCATCACTTCGCCGTAACGTGGCGCACGACCGTTATACAGTAATTCTTGACCGGAGGCGTGTTCGGTTAATTTATCTTCGTTGGCTTGCCACATTTGTGCAATCAATTCAGATACCGGAAATCCGGTTTTGGCGTACATTAACGCCGGTTGTAACACTTCGTTAAATGTCATCCGCCCGTGTTTTTTCAAAGCGGCATCCCAACCCGCCACCGTGCCCGGTACGGTGACAGAGCAGGCGACATCAGGGCCAGATAAAGGCATGCGTTGATAGCCTTTTTGCCGCATGTTTTCTGCATCAGCATTTTCTGAAGCGCGACCACTGCTGTTTAACGCTCTAACCTTACGGTCTTTGGCTTTCCAAATTAAGCAGAATAAATCACCGCCTAAGCCGGTTGACATCGGTTCGACCACAGAAAGTGCCGCCGCCGCCGCCACAGCAGCATCGACTGCATTTCCGCCCGCCATCAGCATTTGTAAACCGGCTTGGGCGGCTAAAGGTTGACTGGTTGCACACGCGCCACGTTGTGCGAGCACGGTGGAACGACGACCATTAAAATACTGCATAACTAGATGTCCTAACGGGTATGAAGTGCATTGAGTGACTGGGCTAGCGTGTCTGTGTTGTGGGCAAGTTGTAGGGCGGATAAGGCGATAGCCGTCATCCGCCGTTCTGAGTCAGGATGAACAGTACAGAAATCTAAATAATATTTTTGCAATATCCTGCTTCAGATCAAATGCTGAAGTTTATGGCGGATGACGGCTTACGCCTTATCCGCCCTACGTTCTGCACTGCGTAAAATAAAAAAAGCGCACAATTTGAGAGATTGAACACAGATTCACCCTAAGATGACAGACTCAAAAAGGCACTTGTGATCATAATAGCAGTCTGTTCCCTGCAAATAAAACAGCTAAGTGCTGAAATCCTCTCCCAGCGGGCAAAGGTGTCTACACAGATTTAATTTTGCTGTAAAAATACGCTTCTTGTAGTCAGCTATAGTACAAAAAAAAGAGA
>QKBZ01000402.1 GCA_003245895.1 Beggiatoa sp.
AACGCGCCAAATGATCCGCCATTTCTTCCACTGTATTGCGAATAGTGGTTAAGGGCAGTTGATTCGCATAATTGTCTAGTTTGGTTAAATTTTGTCGAATATCATCTAATGTGCGTGACAGTTGTGCATATGTTGCATCTAATTGGCTAGCACTTTCTGCGGCGGCAAGTGTGGGAGCAAAGCTTGCGAGTTGATTGCTTTGTTCTGATAAACGTAATGCGCTAATAATGGTGGGTAAAGTTTCTTCTGAGGCTTCTTTTATTACTAAATCATATTGATAAAACACATAAGAGGCTAATAAGCTAATGACTAAAATCTGTAAGGTTATAATAATAAAAGTGGTGTAAAGTTTAGTAGTAAAATGACGTGGTTTCATATTCATCGCAAGCTTGCCATAGTCTGCACTCATAAAAGAGTTTTATAGTTCGTCATTACATTATTATTTTTTTGATTATACGCTAATGATGTGTTAATGACAGATTACCACAAGCGTTCTTGTTGCCAGCTAGAACTTGGGGTATTTAATAATAAAGTAATTTTCATCACTTCTTCTTCGCGTGCATAATTGACACTAAAGCCAAGATGGCGCACCAGTTGTAACATGGCCTCATTATCAGGCAATACCGTGCCAATCATCTGCAATGTGCCACGTTTTTGGCAGTAATCAATCATTTTTCGCGTCAATACCGCACCTAAGCCACGGCGTTTTTCATGATCACTGACGATCAATGCAAACTCTGCTTGAATGTTATCGGGGTCAGTATAGGCACGCACTACACCAACCGTTTCCATACCTTTCTCACGCTGTGCCACGGCAATAAAAGCCATTTCTCGCGAGTAATCAATTTGTGTTAAACGCGCTAATTCTAAATGGCTAATGTTGTGTTTATTCTGAAAAAAACGATAACGGATTGATTCAGGGCTTAAATGATCTAAAAAGCGCAAATGGGCTGGCTCATCCTCGCCTCGAATAGGACGCAATGCAATTTCTTCACCATCCTGTAAAGTGACTTGGCTTTGCAATTCTTCTGGATAAGGTTGTATCGCTAATTCAGCGGTTTCGCCCAGTCCAATTTTTACGTGTAATGGCAAAATCCCTTTGCGGTTTAATAAGATGGGATTAATATCCAGTGTGTTAATAACCGGCACATCGACCACAATTTGCGACAAACTCACCAGCATTTCGCATAAGCGTTGGATGTCATGTTCTGGGTGTTGGCTATATTCACTAAATAAGGCTACGACTTTACTGCTGCAAATTAAGTCTCGCGCTAATTTCAAATTAATCGGCAATAACTCAACCACTGGCTCTGCAAAATGCTGTGAAGCACTGCCACCTGCGCTGAACAAGATAAAAGCCCCTAATTTATTATGGCGACTAATACCAATGCGCAGTTTTAAGGAATGTTGCCCTTGATACAGACTTTGCACGCTATAGCCTAAAATGGGACTTTCTGAACGCCAACGCGCTAATTCCATTTGTAAAATATCCGCCACTTGCGCAATGTTATCAGCAGTGGCGTGGTTTAACTGTTGCTGACAAGCGTCTTCTGAAATTTTTTGCTGAAATGGATAACACACCACCGGATGCACGGCACGCATGATATAAGGCGGCGATAAGTTCTCCAATTGCGGTAATAAGGCTTCCAACGTATTGGCTTGCACACTAGGGGCTAGTTGTATGTCATAAGCTGCCAGCACTTGTGCCGCTTCCTCAGGTGTTAACCATTCACGATCTCGGTGTAAGGCTTCATTCACAATAGACCATACTTGTTTCCGATGGCGCACATTTTCGTTTAAAAACAAAGGCGGGGTTTGCAGCAAGGCTTCTTGCGTTTGCCGATGTGCCACCATTTGCATAAAGGCATAAATGGCTTCCTCTGGCGTGATGAAATTAGGAATACCTGCGGCATCAAACTGTTGACGCGCCGTTTCTACTTTATTCATGCCCAGCCAGCACGTTAATACATTACACGGCACTTGCTGACACATGTCGATAACGGCATTGGCGACGGCTTCCGCATCACTTTGCACACTAGGGCCATAATTCAGCAAAATTGCGTCTACACCCTCATCTTGTGCAACGTGGTATAACACTTGGGCATAACGCTCAGGCCCTGCATCTGCATTTAAATCAATGGGGTGGCGTTTTGACCAAAAGGGGGGCAATAAGGGCGCTAAGGCTTCTAAGGTCGCCTTGCTAAGTTTGGCTAACTCGCCGCCGTGTCGCAATAAGGCATCTGCTGCCAGTAAGTTAGGGCCAACCCCATTGCTGATAATGGCCAGACGTTGCCCGTGCAGTGGTTTCATGCGTGTTAACACGCTTAAGGCATCAAGCAATTCATCGGTACTTTCTAAGCGCAAAGCCCCTGCGCGACGAAACATGGCGCGATATACCACGTCACCATTGCTTAAACCGAGTGGGATAGGTTCGACATATTCTTGTGAGGCAGGGAAACGACCACTTTTTAAAGCAACCACTAATTTTTTACGCGCCGCCATACGCACAGCGGAAATAAAACGGCGGGCAGATTGAATGGTTTCGATATGTAATAAAATAACTTTGACGTTAGGGTCTTCCACTAAATAATCAATTAAATCCGCAAATTCAACTTCCACACTGTCACCTAGTGAGGTGAAGTGTGAAAAACCCACGCCGCGCCCATTTGCCCAGTCGATCATGGCGGTGCTTAAAATACCGGATTGGCCAATAAAGGCAATGTGTCCGGCTAAAATATTGCTGTGGGCATAACTGGCGTTGAGTTGGTGTTGTGCGGATAACACGCCAATGCAATTTGGCCCCATTAAACGCATGTCATAACGGTTTGCTACACCTTGAATTAAATCTTTTAATAGACGCGGTGGTTTCTGTCCTAATTCAAAGCCTAATAATTCATTAAAAAAATGCTGAAATTCTTCTAAAATTTTATTGTTTTTGCTTTGCGCCCGTGAAATACCGCCGGTTAATACTAAAACTGCTTTCACACCGTGTACGCCGAGTTCTTTAACAATTTTGGGAATGGTTTGTGGCGGTGTGCATAAAATCGCGAGTTCAGGCACTTTGGGCAAAGAACGTGCGCTGCTATAACAACGTACCCCATAAACATTGTGATAAGGCTTTAAATTAACGGCCATCAGTTGACCTTTAAAGCCAGCATCTAGCAGATTACGCAGCACAATTCCGCCCATGCTCATAGGCTTTTCAGAAGCACCGAACACGGCAACGGATTGAGGCTGAAAGAAATAATTTAAATACCGAGTACTCATAGAGATAATCACCGTTTAAAGAGGCACATTATTTAGTACAAATAGTCTTTATTGTTTTAACTGTTTTTTTTCTGGCTCCCACGCGCTTTGAGGCTGTCAAAGAACTGCCAAATTGTCTGAATCAGTCTTGTAGGGCGGATAAGGCGTAAGCCGTCATCCGCCGCAAGTGGCTTGGTTCAAGTTTCAACTGTGTTATGTCGGATGACGGCTGTCGCCTTATCCGACCTACAAAATCGCTTAACTTAATGGTAGTGTCGCTTTGCGTGGGAACGAAAAAAACTAAGAGACACCATCAATTTGACCACCTACTACCATTTTATAATAGGTTGCATTATCAAGCCTTCCTAGGTGTTAACTTGTATAACGGTGCACTAGCAAACGCATTTAAAAAAATTCCCCTCCCACTTCAAGCGCATGATGTACAATAACAGGTTTAAAACAATTCACTCGAATTAAAAGCAAGCCGTGAGCACTGGACACCACCAGTGCTGTGATTCACCACCCAAAGTGAGGTTATGATGACCACCATCATTAAAGAAGAAGACTTTATTCAAAGTATTGCTGATGGGTTCCAGTATATCTCTTACTATCATCCGATTGATTACATTCAAGCTTTAGGCAAAGCCTATGAGCGCGAAGAATCTGAAGCTGCTCGCGATGCGATGGCACAGATTTTAGTCAACTCGCGTATGAGTGCTGAAGGCCACCGTCCGATTTGCCAAGACACCGGTATTGCCGTGGTGTTCTTAAAAATTGGTATGGATGTTAAATTTGATACTGCTTCAAGCATCACCGATTTAGTCAACGAAGGTGTACGCCGCGCTTATAACAACCCTGATAATAAGTTACGCGCATCTGTCCTGCTTGACCCTGCCGGTGCACGCAAAAACAGCCGTGATAACACCCCAGCCGTGACACACATGGAATTAGTCCCTGGCAATACTGTTGAAGTGCAGTTAGCAGCCAAAGGTGGTGGTTCTGAAAACAAATCTAAGTTTGTAATGCTAAACCCTAGTGACAGCATTGTGGACTGGGTGTTAAAAACAGTACCGTTAATGGGTGCTGGCTGGTGTCCTCCGGGTATGTTGGGTATTGGTATCGGCGGCACGGCAGAAAAAGCCATGTTGTTGGCCAAAGAATCCTTAATGGAACATATCGATATTCAAGAGTTAATCGCGCGTGGCCCTAGCAACCGTGTTGAAGAATTGCGTATCGAGTTATATGAAAAAGTAAATGCCTTAGGCATTGGGGCGCAAGGTTTAGGCGGTTTAACCACTGTGTTAGACGTTAAAATCAAAGACTACCCAACACATGCGGCCTCTTTACCGGTTGCGATGATTCCAAACTGTGCAGCGACCCGTCACGCACATTTCACTTTAGACGGCAGCGGCCCTGCGGACTTAAAAGCACCGAAATTAGAAGACTGGCCACAAGTCACTTGGGCAGCCAGCCAACAAACCCGCCGCGTTAACTTAGACACCGTAACCCATGAAGAAATCCAAACATGGCAACCGGGTGACCGTTTATTATTAAGCGGTAAATTATTAACCGGTCGTGACGCAGCACATAAACGTATCGCCGATATGTTTGCGCGTGGTGAATCTTTACCAGAAGCAGTGGATTTCAAAAATCGCTTTATTTACTACGTGGGACCAGTAGACCCAGTAGGTGACGAAGTGGTTGGCCCAGCAGGCCCTACTACTGCAACCCGTATGGACAAATTTACCGAAATGATGCTGGAAAAAACCGGCTTAATGGGTATGGTGGGTAAAGCTGAGCGCGGCCCTCAAGCCATTGATGCGATTAAGAAACATAAAGCTGTTTACTTAATGGGCGTTGGCGGTGCAGCTTACTTAGTGTCTAAAGCCATTCGCGCGGCTCGCGTAGTGGCGTTTGAAGATTTAGGCATGGAAGCCATCCACGAGTTTGAAGTGGAAGATATGCCAGTAACGGTTGCTGTTGATGTGAACGGTACTTCTGTACACAAAACAGGCCCTGCTGAATGGCAAGCTAAGATTGGTAAAATCCCTGTCGAAGTGGCTTAAGTTAAGCGATGCTGACTTGTAGGATGGGCTGAGGTACGAAGCCCATCAGTCGTGAGAACCAACATCGCGGTAAACGAGGGGCTGTCCTACGTCAGCCCATCCTACAGGGTAAGCCACAAAAAAAGACCTGATCCACCTTTGTGAATCAGGTCTTTTTTTATGCGCTATGCTGATGCCGACACGCATGTTTACCTGTCCGTGGTCGCTTTTTCGGGGCTAAAGTTTCCCACATACTCAGCATTTCGCTGTACATATGTCGTTGATTATCGCTTAATTGCGGTTGCTGTCTGAGCAAATCTAAATGCTGCACAATCGCGACCGCCGTGCCAGGGCATTGTGATTGCGCATAACAACTCATTAAATAATGTAGCGTGGTACTCTCTAACCGAAAATGTAATGAGGGTACAACCGATAATGCAGAACTGCTCATGACATAAGCACTCCAAACTCAGGTGATAAAATGAGATTGATACACCGTGTCGTGGATAAAGCCGATACTCGCTACAATAAGGCCATCCCTTTCACACGCGCATACAGTGTTAAACCTTGCCGCAATTGCAATAACTCCACAGATTTACGACTGATATGGGCAAATAAACGCGCCTCGCCCACCGCCAGTTTGACGATAAAATGGCCTTGATTATCTTCCACCATTTCAATCACTTCTGCTGGTAAAATATTCAAAATACTGGATTGTGTTTCATTTTCTAATGCCACGCTAACATCTCGCGCCGAGACACGTACCCGCACTTGCGTCCCTACAGCATGCGTTAATAAAGGCACGACAATTTGTCCACCGTTAAAGCGCAAAGTGCTTAAATGATAATGTGGATCGTGTTCGCTGACCGTAGCTTCAATCACGCTGCCAGCCTCTTCCGTTTGCATAAACGGCATATCGAGGCGTTCTAACACACTGTGTAATTCACCTTCAGCAAGAATCTTGCCCGCCTTCATCATGATCATGTAATCCGCCAGCTTCATCACTTCGGGCAAAGCGTGCGTGATATACAACACCGGAATGGATAACTCGTTATGTAGTTTTTCTAAATAAGGCAAAATTTCCGCTTTGCTGTTCGCGTCTAAGGCTGCCATTGGCTCATCCATCAGCAATAAGCGCGGACTGGTCAGCAAGGCGCGGGCAATACCAACCCGTTGTCGTTCACCGCCGGATAAACGATCTGGCTTGCGCTGTAACAAAGGCTCTACCCCTAGTAAAGCCACTGCCTCGTCAAAGACCACCCGTTGTTCCGCTTTGGGCGTGCGTTTCATGCCATACAGTAAATTTTTTTGCACCGATAAATGCGGAAATAAGCTAGCTTCTTGAAACACATAGCCTAATGGGCGGCAATAGGTTGGCATAAATAACTTGCTGTCGCTGTCTTGCCAGCAAACATTGTTAAAAAACAATTGCCCACGTTTTGCTTTTTCTAAACCCGCAATACAACGCATTAAGGTTGTCTTACCCGAACCTGAGTGGCCAAATAAAGCCGTTACACCTTTGGCAGGAATGGCAAATTTTACCGACAGTTCAAACTGCCCTTGTTGTAATTCAAAAAATCCATGCAAACTCATGAGCGGTATAACCGTTTGTTCAAGCTATAAAGCGTAATCAACACTAGGAAGGAAAATAACAACATACCGCCTGCTAATATATGCGCCTCGCGGAATTCCAACATTTCAACATGCTCAAAAATGGCAATTGATAACACTTCTGTTTTGCCTGCAATGCCGCCGCCGATCATTAAAATCACGCCAAATTCGCCGATGGTATGGGCAAAGCTTAAGGTGGCTGCGGTTAAAAAACCGGAGCGAGCAAGCGGAATGATCACCGTAAAAAAGCAGTCTAAGGGTCTTGCGCCTAAAGTGGCAGCCACTTCCGCAGGACGGCGACCGATGGCGGTAAAGGCATTTTGTAAGGGTTGCACCACAAACGGAATGGAAGAAATAGAAGCACCAATCACTAAACCAGTAAAGGTAAACGCTAAATGATGACCGAATAAAGTTTGCCAAAGCTGACCGACAAAGCCATTAGGCCCTAACATGACTAATAAATAAAAACCTAACACCGTAGGCGGTAACACCAAGGGCAAAGCAACCACTGCTTCTAACACCGTTTTGCACCAGCAACGGGTATTCGCCAGCCACCACGCGAAGGGGGTGCCGACGATTAATAAAACTGTGGTGCTAATTGCCGCCAGTTGTAGTGTTAAGCTGACGGCTTGCCAGTTAACAGGCACTCCAAACACAGTCAAATCCTCTTTTGTTCAATGTATAAAAAGGGGCTTGATGTAGGGCGGATAAGGCGCAAGCCGTTATCCGCCGCTTATGTCGTATAACGCTGCGCTTATACGACCTACAACCATTATTTTTAAGGCACGGTATAACCAAAATCATTAACAATGCTGGCTTTTACCGCATCACTTTGTAAAAAAGCGAGGAATTGCTGTGCTGCCGCGTTTTCTGCGCCATTTTTCAATAAAACAGCCCCTTGCTCAATCGGTTGATACAAGCTGCTATCGATCATCCAATAACTACCTTGCAGTTCTGGTTTGCTTTTTAACTGGGACAAGGCGACAAAACCTAATTCGGCATTGCCCGTTGCAACAAATTGATACGTTTGGGTAATGCTTTGGCCTTCGACAATTTTATCGCTTAAGCTATCGGCTAAACCTAAGTTGCTTAACACTTCCATCGCTGCCGCGCCATAAGGGGCAGTTTTAGGGTTCGCAATCGACACATGGCTAAAGTCGCCTGTTTTTAACACTTCGCCTTTGTCATCAACAAAGCCTTCTTTGGCACTCCATAACACCAATACACCTTTAGCATAAGTAAATAAGGTATCAGCAACCGCCACGCCGTCTTCGATGGTTAATTTAGGGCGTTTGGTATCAGCACCTAAGAACACGTCAAACGGTGCACCGTTTTTGATCTGTGCATACAGTTGACCGGTAGAGCCAGAGCTAATCAGCAGCGTATGTCCTGTGTCTTGTTCAAACTTGCTTTGTAGTTTTTCCAAAGGTTGTAAAAAGTTTGCGGCAACTGCCACATGCACTTCTGCTGCATAACTTAAGCTGCTGCTCAATACAAAAGCACAGACCGCGAATAACTTCACTTGATGCCAACGCATAATCGTTTTTTCTCCAAAAAAGATGTTGTCTCTAGGCTTTCAGCAAAGATTAAGCCATTTTGTAATAGGCTGATTTTAATGCTGAAAATTATTTTGATGTCGAAAATCTTCTACAAAATGTTGTAGCGTTGTGTACAATACTACATAACGATTTTGAAAGTAAAGCAGAGGAATTGTGATCTGAATGGGAAAGGAAAAGGGAAGGCATGTAGGGCGGATAAGGCGTTAGCCGTCATCCGCCGTCAACGTCGTATGACGCTGCGCTTATACGACCTACATTTTTTACAGAGCGCGGCGCAAACCCTACAAAACGGGATTACTCCACCGTCACTGATTTCGCTAAATTACGCGGTTGATCCACATCTGTCCCTTTAATTAAGGCCACATGGTAGGCCAATAATTGCAGTGGAATAGTGTATAAAATGGGCGAAAGTAACTCGTCAACTTCGCCTAATTCAATCACTTTAATGTAATCCGAAGGCTGCATAATGGCGCGGTGATCAGCAAAGATAAATAATTGACCACCTCGGGCATGTACTTCTTCTAAATTAGATTTCAGTTTTTCTTGCAGGGCATCGTTAGGCGCAACTGCAATCACTGGCATATCAGCATCAACTAAGGCTAAAGGGCCATGCTTTAATTCGCCCGCAGGATAGGCTTCAGCGTGAATATACGAAATTTCTTTTAACTTCAACGCGCCTTCTTTAGCAACAGGGTAATGAATGCCACGGCCTAAAAATAACGAGTGATATTTATCGGCAAAGCGTTCCGCCAGATTTTTAATCGGCATATGTACCCGATTTAATAATTTATCTACCGCATCTGGCAGGCTTTCTAAACTTTTAACAATGCTTTGCTCAATTTCGGTAATGGTGCCATTGCGTTTGCCTAATACCACCGTTAATAGCAATAAAGCGAGTAATTGTGTGGTAAACGCTTTGGTTGAGGCAACACCGATTTCGATACCGGCGCGCGTCATCAAACTCATATCTGCTGCACGGACTAAAGAGCTTTCTGGCACATTACAAATGGCTAGACTGGGGCCAAAACCTAGGCGTTTAGCTTCATGTAAGGCGGCTAAGGTATCTGCCGTTTCACCGGATTGGGAAATGGCGACCACTAAAGCATTCGGATTTGGCAGTGGTTGGCGATAACGAAACTCGCTGGCAACTTCCACCGAGCAGGGTAATTTTGCCAACGTTTCAATCCAATGCGAGGCGACTAAACCCGCGTGATAGCTGGTGCCACAAGCAATGATCTGCACTGCATAGATTTCTTCAAACAACTTATGCGCGGAAGCACCAAAAGCGGCTTCTAACACATGACCATCGTGAATACGCCCTTCTAAGGTATCGCGTAAGGCATGTGGTTGTTCAAAAATTTCTTTTTGCATGTAATGGCGATACTGGCCACGCTCTACCGCATCCGCTTGTACATGACTGATATGAATTTCGCGCTCTACCACTTCGCCGCGTGAATTGTGAATCACGAGAGAATCGCGTTGGATGTAAGCCACGTCACCTTCTTCTAAGAAAATCACTTGTTGCGTCACAGAAACTAAGGCAGCAACGTCAGAGGCCACAAAGTGTTCGCCCACCCCGACCCCAATCACTAACGGGCTACCGCGACGGGCGGCAAATAATTTCCCTGGTTCTAACGGGCTTAACATAGCAACAGAATAACTACCTTCTAAGGCTTGCAAGCTGCGTACAAAGGCGGTTTCTAAACAATCTGTCTCTAACCAAAATTCATGGATTAAATGCGGAATCACTTCCGTATCAGTTTCAGATTCAAATACATGGCCTTTGGTTTCTAACTGCGTGCGCAAAGCTTGGTAGTTTTCAATAATGCCGTTATGCACTACCGCCACTTTATCTTTAGCAAAATGAGGGTGCGCATTTTCGCAAGAGGGTTTACCGTGAGTTGCCCAGCGGGTGTGAGCAATGCCAATGGGAGAATATAAAGAGTGCTGTTTCAGTGCTTCTTCTAATTTATGCACTTTACCAATAATGCGCTCACGTTTAAGCCCTTGTAAAGCTTGGTCAATTACAGCTAAACCCGCAGAGTCATAACCACGGTATTCTAAGCGTTTTAAACCTTCAAGCAGAATAGGAACCACATCACGCTCTGCCACAGCACCAATAATTCCACACATATCACGTCCTTAATTAAGATGAAAAGAAAAATATTTAATAGACTGCATATCAAGCAATATTCAGTGTAAAGCTAATTGATAATAAATTGCTAATACAATGTAGCAATTTTAGTGAGCAAGCTCACGTTTTTGCTAAAGCAGATCACTAATAAAAATATATCGATTTTGCTTAATAAATGTTTTAATTATTCAGGCAAACACTTGTTTTAAACTTAGATAGACGGTTTGACCACCTGATTTTCGTATTATAAAAGTTTATACAAAGTGTCTGCGTTTAAGCTATGTTACGGGAAAGCCAAGTGATTATAAACTGGCTTACCTTGAGGTTTAACGCGACTGTCATCACTTTAAGGCAGAGTGATGGCTTAAGACAGACAGATAGGTCACTGCCATTAAATTAAGGCATGCACGGTTGTAGGGTGTGCGAAACGCCGCCGAGAAGCTGAGGCTGTTTCCGAGCTTCATCGGCGTTTTGCCCACCGTGCGGGGTTTGGTGGGCAAAATCCCACCTCAACGACAACGGATTATCAAACGATATACCTTGTGGGATTTCGCACACCCTACAATGCTAAAGCTAGAGAAAAAACGGACTTTATTTTGCGGAGGATTGTTTGTGAAAACAGCATATTATCAATGGGCAATTTTAGGGTTAACCGCCTTCATGGCAGCGTGTTCCTCAGTACCAGAACATCAAGGCTGTTATGTGGCTGAACCGTATGTCAATGGCACGTACACTGGCAGTTGTGACCAACAAAGTCGTGCCAATGGGCAAGGGGTTGCAACGGGGGTGGATACTTATAAAGGGGAGTTTAAATCCGGTGTGATTCATGGCTGGGGTTTATACACTTGGTCAAACGGTGCGACCTTTTGCGGTCAATTTAGCCAAGGTAACATGGCAGGCTTAGGCATTTATACCGATTCTAATGGCAATCGTCAGGAAGGTATTTGGGAAGGTACAAACTTAGTGCAAGCCTATCAGGCTAACCGTTTAAGCTGTACAATTCGCTAGTGATTCTTATTCGCCGTTACCCTTTGGAGGACTGGTTCATGGAACAACCCGGCTCGCCGTTTTTTAATTTTTTCCGTCGTTTATTTAATCCGTTAAAAGCGCCTGAAGCACCAACGGTGACTTCAACGCCTAGCCCGTTACCGGATAAACCGACTACAGGTCGTTTTGCCACCACAATGGCTAAAGATAACGCGACCATGATGCAGCAGTTACAAGCTGCACAAAATTATTCAGGCATTATTGAGTTAGCGGCTAGCCGTTATCAATTTTCTCCCTCAGTGTTATGTGGTTTAGGTTCTCGTGAATCACACTGGGGCTTGGCATTAAAACCAGTCGGCCCTGGTGGACGTGGTGACTTTGCGCGTCGGCAACCGCGTGGTAGCCGCACCACGGCAGAACCACCTGATGGACCAGGTTATGGTCGTGGCTTAATGCAAATTGATTATGATTGGCACGAATTTGCCCGCACAGGGGCATGGTATGAGCCGAAAGAGAATATTTTGTACGCTTGCCAAGTATTAGACCAAGCGCGTACTTTTTTAACTAAAAAAGGCTTACCACAAGAATTATTATTACGCGGTATTTTAGCGGCGTATAACGGCGGGGCGACCGCAACGTGGAATGCGTATAGTGCAGGTTTAGACATCGATGCCAATACTACAGGCCGCGATTATTCTAAAGATGTATTAAACCGGAGTGGCTGGTTTCAGTTACACGGTTGGCGTTAAGCCAATGTGCAGTGGCGGGCGTGTCCCGCCGACTGCATCAACACTCAAGTGTGTGTGACTAATAAAAATTCTAACAAGGCTTTTTGCGCATGTAAGCGGTTTTCCGCTTGCTGCCATACATAGCTTTGTTCACCATCAATCACACTGGCACAGACTTCTTCGCCACGGTGTGCCGGTAAACAATGCAAGAAAATCGCTTCAGGGCGTGCTAACTGCATTAACTCTGCATTCACTTGATAATTTGCAAACGCTTTAGCACGGCGGTTCTGCTCTTCTTCTTGTCCCATACTTGCCCATACGTCAGTAGTGACAATATCAGCACCACAAGTGGCAGTTAATGGGTCATCCATCACTTGCACATAATCACTGTGTGCTGCCACTAACTCGGCGTTAGGTCGATAATCTTCTGGTGAAGCAACCACCAATTCAAAATCGAACTGTTTGGCGGCGTGAATATAGGAATGACACATATTATTGCCGTCACCAATCCACACTACTTTTTTGCCTTGAATACTGCCGCGCACTTCTTCAAAGGTTTGAATATCGGCTAAAAGCTGGCAAGGGTGATGATCATCAGTTAAAGCATTGATCACTGGTACTTTGGAATATTCTGCGAACAATTCGACCGTGCTATGGGCAAAGGTGCGAATCATCACGCAATCCACCATGCTGGATAACACACGTGCGCTATCTTCAATTGGCTCGCCGCGTCCTAATTGGGTATCACGCGGTGATAAAAAGATGGCGTGTCCACCAAAATGATACATGGCCGTTTCAAAGGAAACACGGGTGCGGGTAGAGGATTTTTCAAAAATCATCCCTAACACTTTGCCGCGCAACGGTTCGTAAATATCACCTGCTTTATGACGCGCTTTTAATTCAATCGCACGTTGGATTAACAGGTTTAATTCTGCTGGGGAAAAATCCAGCAGGGTTAAAAAATGACGACTGGCCACTTCTCTGCTCCTTGCTTATACCGCTGCTGGCTCAGCCAGAAAGGCGGTGACTAAGTCGCTGACACCCGTGATGACTTCATCAACTTGTTCATCACTGAGGATCAATGGGGGTAAAAGCCGAATCGTATTTCCGGCTGTCACGTTGATTAATAATTGTTTGGCTAAAGCTGCTTTCATTAACTCAGCGCAAGGGCGGTCTAATTCGATGCCAATCATTAAACCTTTGACCCGAATTTGTTTCACGCCTGCAATATTGGCTAAACGCTGTTGGAAACCGGCTTCAAAGCGTTGGCCTAACACCTCGGCGCGTGCCACTAAGTTATTTTGCTCGATGGTTTCTAATACGGTTAAGGCGACGCGACAGCCTAAGGGATTGCCGCCAAAGGTAGAACCGTGGTTGCCTGCTTGGAATAAGTTTGCCGCACCGCGTGCTAAACAGGCACCAATCGGGAAGCCATTGCCTAAGGCTTTTGCTAAGGTGATTACATCAGGTTGAATATCACTGTGTTGGAAACCAAACCAGCGGCCTGTGCGCCCGATACCGGTTTGAATTTCATCTAACATCATCAACCACTGTTGTTGATCACATAAAGCACGCACTTGCTGCAAATAATCAGCATCGGGGATCACAATACCGCCTTCACCTTGTACTGGCTCTATTAACACAGCAACGATGTCTTGGCGCGTATCGGCAAGGGCTTTCATGGCAGAGATGTCGTTATAAGGTACACGCACAAAGCTTGATACCAGCGGTTCAAAACCATCACGAATTTTAGCATTACCTGTCGCGCTTAAAGTCGCCATGGTACGACCATGAAACGAGCCTTCGACCACGACTACGACGGGTTCTGCGATGCCGCGTTGTCGTGCGTGTAAGCGAGACAGTTTAATGGCAGCTTCATTGGCTTCTGCGCCAGAGTTGCAAAAGAATACGCTTTCCATGCCACTTAATGACACTAAGGTATCGGCTAACGCTTGTTGATGCGCAATGCCGTAAACATTCGAGGTGTGCATCAGGGTTCCGGCTTGTTCGCAAATTGCTTGCGTAATCGCTGGATGCGCATGTCCTAAACTACAGACTGCAATCCCTGATAAGGCATCTAAATAACGAGTGCCTTGTGTATCCCACAACCATGCGCCTTCGCCCCGTTGGAAGGTGACGGGTAAACGTGCGTAGGTAGACATCAACGTCGCCATATCATGACCCCTAAAACTGAAAAAGCAGCCCAAAGGACTGCCATGGAAAAAATTAGTCAGTTTAGCGTGATACGTGTGTGGCAGCAAGCGAGAAAAATGGTTTTTGCGAGATAAAGCCTTATAGATGGCTCACTTCAAATAGCTTATTTTATAAGCATTTACCAAAAAAAATTTTCTTATAAACTTTACAAGTTATGCGTAAACTACCACACTTTCTATTCGTATCATCACGCCAAAACCATAAGAAAATACTATTATAATTCAAAATTTTTATTTATGGTTTGGCTAGCAAAGATCATGTGAATATGGTTTGTAAGCTTGTTTCAAACTAAACTTACTTTCACTTTCTGTTTATAACGGTTTCTGTTGATCTTTTTATAATCAATAACTTAGGATTGCAATATAGCAACGCTATCTTATGTCAGTAGCCTTTTAAAATCAGAAAGTTACGAAACTTCCTGCGATAGATATTGGTGCGATCAACAGAAACCGTTATAAACAGTATAAACAGCAAATCCTGTTTATAACACTTTCTGTTGATCGTGGAGAATTGAAGAAGCTTGAAGCCTGTCTTTGAAGGCGGATCATTGTAGAAGTTACCACTGTAATGGTCAAGTTTTTTTGTAGAAAATCTAAGCCACATTTAGAAAGGATAAGTTTTTCTGATGTGGAGTCATGTAGTCAATAGCAGAGTGTAATCTGCGGTAGTTGTAAAACCAGATATAGCGTTGAACACAATCATGGACAGCGGTCTGATTAAGGAAATGTAGATGGTTAAGACGTTCCGTTTTTAGA
>QKBZ01000163.1 GCA_003245895.1 Beggiatoa sp.
AAATGACAACACGAAATACTCCGATGAAAAAAGCATTTTTTCAAAGTGGAAGTTTTCGTGTACCTATTGCCGAGTGTTTTCTTTTTATTTTGGCTATTGACTGGGTTATAACAGGGCGGATAAGGCGTTAGCCGTCATCCGCCGTGAGTGGCTTAGTGCAAGCTTCGACTGTGTTATGTCGGATGACGGCTATCGCCTTATCCGACCTACAAAATCGCTTAACTTAATGGCAGTGAAATGCCATTTGGGAATGCAGTCGTGACGTGCCACGTCACGAGTGAACTAAACAATGGATTTAGCGCGATCTTGGAACAAACCCGCGACGCAGCGCGTCGTGACTGCATTCCCACGCAAAGCACGTGGGAACGAGAAAATCTATTCTTAATTAACAACTTGCAGAATTTTAAGGTGGAATACGCTGCGCTATTCCACCCTACATCGAGCAAGCTTACTTTTCTAACGCAATCATTGCACCAGCTAAAGCAGGATATTCAGCCGTGATTACATAGCTAGGAATTTCAGACAAATAATGTGTGAAACGTCCTTTATCTTCAAAGCGTTCACGGAATTGAGATTGTTGCAATAAAGGCATTATTTTTGGCAAGATGCCACCACCTAAATAAATGCCACCTAATGCGCCTAAGGTTAAGGCTAAATTACCGGCAATTGTCCCTAAGCTGGCGCAGAAAATATCGACTGTTTCAACACAGCGTTCACAGCTTTTATCTAATGCACGTTGTGTAATATCTGCGGCACTTAAGTTTTCTGCAGGTGCGCTATCTAATTCACATAAGGCTTGATAAACATTGACTAAGCCTTGACCAGACACGACACGTTCACAGGAAACATGACCAAAACGGCGTGCTAAAACCATTGCCATTTGTTGTTCACGTTCGCTGACAGGGGTATAAGTTGCGTGACCGCCTTCGCTGGCCAGAGGATGCCAATCGCCATCACTCCAAATTAAGCCGGAAACACCTAAACCGCTACCTGGCCCTAAGACACCAATCGCACCATTGACGTGTGCAGCACCGCCACCACATTGCACCACTTCATACGGTTGTAAATGCGGAATGGCAATCGCTAAAGCGGTGAAATCATTTAACACCACTAATTTTTCTAAGTGCAACTCTCGACGCAAATTTTCACGAGAAAATTGCCAATGATGGTTGGTCATTTTTACCAAATCACCGATGACGGGATTGGCAATGGCAATCGCGGCGGCTTCTGGCTTTTCTTCAAGCTGGGCTAAATAAGTATTAAAAACAGCACTTAAGCTATCATAACGACCACAATCAAACACTTGTTCTTGTGTTAATTGCCGTTCGCTACTGGCTAAGGCTAAGCGGGCATTAGTGGCACCAATATCGGCAACCAGATGTGGGATTCTGTGCATGGTATCCTCACTATTATCACTCATTTAGTGTTAGTCCTTTGGTTTAAAACAGCCGAAAACGACTGCGGAACGCGATCAAGACACTTTATTAATTAGTAGTGTAAGGTGTGCAAGATAGCGGCATCAGGGGGTGAAAGTGCTGGTGTGGCTCGGTGTTATCGTTTTATAGTAACGAGCGATTTTTACCGCCTGATGACTAGGCGTGTGACGCAGGTGTGCGTGCAAACATCCTTAACAAAAGTATAGTTTATTTTGTAAAAAATACGGGGTGAGTGAGAATATTTATCAGAAAAAAGGAAATTTATTTGACGGGCTAATCAGAAATAAAGATGAGTGTTTATGTATGGCTTTCGTTACGTTCATAATCAATCAAAAATGCACGTTATGCGCAACAAGGATCGCTTTGATTGCCTAAGGTGAATGTATTCAGTAATACTTAGGCGGATTGTTGCCTTAATGCGCTCATCGGCTTTTCATCTGCATTAAGCCAATAGTGCAACATATCGCTAAGGGTTTGCAGCTTATACGGTTTACAGAAATAGTCATCCATGCCCGCTGCAAGGCACGTTTCTTTTGCATCACCCATTGCATGCGCAGTCATGGCAATAATGGTTTGTTTAGAGAGTATGCCTTGTTGTTCTAAATGGCGAATGGCTGCTGTAGCTTGATAACCATCTAAAACCGGCATGTGACAGTCCATCAAGATCAAGTGATAGTCTTTTTGTTGTAGTTTTTCTAATGTCTCTTGTCCATGATGCGCGACTTCAGCAATTAAACCCAATTGTCGCAACATGCTAATAGCTACTTTTTGATTAAAAACATTATCTTCAACTAACAAGATGGAATAGTCAGTTGCAAAAGTCTGTGTTTTTTGTGCTAATGCTTTTTGCTGAGTCAAGGTATGTTGCGTGATAAACGTCTTGCTTTCCCCTTCTTGCAAACCCATCACCAAACAAATCGTTTCATACAATTTGCTTTGACGTAATGGCTTGGTTAAATAAGCAGAAAAACCGACACGCTTAGCGGCTTCTGGATCACCTTGTTGAGCGCGAGAACTGAGCATAATTAAGCGTGTGGGGACTAAGAGTGGATTAGTTTTAATCGCACGACTTAATGACAAACCGTCCATGCCTTCCATCATCATATCGATCACAGCAAATTGGAACGGCTGATCACGTTTAACCGCTTGGTGCATTACCTCTAATGCTTCCCGTCCACTATTGCACGTTTGATAGTGAATGCCCCAATGCTGGAAATTTTCTTCTAAAACAAGACAGTTAATTGTATTGTCATCGACAATCAAGGCGCGAAGTCCTTGCAATGTTTGCACGGCTGTCAGTATTGGCGAGCTGTTTTGTTCAGTTTTTTGTATAGGGATAGAAAACCAGAAAGTGCTACCTTGTCCCAGTTGTGAACGTACCCCGATTTCACCTTTCATCAATGTCACTAGACGCTGGCATAATGACAAACCCAGTCCTGTGCCACCATATTTGCGCGTTGTTGAACCGTCTGCCTGTGAAAATGATTGAAAAATCTTGTCTTGCACTTGTTCATCAATACCAATCCCTGTATCTGTGACTTCACAGATTAAAAACGCTGTTTCATCAGAGCGTACTTGCTGTTGCAACTTCACTGACACTTCACCGTGATCAGTGAATTTAATGGCATTGCCCACTAAGTTAATAAGAATTTGTCGAAAGCGAGTGGGATCGCCTAATAGCTGTTCTGGCATGTTCGGATCGCATAAAGCCCCCAGTTCTAGCCCTTTTTCGCAGGCTTGTTCTGATAACAAATCCAGTGCATCTTCAACAGCTTGTCGTGGCGAGAAGCTGATTTGCTCAAGCTCTAAGTGACCGGCTTCAATTTTGGAATAATCTAAAATATCATTGATTAATGCGAGCAAAGTATCACTCGATTGGCTGGCAATGTGTAAATATTCGCGTTGTAGCGGTGTTAATTCTGTTTCTAAAGCTAACGATAACATCCCTAACACACCATTCATCGGGGTGCGAATTTCATGGCTCATATTGGCTAAAAATTCGCTTTTAGCACGACTGGCTTCGATGGCCTGTTGGGCGGATTGCTCGACTTGTTGATCTTGTTGGCGCAAACGTACTAACACATGCGAGATGAAAAATAAAAAGTTGAGTGCAATTAATATAATCCCCGTGAACTGTATCACCTGAATCAAGCCTGCTTGATCACTGGTTAAACGCTCTAATTCCAGTGTCAATTGGTTCATTAAGTTCAACAGTTGTAAGTGATTATCTTGAATTTGTTTCAGTTGCAGCCATGTCTCAGCATTAAACGTCTGTTCTGATTCAGGTTGCAAAAAAAGGCTTAATAAGGTTTTGTTATGCGTCCACAATGAATAGGCTTGCTGCATGATATGTTTAGCTGTTTGCGAGCTAACAGCATGAAGTTGAAACGGTTTTCCGTTCGTGTCGCGCGTTTCGCCACCGTACATAAAGCCATTGATAGTGGCATCAAATAATTGAAATGTGTCCTGAAACTCTTGTTGCCTTTTCCTGAGTGCGTCCATGTCTTGTTGCGCTTGAGCAAGCTGCATAAGCGATAATGCTTTAACCATGCGCTGCGATAACATGCGTTGACGACCTGCTAAATTGACCGTAATTGCGTCATATTGAATGTGTTGTGAAAGCACAAAATTAGGGATTAACACACCGACATCGATGCAAACGAAGAGCAGTAATGCAATTAGTAAAAAGCGATATTTTTTACTAAGTAGTGACGAGTAAACTTGTTGAAAAATCTTCATGATTCTAAATAGGGTTTGCAGAGGTACAAAGCGTATCTATTGCATGCACCTTTTTCTGTTTGTGATGCTTTGCTTTGAGTGATACGCAGATATTAGCTTCACTGCCATTAAATTAAGCGATTTTGTAGGTCGGATAAGGCGTAGCCATCATCCGACATAACACAGTTGAAGCCTGCACCAAGCCACTTGCGGCGGATGACGGCTAATGCCTTATCCGCCCTACAAGACTTAATACAACACCTTACTTAATTCAAACCAGCGAACATTATTTGCGATATTCTAACTTAACTAACTCTTGATAAGCCGCTTTTTGTTTTTCTAATCCAACACGTAAAGTAATACTGTCCCATTCTTTTGCTGCTTGATCTAATGCTGCTTGTGGTTTTAGTTTACCTTTTAAAGCTTGTGCTACTGCCTTAGATAAGGCTTGTACATATAAATGATTGGCGGGAATGCGTAAATCAAATACACGATTAGGATGATTTAACGTAGCTTTTAACGTCGCTGTATAATCCTTAGCAACTTGTTCGGAAAAACCTGCACGTTCTACCCAGAAACTAGGGTTAAAATCTTGTTTGCGATAAGGGTTAACACCGTAATTACCAATGGTTAAATCATATGCTTGGTTTTCAGGATTAGATAAAAAGCCTAGGAAATCGAATGCGGCTTCTTGATTGGGACTTGTACTAGGTACGCCAGTGATCCAGCCGCCCCATGCAATGAATGGTGCGTAATTGATCTCGGGAAATTCATCCCATTGCTGGGTTTTACGGTTCCAAACTTTTTTCGCACCCGGTGCTAATGCCGTACTCACTTTATTTTTAATGCTAGAGCGTTCGCCCATTGCTTGAATAAAACCATCGTCCCAGCTAACTTGCAACGCACTGCCGCCGCCGCCGAATTGGTAAATGACATCCGCTAAACCAAAATTGCGCCCTTCTGGTGGGTAATACGCTTTTAGGGCAATCATATCTTTTAAGCCTTGTTCCCAACCCGGTGTATTAATCAACGGGGTCATATCTTTAGCGTCAAAGAAGAAGCCGCCACCTACTTTAGGATGTTTGGCATACGGTGCAACGTGTGCAATGAATTGCCAAAATAAATGCTCATCAGGATTGGTCATTTCGACCGCACCATATTCTATTTCACCATCATCATCCCAATCCCAACCGTGGAAAAATTCTGCTATATCTTTATGTTCTTCCCAAGTGCGTGGAGGCTGTAAGTCATAGCCATATTTTTCTTTAAATTGTGCTTGGTATTTTGGATTGCCGAGTGCGTCTAAACGATAGGTTAAAAATAATTTATCACCATCAATAGGAATGCCGTAAGCTTTGTCGTCCCAATACTGTAAATAACGGTAAATAGAGATGGTTTCTTGCCATTGTTTAGAATTAAGCATTTTTTCCGGCACAGGTGACAAATACTCAGGTGCCATCACATCACCTGCCCAGTTTGGCGGAAATAAAACCACGTCCCAAGTGGGTGTCCCCGTGAAAAAAGGAGTCATTAAACGTGGAAATAAATCAGCTAATTCAACGGCAATAACATTTAATTCTGCCCCCGTTAATTTCTCAAATTGCTCACTGTGCAATAAAGCTGGCCCACCCATCACAGGCGGTTTTAAAGTGAGTATATTTAATTTGACCCCTGTGTAATCTTTCTCATCAATTGCAGAATAAGAATAAGGGCCATCAGAAGTAAAGAATAAGGAAAATTCGCTGATGTAGTCTCGTGCTAATAATGCTGATGAAATACATAAGCTGATTAAACTTATGCTCAGCTTAATGGCTAACCGCAACGCAGAGTTCATTATGCGCTCCTAATCGTTTTTGTTTAAAAAAATGAAGCGTTACTATTATTAAATGCTAATGATAACTGAATAAAATCATCAAGCCTATCATTAGTTTAGTTTGTGATAGTTGTCTAAAGCCCTTGATTTGCTAGATAAGTTACGATAACTAAACTTATCGTAAATAAAAAATAAATATAAAACAATATCATAGGTTTAGTTTTGGTGTTTAATGTGTATTCTAGCTATCTATCTTGTAGGGCGGATAAGGCACAAGCCGTCATCCGCCGTAAGTGGTTTGCTTTGGTTCAGATGCCAATGTCGGATGACGGCTAACGCCTTATCCGACCTACAAATTGCCGCTATGTCACAAATACATTGTCTAGCACTCTGCGCATCCCCATTGACAGCAATACACCACAGATAAGAGGAGGCGGGATCATGGGCTGGCAAACACACGTCAAGCTGATGTTAATGGGCATGTTGTGTCTGTTGAACGCGCCGGTATGGGCTGCGTTGCAGTATCAATTTGCTTTAGAGGTTCAGCCAGAACAACGCTTGCTGACAGGGCGAATTGAATTACGCAGCGAAACGGCGCAAACGCTTGAATTGACCTTAAGTCCTGCGATGACCGTCACCGTCTCTGATCCGTCAGCACAGCTTGAACCTGAGCAGCTAAGGCTTGAGTTAGCCGCAAACACGCCGCTGCAATTGCAATATCAGTTACGCTTACCTATTGAATCTGAAGGTAATTGGATTGATGAACGCAATGTGTTTTTAACGGGGTTGTGGTATCCACGCCCGACGGTGAACGTGCTTTATCAATTTAGCTTACACCTGCCCAGCGGTTTTTTAGCCAATGCTGAAGCCAACCAAATCACGCAACAAGACAGCGCAGATAAAGTGTTGTTTCAGTTTGATTTCCCGCATCCTCTGTCACAATTACACCTTGCTGCCTCCAAAGATTATGTATATCGAGAAACGCAATACCGTGATATTCGATTAGCGGCGTATTTTTTCCAAGACGATGAAGCGTTAATTGATGACTATTTAGCTGCCAGTAGCCGCTATTTAGCCTTATACGAACAGTTGCTAAGCCCGTATCCATTTCAACGCTTTGCTGTCGTGGCGAATTTGCTGCCCACCGGCTACGCCATGCCGACTTATACCTTGATTGGGCAACGGGTATTACGCTTACCTTTTATCATTGACACCTCTTTAGGTCATGAAATTTTGCATCAGTGGTTGGGCAATTATGTGTATGGCGATCAGCGAGGCGGCAATTGGACGGAAGGCTTAACGCTGTATTTGGCGGAGCATTATTATCAACAGCAAACAGGACAAGATGCGGCGTATCGCAAAGAAATTTTATTGAAATATCAAGCGTATTGGCTGTCAGAGATGAAGCCAGAGGATTACGGTTTTGCTTTGCGACAATATAAGTTAACCCGTGCTGTGGCCTATAACAAAGGCATGTTGTTGTTTCATATGTTGCGGCAACAGTTAGGCGAGGAGACTTTTTTAACGGCAGTGCGCCAATTATTAACTGACTACGCATTTCAAAATGCCAGTTGGCAAACGCTAGAACAAGTCTTTACACAGGTTGCAGCACAAGATTTAAGCGCGTTTTTTCAGCAATGGTTAGATCGCTCTGTGTTACCGGCCTTGAGTGTGAGTCAGCCCAAGCTGCAAATGGTAGCGGGACAATTGCAATTTTCCTTTGACTTAATGCAATCGACGAATCCGCCTTATCAATTAAATGTGCCGTTTCGCTTGAATTTATCGAGCGGCGAGGAATGGAGAACGGTGCAGCTAACTGAGCAAAAACAGTCTGTTACATGGGTATTGGATGCGCCGCCACTGTCGATACAATTAGACCCTGAATATGCCTTAATGCGTCAGTTAAGCCCTGAAGAATGCCCGCCAATTTTAGACAGCGTGTTAGGGCAACGCCGCTTAATTGCCGCCATTCCGGCAGAACAGCAAGCTTTATATCAACCGTTACTAGCGCAATTAGCACCGGTTGAAGTCATGGTAAAAACGCCAGATGAATTGACCTTTGCTGATGTGCGTCAGAATACGATTTTAACCACTGCTTTGGATCATCCTTTGGTAAAACAATTATTTGCCAATGTAAGCGTACCAGAACAAACCGCGCTTTGGGTGAGTGTGCGTCGTCATCCGTATAACGCACAAGCGCAGGTTGTGTTAGTGCAAGCACAAGATGCTGAGGCGATTAATTATCATGCGATGCGTTTACCCCATTACAGTAAATACAGTGAGTTACAGTTTCAAAATCAGCAGCAAGAAGTGATGTCAAAAGTGGCGAGCAGTGCGATGGGTGTGACGGTGTTTACCCGTCCTGAAACGCAGGTGATCGCGCCTAGTGCTGCACGTAATTTAACTGAATTATCCGCAGAGTTATTGCAGCAACGCATTGTTTATATTGGTGAACAACACGATAGCTTTGCACATCATCTGAACCAGCTCAATATTATTGAACTGTTACATAACAGTGATCCGGCCTTAGCGATTGGCTTAGAAATGTTCCCACGCAACCAGCAAGCGACCTTAGATGCTTACATCGCTGGACAGTTGAGTGAGCAAGAATTTTTAGCGCAATCTCAATATTTAACCCAATGGGGATACGACTATGGCTTGTATCAGCCGATTTTGCAGTTTGCCAAACAACAGCAAATTCCTTTAGTGGCGTTGAATATTGCGTCTACTATCAGTCGCCAAGTGGCAAGACAAGGCTTAGACAGTTTAGATACCGCGCAACGCCAAGCATTGCCGACTGAATTAGATGCCAGCGACGTACAATATAAAACGGATTTACAAGCGGTGTTTCAGCAACATCAAACGGGGCAAGGCCATCAAGATGCTGATTTCTTTTTGCAAGCACAGTTGTTATGGGATGAGACGATGGCGGAAACCATCGCGCATTATGTAGATACGCACCCCACAACGCGCTTGGTGGTGTTGGCAGGCAATGGGCACATTCGCCACCGTTATGGCATCCCTGATCGCGTATTCCGACGCACGCCAGTGCCTTTCCTCACCCTTGTACAAGGCGATGAGATTGAAGCAGGGGTTGCGGATTACGTGTTGTTGTCTGCGTCGTTAGATGGGCGTTTAGCTCCGCGTTTAGGGGTTGCTGTGCGCGAGTTTGCAGATCGCTTAATTGCTTTGGAAGTGTTGCCAGATTCGATTGCACAACGGGCAGGCGTGAAGGAAGGCGATGTGTTGTTGCAGTTAAAAGGGCAAGAAATTAAAGATTTGAACGGTTTGAAATTGATGTTGTTGGCGTTTACGGCAGGCGGTGCAGCGGATTTAACGGTTGACCGTAATGGCGTGGAGACGGTGTTAACAGTGAATTTTTAACTGGTTTTTACTGGAGCTGGGATGATCCGTTGAGACAACGAACGGATACCCCATGCTCCGTACTGGCGTGCAGCACACACGCAGTGATAACGGCGTTATACGCGCCGTTCATAGCCTACGCTGTGGTAAGGCTTGCGCTGGCGTTTTTGTAAAATTTCAGGTTTAACAGAATAATGGCTATTCATTTCATTGCGTTCTAATAATCCTTCCTCCAGTAATTTGCGTAAATAATCACGGGCGGTGTAATAGTCCATGTGATAGCGCTTTTTCAATTGGCCAGTTGAGGGCGGACATGTGCCACTGACAATCGCTTTTCGCACTTCTTCAAAACGTCGTCGATCTTTAATCACAATCATTGTGAGCTACCTTATCGGATGAACGGGAATCGGTGAGCAACTCGCATGCTTTCCGGTGTCGTATGAGTCGATACTGACACAAAAATATGACACCGTGTGATTAATAATGCGTAGCCATTCGAGATTCGTCAACGCTTTCTGCATCAGGGAATTTGTCAAGCCGCTTTGTGATGATGTGAGGGTTTTTCGTTGAGTGGTGTTATAGGGTGGGCGAAACGCCGCCGAGACGTTGGGGGTGTTTCCGAGCTTTATCGGCGTTTTGCCCACCGTGCGAGGTTTGGTGGGCAAAATCCCACCTCAACGACAACGGTTTATCAAACGGCATACCTTGTGGGATTTCGCACACCCTACACCGTGCATGCCTTCCACCGAACACAACACCATTTACCCTATTCTAATTATGTATTTATGCACATTATTAACGTGTTATTAATCCATCATCCGTTATACTGTGTTTGTTAAAATGTCATGGTCAGTGCAATGAAGTATGCTCACTTTCTCCAAAAAGTTTCTATCCGAAGTAAATTAAAAATCATTATTACCTTTGCCAGCACTTTAGTGCTATTTTTATCAATGATTGGCTTTTCTGTTCAAGAGTTGTTTTACTTTCAGCGGGATGTTGTAAACGAGTTGTTTAATTTAGCAGGGGTGGTTGCTTTAAATACTCGTGCTGCCTTATTAGCAAACGATAACAGTTTGATAGAACAGCAATTAAGTACATTGCAAGCTATTTCTCAAATCAGTTCTGCAACGGTCTTGCTACCTGATGGTCAGGTGTTTGCGCAATATACACAAGCGGGAAATCCTGATGCATTGCAAGTGCCTTTGCTGCCCTCTGCTTCCTTGATGCAAGCGCATTATCACGTACAAAATCACACTTTGATTGTATGGTTGCCGGTATTTGCTGAACAAGAACAGTTGTTGGGTGTTATTCAACTGAGCAGCGATTTACGCCCGTTATATGTACATATCTTAGGTTTTTTAGGCATGATGATCGCTATTTTGATCATCGCCTTATTTTTTGCCTTTATGTTCGTTAGCATATTGCAAAAACGCATTACGCAACCGATTTATTTATTGTTATCCACCATGCGACAAGTGATTAAAAGCCGTAACTATCAATTACGTTGTCCTAAAACCACAGAAGATGAATTAGGTTTATTAGTGGACGGCTTTAATGAAATGTTGAGCCAAATCGAACAACGGGATAATCGTTTTTCTAATTTAGAAGCTAATATTACTGGCGTGATTTATCAGCTACGTTATTTTGCTGATGGCACGTTTAGTATTATTTATATTACGCCTAGCGTATTAAATGTATTTGGTTTTAGTCCGTGGCAAATTCGCCAACATCCTGAACTGTTATTACAGTCGGTACCTGCTTTTGATCGTTTTGCCTTATTACACTCCTTTTTAAAGGCGAAACGCTCAGGCAACACATGGCAGCACAGTTGGCGCATTTTGCAATCCGGTCATACCCGTTGGTTGCGTAGTGATGCCCGTTTAACGCGGCAGGCGGATGGCAGCACAGTGTGGGATGGTTTGATTATTGATATTACCAATTTAAAACGCACTGAAGCAGACTTATCTATTAAAAATAAAGATTTACAAAGTGCCTTGCAAGCTTTACAACAAACGCAGCAAGAATTAATTCATGCGGAAAAAATGGCGGTCTTGGGTCAACTGGTGGCAGGGATTGCCCACGAAGTGAATACGCCACTGGGGGCTATTCGATCTTCTGCGCAACAAGTACAACATGTGTTGTTACATGAATTACAAGCATTTCCTACATTATGGCAGCAGTTAAATATTGAACAACAACAGGCGTGGCTGCAATTATCACAACACTATACAACGCCTGTTCCCGTTTTATCATTGCAAGAACAGCGCAAAAATCGGCGTGTGTTACAACAGCAACTCGCGGAAATTCCGGCAGAACCAGCAGCAATATTGGCAGATCGCTTAACTGATATTGGTGTCACGCAAATTGATCCGGTGCTGACCCATTTGCTCAAAGCTTCGCAGCCATTAGAAGCTATTAATTTGCTCTATCAATGGTCTAGTTTATTGCGCAGTACCCATACCATTATTGAAGCAACACAGCATTCGGAAAAGATTATTTTTGCCTTAAAAAACTTTGCTCGACAAGGCAATGATGGTGAAAAAGTTCCCGTTTCAATTCAAGAAACCTTGGATATTGTGTTAACACTTTATCAAAATACTTTTAAGCAAAATGTCACACTCATTAAACAATTTGAAGAAGTAGCTGTTTTACAAGGCTATCCACATGAGTTAACACAGGTTTGGACAAATTTATTACATAATGCTTTACAAGCAATGAGTTATCATGGCACTTTAACCATTCGTTTATACACAGTTGCAAATGGTATTGAAGTTTGTTTTCATGACACGGGTTGTGGTATTCCTGATAGCTTACAAAACCGAATTTTTGAACCCTTTTTTACCACTAAACCTGCTGGAGAAGGTTGTGGTTTAGGGTTAGACATTGCACAAAAAATTGTGGCTCGCCATCAAGGTCAAATTCGTGTCAACAGTCGCCCACATGATACTTATTTTTTTGTGTATTTTCCAACTGAATAACGAAAAATGATTATATGAACAATAACGCTGCCATTATTTGTATCGATGATGAACTGACAATTTTACATAGCTTAAAAGCAGAGTTATTAAGATTATTAGGCTCTGAATACATTATTGAGTTAGCTGACAATGGGCAAGATGGCATTGAGTTAGTCAAAGAGTTATTAGCGGATGGCTGGCAAATTCCTTTAGTGATTGTGGATTATTTAATGCCTCAGTTAAAAGGGGATGCTGTGTTAGCAGAAATTCATCGCTTATCACCGGATAGCTTTAAGATCATGTTAACAGGGCAAGCCAGTTTGGAAGGGGTTGTCAATGCGGTTAATCAGGCGCGTTTGTATAGTTATATTACCAAACCGTGGGAAAGTAAAAATTTAGAGTTAACAGTTAATAGCGCACTGACTTATTTTAAACAATCACAAGCGGTATATGATTTAACACGAGAACAAGCTTTTTTAATTAAAAAACTTAGAGGTGATGAGCAGCGTTTACAGCAGTTTTTAGATGCGTTACCTGTCAGTACATTAATTTTAAACATAGAAGCTAATATTGTTTATCACAACCGAAAATCAGCACAATTATTTCCTATCTTAAATACACAAGCACAAATATCTGCATTAGCTTTATGCCAACAATATCCGCCTTATCAACGTGATACAGAAACGCCTTATCCTTGCGATAAATTACCGATTAAAGATGTTTTGTTAGGCAAGCCCTGTGCTATCCCTGATTTAGTGATACGCTTTGATGATCATGTTATTCATTTAGAAATTTCTGGAGAACCTATTTGGGATCAATTAGGTCAAGTGGCTTATGCTATTTTTGTGTTGCAAGAAATCACGCATCGTGTACAAGCTGAGGATTTTCTTAAACATTATAATCAGCATTTAACGGAAGAAGTGAATATTCGCACCCATGAATTAGCAGAACAAAATCGCGTATTGCAGCAACAAGAGCAACAACTGAGACAATCAAAAGAATTAGCAGAAATGGCAAATCATGCAAAAAGTGCTTTTTTAGCTAATATGAGTCATGAATTACGCACGCCTTTAAATGCTATTTTAGGTTATACCCAGTTATTGCAACGAGATCGCAGTTTAAATAATGGTCATATCAATGGTTTAAATGTAATTCAGCGCAGTGGCGAACATTTATTAACCTTAATTAATGATGTGTTAGATTTATCTCGCCTAGAAACAGGTCGCTTAAGCTTAAATGTTGAAGATATTTATTTGCACGCTTTTTTCTATCAGTTATTAAGCAATTTTCAACTGCAAGCAGAACAACAGCAATTAGAGTTTGTCTTAGTATTAAATGAACAGTCTTACCCTGTTGCAACCTTGGATAAACGCTTTAACTGGTCAGCAATTCCATTTAATGTATTGGGTGATGAAAAGCGCTTGCGGCAAATTTTATTAAATTTATTAAGCAATGCTTTTCGCTTTACACAACAAGGTGGCGTGTATTTACATTTAAGTTATCAGCAAGACTATTTAACGGCTAAAGTGCAAGATACGGGCTGCGGTATCTCAGATGAGCGTTTACAAAGCTTATTTACGCCTTTTCAGCCAGAGATTCAATATGACAACACTCAGTCAGGCATTGGTTTAGGCTTACCATTAACACAGCAATTAGTGCGTATGATGCAAGGTGAATTATCACTGGAAACACAGGTAGGTAAAGGCAGTTGTTTTTCCTTTCAAGTCTGTTTACCTGAACAACAAAAAGCTGTTGTGCATGATACACACAGCTATGTTTCTGCTCATTTAACACATCCAGCGGCGATTTTAATCATTGAGGAAGATGAGCAACAATTGGCTTATTATCGTTCTTTATTAGGGCAGCTAGGCTTCCAAAGCTATCATTCACCATTAAGCCAAGCATTAAGCCAGTTACGTCAATTAACAATGACCAACTTATTGCCACAAGCCATCTTAATAAATTTAACATTAAATATTACTGAGGTGATACATTTTTTAATTGAACTTCAGCATAGTGCACATTATAAAAACTTAATTGTTATTATCTATAGTATGAACAGTGAACTTGCTTTGCAGTTACCCGAAACTGCAAAATATGATCACTTATTAACAGCCCCTTTGCAATTGCCTCAATTACAATTAGTGTTACAAAAATTTAATCCGCGTTTAAATGATAATCAATATTTAGAAGATGAACTGTTGGCTCAGTGGCAATTACCTGCATTAGAACACTTAACCAAGCTGTATAATTTAGCAGAGTCAGGTAATTTAAAAGCAGTGCAAACAAAAGTAAATCAACTATTACAACAACACACCGAATTAGAAGGTTTTGTCCGTTATACAGAACAACTATGCCAGCAGTTTGAAATTAAGAAACTGAAAAACCTATTGCATAAAGCAGTACAACAAGAAACACTTGCATCCTCTTAGCTAATGATAAGCTTACCAAAAAAAAGTATTATTTTTCATTTGCTTAGGTTTAATTGTTTGTATATGTTGCATTGTGTGTAAAAAGGTAACAGCCTTGTAAATATTGTGTTTTTCTGTGAAGAAAATGATTAGTAGGTTAAAATATTTGTAAACAAAAAACTTAGTTTATGTTAAAAAAAATAAGTTTTATGGTTTTTAAAACAAAATCTGCTTGACCT
>QKBZ01000278.1 GCA_003245895.1 Beggiatoa sp.
ACCATTGGTTAATGCCACTGTTTCGTCATCTACGAGGTAGGCAATGCTGCCCACATCATCTTGTTCAATCAGGTCAGCAGCAGCAGAATTGTTAAATTTGAAGATGCCCTCACGCACCAGAACAGATAAGTCACCATCTGCCCCGCCCGTGTTATCCATACTTTCTTCAATCCGCCCAACACACACTAAGCCTGTTGCAGTTGAAGCCGCTTCAGCGTAGCCCGCATTGAGAACACCAACACCACCCGCCCAACAAACGGCATCGGCAGCCATAGGATATGAATGAACCCCACCGCGCATTTCTTTTGTGTCACGTTCAGCAACTAAGGCCATTGTTAAATCCGCCCTTTGTCGAACTCAGCTTCAGTTAAGCCCAGTGCTTTGCACGCAGCTTGTTCTTCAGGTGTGAGTTTTGGTGTGCCGTTGGTTTCGGGAGCTTTACCATCGGTTTGTGTGCCAGATAAGGCAGCGATTGGAGCGGCTGCACTTAAAAAAGCGGTGAGCGTAGCGGTATCCGTTTTTGCAGCCCAGTCACGCAGCTCTGGGGTAGGGAGCTTTGCAGCATTGGCAGCAATGAGCGCAGAGCGATTAGTTTGCTCTTGGGCTTGAATGAAGCTGTCGAATTTTGCCGATAAAGCAGCTAACCCTTGTTGCACATCTGTGTTTTCAGGGGGGGCAGCCGTTTTTTGTTGCAGAGTGGCAATCGCCACTTCAATTTGCTGTTCAGTTGCATTGGCTGGCAAACCGAGCATTGCTAAAGTCTCTGGTTTCACGGGTGGCGTGTCCTCTTGAATAGTTTCACCAAATCGTGCAGCAGCAGCGGCAGCAACCCCCAACATGCCATCAAGGGCAGGGTCGTTGGTTAAACCAATGTGCAGCAGATTGATAACCTCACCGGTATCTGGCAGGTATTGAAAGACGGGGGAGATATATCGGTATTCGTCGCCATCAATGTGTGTTTTGGCGGCAGCAGTCCATTTAGGTGCAAGAGCAAATAAGCCATCAGCACGCCATTCAAAACTGGTAGGACGTAACCAACCCGCAGCGGGTGCAGGTTTACCATTGGTAGCCGCCGCTAAAATTTGATGTTCGTAATCGATTAAGTAGTCGTTTTTACGTTGGGCGAGGGTTGCCAACAGCTTTTGAGGGTTAAGCACTTGCCAACCAGCAATCCCTTCTGGTCGTCCGTCGCTGGCTCGAAACAAACCAGACGGCAACACCTGAAAGGCATTGTCAGCTTGAATAATGGAACAGATTGCTACACCGATATTCGTTTTCATGGGTGCATGATGCACCTGTGTAGCAAATCAGCCTGATGGAATTAATTCTTAAATTTTGCCTGTGAGAGCGTTAGGCAGAAAGGGGAGGGTAAAATAAGAGGTGTAAAGCAGTCTTAAACGCGCTTCAATCGCTTTATAAAGCGGCTGTTTGTGAATTCATAAGCAATGGTAGCACATCGCTTGTTAAACGCGCAGAGAAGGCGTTTTTTTGGTTATAAAAAAACCGCATGGTTTTAGCCATACGGTTGGTTTATCTTTACCAGCCACAAGACCTTCTTAATGCACCAATGGCCTTGTCCAATCCAGAGATGTCAAATGTCACAGTGACAGGGTTAGCACCATAGGGCGTGACTTGAGTTAGAAGTTTGTTATGTCCTAGCATGGACTTGATGAAGGGGATGCTCTGACCACCGCCAAAATAGCCTAACGCCTTATGGTCTGAGGAGACATCAAAACGCTTAGTGACAGCTTTTTGCTCATCTATACGATAAGTCATATTGATATTTCTGGTACTTAGAAACACATCCCAATCGATATAAAACGCTGTTGTATTCTCAGCACAACGCAAATGCAAAGATGCGCGAGTAGGCTTATTAAGTGTGCCTGCAAATACCTCATTAGCCTGAACAGCCATATAAACACTCAAAGTATCATCCAAGGATGATTTTTTAGTGCTGAAGTTCCAACGCTTCATCGCAGTATTGATTAAACGCTGTTCCTCTGCATTGGCCTGTTGTTCTTTTTGTTTTTGTTCAAGCTTAGCTATTTGTGTTTGATAGCCTTGTTCGTCTGGATATGCCTTTGCTAATTCTCTTAGTGTTTTTAGCTTTTGAATGATATTGGTTTGTGCTGCGACATCAGCTTCCATCACCATACGTTTTACCGACTCATCAAAATCTTGATAACGCCCACCTGTTTGACGAACTTCTTGATACTTGCCTGCTGCTAATGACTGTTCAAGTTCTTTGATTACCTGCTCACGATTAGCTTCAAAGTATTCTTTATTTTCTTTTACTAGGGCGGCAATGCGCTGATTAGGTGTTGGCTCACTAGGTTTAGCAGTCGCTGTTTGCGGTGGTGATGGTTTTTGATCTGCTGGTGGCGCAAGAAAAACACCAAGCCCAATGAGACCTAAGAAACCAAGACCTAATATCATCAAAATAGTTTTGATTACCTTCACTTATATCCTCCTTTGTTAGTCGATTTCTTAATCAATAATCCCACAATGGGGTATATAGTGCCGCCCACACCGACGGCACACAAAAACCTTATCCCCTTCTAAACTAACCCTGACGAATTTCCAACGATGTCCTATCAGCCAGCAAAAGCTTAATTTCATCTTACCCGACATAAATGCTCCCTAAGCCTGACTCCTATCACGCCTATGGCTTTTTTCCATTTTCCATCGCTTGCCTCGCTAAATCTTTTGCAAGCTTCTCACGTTCTGCCGCCTGTTCCATTTCCCGCACCATCATTTTAATAATGTCTTGCTGAGTCTCGTTAAATTTAGAGACACGGGCATCTAGGCTGTCTTCAGCAGGCATAGGTCTATCTTGTACCTGATTCAAATTAGAGCTTGGAACACCTGTAACAATGAACTGAATATCAAATCCTAATGACACAAGCTTAGCCAGCTTATCAAATGGAATAGAGCTACCTTTTTCCCATCTATAAATTGCTTGTCTTGTTACATCACAGACCTCAGCAATTTTTTCTTGAGATATTCCGAGTCTATCCCTCTCTTTTTTAAAGTTATTTTCCATAAAACAGTGAAGCAGTTGCATGAAACTAAAGATTGCATGCGATTTTATGTTGCATGCAACACATAGTTGCGCTATTCTTACCCCGTAACCAGACGTAACCAGACGTAACCATAGAGCAAAAAAAGGCCGAAGATGAAATGAAATCAGAGCTTCAGACCATTTTGGTGAAACTAAACCAACACGGTTATAGCCAAGCTGAACTAGCACGCGAGCTAAATTGCACGACTCGCACTGTGAACCACGCCCTGAGCTATTGGGTTGGGCGTGAAAACTACGTGTCATCACCACGGAGTGCAGCGTTGCGAGTCTTGCTAAAAGCCAGTGCCATCCTCGGAGAACCTGTTACACCGGCTATAAACAGTGTGTTTAAACCAAACTAAGGCGGCGTAACCATTCCGCCTATTTTTCTAAAAGGTATTTCAATTATGACACAGTCCACCGACACAATCACTCGTTCAATTCGTTTTCCTCTCCCCATGATGGCGGACATCAAAGCACGGGCTGAAGCCAACAAACGCTCAGTGCAAGATGAAGTTATCTTCTTATTAGAACAAGTGCTTGACTCGCAAACGCCCCCCTCTGGCAACGCTACTTCTGCACCACCTTCACCACCTAATGTATCCGAAAAAAACCAAGCGGCTGACCACCTGTTAACTATGGGCAGCAACATGATAACCACTGCACTTGAATTACTAAAAAGCGGTAAAAACACCCTCGCCGGATTGGCTTAAACAGGACAACGCTATGACCGTAGAACACTTGATTGGCGTGCTGTTCCTCCGATGGCTAAAGCAGTGGCGGCGGTCATGGCGGCGACAGGAGAAGGAAAGTAAAGCATGAAGGTGCTGATTTTCATGAGTGCATATATCCACACACTGCTATGTCCGCTAGACGCGACACCACTGCCAGCCTACCAATATGTTTACCGGCTGCCAGTGGGCACACAAACAGTGGTTTGGGTAAGCACCAAACGCGGCAAACCAAACCGGTTTCAGTGCGTTTACGTTACACGCGGCGACGAGCTAAAAGCAGATTTAGAAGATACGGGAAAGGAAAAGAAATCATGAGCATTCAAAGAGTATCCGACCAACCTTTGATCAAACGTGTTTTTATCAACCACATCGTTGATGAAGTCGATACAACAAGCTTAGACCCTGCGCTTGTTGAAGCAACAGCGCAAGCAATCATCGTAATGGATGGTCAATTGCCGCAACCCCTCGTTCTGCGCTTCATCGGCATAGACGATAACTTCAACAACCAATACAAAATGTTAGTGGACAACCCTCTGGCATTGGCGGCAGCAAAACGCGCATACCAACTTAATCGTGATTGCCAAAATGTTGAGGCTTATGTACTGCGCGAAGACGCTGAAGAAGAAGCCTATTTCAACCTTTTAAAGTGCTTTGAACAGCCTGCGCCCCAACCACAAGCCCAGAAAAAACTTGATCTTTTGCATGAAGAATATGTCAACGAATTAGTAGCCGCGATTGGGTACGGCTCAGAACTGCTAGTTCATCGTAAAGAAATTCAAACGCTTCAATGTGAAATGCAGAATCTCAAAAAAGCGTTTTTGCGACTCAACCCCGAACAAGCTGGAGTGTAAGCGAATGAACACTAACGACATTAGCCCCCGCTTAACCGCAGTAGAACAACAACTCAAAACCATCAGTGATACCCGCTTAACAGCGCTGGAACTACTGATTAAAGAGATGAATACCCGATTCCGTCTAGCTGATCTGATTGAAGACTGTGACATGGTGTTCAGCCGTGCGCGTGGTCACGAAGACATGGGCGAATTTGACCAAGCCATTGAACACCTGCACCAAAAGCAAGCCGAAATCGCTGCAAAAATTAGCGAGTTAGAGCAAGAACACGCGCAAGCAAAAGCACTTAAAAAAGTGATGGCACAGGGCTAACACCATGAACCCCTACTATGACCCTTTTAATAATGTGTTTCGTGGCCTTGCCCAGCATGTCCGTATTGCTCAAGCCCAACATGCCGAACTACGCCCCATGCTGCAAGTTCGGCACATACAAGGTGCAATCAAAATTGAAGTTAATGACTACACCCTTGACGGTCAATGCTTGTTGGAAGTTGAACACAGCGTAACGGTCACACGCGAATCAGTACGCCAAACATGGCAAGCGATATATACCGCCTTGCGCAAACATCAGGCTTGCTTTTACAAAGTGCTGATCGGCGAAATTGTAGAGGCGGTAGCGTTTGCACCTATACCGCTCCCCATCGAATCACGCCTAGTCATCATTAAGAAGCTGAAGCAAGCAGTGCCGAAACAAGAGGAATGCAGCTATGCAAACTGAGCAAACAGCTAATACCGCCCAACTCCGCGTGCTGGAAGTGCAGCAATTGCTGATTAAGTCAGAAGATAAGCCGTTAAAACTGGCCGATATTGCGGGTGTACTGCAAAAACCAGAGGCAACCGTGTTACGAGACTTGCGAGCGTTAAGAGTCGCCGGTTGGGCGTTGCAAACCAATGACGGCTACTGGCGAGCCGGTGTGGCTTGGGAGCAAGCGCGACGCGCTGCAATTGAGCAAGCCAAACAAGAATTACGTCAAATGATTGACAGCTTATAAGGACTAAGGACATGACAGACGAAACCCAAAGCAAACGCGGTCGCAAAACCAAGGCCGAATTAGCCGCTGAGACAGAGTTAAACGCTGAAGAAACGCAAGTCTTGGCAAAGATGGAGGAGCGAGCCTTGGCAGCGGCAGCATTGGCAAATGAGCAACAAGCTGAACGTGATATGGCTAACCGCCTATTGGGGAGAATCCAATTAGGGCAAGGTATTCAAAAAATGGTAACTGTTACCAATTTAACAGACCTTAAGCAAATTAAAGAATCTAAAGCTTACAAGCACTTATCAACAATTATTGATGGAAAACTGGTAACTGTTACCAGTTGGGCAGACTTTTGTCTGCATTTAGGGGTTAGCCGTGAAAAGGTTGATCAAGACCTATTAAACCTTGAAGCCTTTGGCGGCGAAGCCCTCGAATCTATGCAGCAAATGGGCTTAGGCTACCGTCAGTTGCGCGAAATTCGTCAACTGCCATCAGAAGCGCGTGAGGAAATCACCGCAGCCGTTGAGGCAGGCGACAAAGATCACTTGTTAAAAACGATGGACGATATGTCTTTGCGTCATCAGAAAGAACTAAAGAAAAGAGACGATGAAGCGGAAGCATTACGCAAACAAGTGGCAGCCGCACAAGACACTATCCAGCTTAAACAAAAACGCTTGGAAGCTGACCAAAACAAAATCGAAGAACTCACCAACCGTGTGGCAAAACATGAAATTGGCTTGAGTTACGACGAAAAAACCGCAGCCCTTGAAACCTCTATTAACACTGGTCTCAATGCGTTGCTCAATGGTCAACCTAACGCCCATAGTCTGCTGAGTCTTGTCTCAGACATTCGCAAGCTTTGGTCATTAGATAGAGATGAACCCGAAGCCCACTTACAACAACTGGCACAAAACAGCCTAGTCCGCATTGTTGCCATGTGCAAAACAGTGGCAGAAGAACGCGACTTGCTCTGGAACCCTGACGAAATCGACGACCGTCTCTATATGCCAGACCAAGACGACGAACCGCACCACGATGACATGCTCGACGGCATGACAGTACACCGTATCGAAGACTACAACGCATAAGACAACGCATCATGGACTACCAGCAAGCACTTCACGCATTGGGGCAACAATGGCAATCGTTACCACGCGGCAGCAAAGACAGCCACGTTGAAAACCTTGCTACTGCCTACGGCAAAAGCAAATCCAGCGTATATACAGCCCTTAGCGACGCAGGCTACCTGCCTAAACGTCAAGCGCGTAGTGATGCTGGTCAGTCCAAATGTGACTTAGAAACCGCGCAAACCATTGCCAACCTGCAATACCAAGGTGATCGCCAGAATGACAAAGTGTTGTTACCCCTTGGTGATGCACTAGGGATTGCCAAAACAAATGGCGTTTGCCCGCCAGACCTCAGCTTAACCACGGTGTTTAGAGTAATGAGACAGCATGGCGTACATCCCAAACAACTGCGACAAGCTACCCCACACCGTAGTCAACGCAGCCTATACCCAAACCATGTATGGATGTTTGACGTATCCGTATGCGTGTTGTTCCGTCTCAAAAACGGCAAAGGCTTGAGAGCTATGCCAAAGCAAGAGTTTTATAAAAACAAACCCGCAAATTTTGAAAAAATCGCTAACGAGCGGGTGTTGCGTTACCTAGTCATTGACCACTACACCGGCGCGTTCTTCATTCAATACTACAACGTGCCAGGTGAGAACTGGCAAAGCATGTTCGATTTTTTATGCACTGCTATGCAACGGCGGGACAACGACCCATTCTATGGTATTCCAAAAATCTTATACACCGACAAAGGCAGTGCCTTGACCGGTAACTTGCGTAACTTCTTTGAGCAAAAACTCAACATGGAAATTATCCAGCATCAAGCAGGCAATCCACGCGCTAAAGGCGCAGTAGAAAGCATGCACAACTGGATAGAGCGCAAATGGGAAGGACGGTTTGGCATGTTGGCAATCTCCAACTTGGACTATTTAAACCAAATCACTTACGACTGGACACGCGATTACAACGCCCATGCCATCTTAAAACGCACTGGATACGCTCGCTCGTCGTTATGGATGAAGATTAAACCAGAACAACTCACGCTTGCACCGCCGCTCAGCGTGTTGCAACAAGCCTTATCTAGCAAAACCCACTCGCGCACAGTGTTAGGCAAAGGCCCTAGCATCGTTTGGGAAAATCGCACCTATTACTTAGACCAATTGGTCAAGGCTGGCGCACCTATTCGGATTGGTGAACGTCTGGAATTCTGCTTTAACCCTTTGGAATATCCAGACATCTACGTGTTGACCAAAAATGCAAACGGCAAAAAAGATGCGTGGCAAGTTAACTACCAAGCCGATGAATGCGACGAAAACGGGGTCAGAATCGACGCGAAAGCCACCGTCATTGGTGAAAACCCGCAATCCGTCCCTGACACCATCACAGACATCGCTCGCAAAGCCATGAATAAACAAGCCTATGGCGTAGACACCTTGGTGGAAGTAGACAAAGCACGGAAAGACAAACAAGCCAAATTTGAAGGCATCGACCCACTGGCGGACGTGCGCGAAAACTTAAAAGACATTCCCGCATTCATGCCAAAACGCGGCGAACAAAAGGAAGTTAAACCAAGCTACACCATGCAACGCAACGCGCTCAGCTTTGCCGATGCACTGGGCTTGATCGCTCAAAAATTACAGCGTCCGATTCAACCACAGGAACGCAAACGACTCAAAACACAATGGGGAGAAAAAGGCATTACAGAAAACGACATCAACAGCATTGTTGAACACTTACAAACCACTAGCAACGTCACCGCTATTCGCAGCGCATAGGAGGTTTCAATGTTACAGGTAGCGCAATTAATAGCAGATCACGCTTTGGAAAAGCAGGTATTGGCAAAGCAGGCAGGATTAAAACCGGCGGCTTTCTCTCGCTTAATCAATCACGGCGAATTTCCTAAACGCTTAGCGAAAGACACCGTTAAAACACAGGTAAACGAGGCACTGAAAGCCGCAGGCGTTCTCGAAACATCATTACATAACGCATGGGAAGTAGTTCCACCCACAGACCATGCACAATCAGAGATAACAACAACCATGTTAGCAGGTACAGCAGGCTTAACTCAAGCAGCCTTAACTCACTTTCACTTAACACACCGGCAAGCACAACAACTGTTCCCGCGTGACTTAGACACTGAGCAATATTACCCAATTACCGGCGTTGCACGCAGTCAACACCACGAAAACAACATAGTGTTTCACAACATCGCTGACCTTATCCGTGACGTGTGTGAAGACGGCGGCTTTTTAGGCATTGCCGGAGAAGTAGGCAGTGGCAAAACCACTAGCCTTGCACATGCCATTCAGCAACTAGATGACAGCGTGGTCGTTATTGAGCCACTCGGTGCGATTTTAGACCAAGAGAACGACGCAACCCGTATCAACGTCGCCACTATCAGCAAGGCCATTGTACGTCGGTTATCCAAGGAGACACCTAAGCGAGATAAAGAAGAGCGCATGTTACAAATCCAACGCTTGCTAGAAGATGCAAGCCACGGTGAACAGCGTTTTGTGCTGGCAATTGAACACGGCGACACCTTGCACATTCAAACCCTCAAAGCACTGAAGCGGCTTTGGGAACTGAAAGGCAGCAAGGGCAAAAAGAAAGGCAAACGCTTATTGGGCATCGTGTTGGTAGGTCAGCCGGAACTGTTAGAAAAGTTAGCCACCATTGGCAAATCCGCAGCGCGTGAGGTGTACATCCGTATGAGCATGGTAGAGATCATGCCGCTGACTGAACAGCAAGTACACGAATTTTTAGACCTGAAATTCCAAGGCATCGGCAAGCCTTTAGCCGATGTATTTGAAGAGGATGCCTTTTCAGCCATCCATAAAAAGCTGACTCAACACGAGTTTTGCTATCCGCAAACCTTACAAAACTTTGTCATTCACTGCATGCACTGGGTGGCACATCACGGGGTTAATCGCGGCATCACTCACGTCGATGCTGATGTTGTGGAGGCGGTGAAATGAGTAAGCCAATGGAATTCGACAAAAAGCAGATCGCGCAAATTAAGCAACAGCTTAAAGCTGCACTTCCTGAAGACCCGAATGAGGATATGAAAGCTTATACCTCAACGATGCGAGCAACGATAGAGCTTCAACTGGATTTGTTGTATGAGCAAATTCAGCGTGACCCAACACAAGAGCATACGCTGATAAAGGGCTTTATCAACGCTTTAATCTCGCTTGAGCATCAAGTACCGAACTTTATATTCGTTAAAAAGTGCGAGGCTGAGGCGGCTGCCGCTGACATGAGTTTAAAACCTTCAAACGAGGTGTTGCACTGATGAAAACCGAAGCTTTCAGCAATGAGTGGCAAAAACAAACTGACTGGCAAGCACAGTTAGGAGGCGATAGTTTCGAGCCACTGCCGCTACTGGAAAAACAACGCTTAGTCGCTATTCGCATCGCTCAAGAGGAAAACCGCTATGGAACTGTTAACTAAACTCGCCGAAAAGTTACGGGGTCAGAAAGTGCAGCCCAAACCCATCAAATCAAGCGCTGACTTGGTATATGCGTTGGTTGAATTTGGTGACTTAGAACGGAAGCTGACAGCCATTCAGCATCAAATTGACGCTAACTATGCGCAGTTAATTCAAGAAAGGATTAATGATGCAATGCCACTGGCTCGCCGCTTAAAAGAGTTAAGCAATGGCATTGAATTATATGCTCATGAGCATCGGGAAACATTGCTTGAAGATACAGACGGCAAGACCGTTAATTTAGGTGTTGCCAAAATACAGTTCATTAAAAATCCTGATCGCGTGGTTTTCACCAAGGGGCATGACGAAGTGACCGCGATTGAAGAACTGAAAGCACTGGGCTTGCTTGAGTTTATTCAAGTAGAAGAAAAGTTGCTGAAAAACGTCATCAAAGCGAAATGGACTGAGATTAAGGACAAGGTATCAGCTTTCAAAGTGGGAGAAGGCAAGGAGCGTGTGCAAATTGTTGTTGCTGAAACTGACCTGAGTGATACGGATAAGGGGGTGGCAGCATGAATATCACCACGCTGAACACAACCCGCGAAATGATGCACATGCTAGGTTTTTCAACGGTTAAAGGGGTTACGGACTTAGCGAAAAAGCATGGTATTAAACCGAAACGTCTGAAAGACCCAAACAAAAAACTATCCGGTTTTTTATGGGATAAAGACGATTTTAAGTCCATCCAAAAAGAACAGATGCAGGGGCATCACGGCGAAACGCTGAATACAAGCAATGAAATGGCTAATTGGTTCGGCATAGAACGCTGTTCCTTTTATGACCTTGTAAGAAGACACGAACTTAAACCACGGAAAAAAATACGCATCAACGGCACTTTAACTGCCTTGTGGGATAAGCGTGATTTTGAGCAATTCAAAAAAGCACGCAAACAACGAGTGGCTGAGCAAGTACCGCCTGCTGTATTAGCACAACGCCAGATGCAACCCACACCGGAACGGGCTAGAGAAAAGCAAGGCTATAGTGCTGTTAGCTTGAACCATGAAGCCGACCTACGAAATTCAATACTTGGGCAACAAGCATTAAAAGACCTCAAGAAAGGCATAGCCCCCTGTAGCGAATTGGGGTTAGTCAAGAAATATGGGTTAACCCGATACATGGCTGGTTTAGTCATGCGTAAATATGAGGCATCACGCAATGGCTAAAGCAAATCCCGCATTGGCAAAAATCCATATTGCAAAAAAAGAACTTGGTTTAGACGACGACACTTACCGAGCCATGCTTTTTGGACTAACTGGCAAACGCTCAGCGAAAGACCTTACCCCAGCGGAATCTGTGCGCGTGCTGAAACACATGAGCGCATCAGGAGCAAAGGTCACACCGTTTATTGGCAAACCACCTGCCCGACGCACACGCAAAAAAGGCCAAAAAATCCAAGACCCAATGCTGCGCAAAATCTGGGCAATGTGGTTAGACATGCACAATCGTGGTGTCGTGCGTGAACGTGGTGAAAAGGCGTTGATGGCATGGATTAAAGAGCATCAAGGCATTCAACGTGATGCACTAGCGTGGTTGAATCAAGCGGAAAAAGGGGCGGTCATCAATTGCCTACGCGAATGGCAAAAACGAAATGGCATCGTCCACTAAGCCAAAGATGCTTTACTTACGGTTAAGACAAACGAGATGAGATGTGGAGGTTTAGGGATGATGATGCAACCAGAAATTACCCAATGGTGTAAAAGCTATGGCGATCATGAATTTGAAGAAAAAGTGATTATTCACCAGCTATTACCAGCCGACGATTGGTGGGTTTTATTTAAATGGCCTGAAGATGAAGGCGGATTAACTGAAATACCTGTAATTGGCTTTGCTCACTATACCGTTCATTTTCAACATATTGAGCAAGATGGAATCGGCCTTTATTCCGGTATTGCTCCTGTGGTTCAAAGCTGGGTAGATGGTGATATTGGGCGAAAAATATGTGTTTTAACAACAAACGCATATAGCTATCAAGGTGCCGTAAGCTTGTACAAAGGACGCGGACAATATGAACATCTTTTAGATATAGCCGACCATCTCTAGCAGTGCGTAACGGTAAGCCTACCGCTAAAAAAAAGCTTTGCTGGTATGTCCGGCGACAAATAAATGGTTTGTATTGTGTGTATTGGAGTGCTGATTTCCATAACCCAATACAAACCGATATGGAAAGAGTCGCAGCGATTGCGTTGCGGGATTTGAAGAATGAAGCATTAGAGCAACAGAGGGCATAGTCATGAGTGACGATGGGGTTATCAAGCTAGACAATGTTATCCCATTTCAACAACCAACAATCACTTTAAGCATTAAAGCAACATCGCAAAAACCGTTATGCCGCCACAACAAGGTTGAATTAGATAGCGATTTCAGAATGATTCGATGCAAACAGTGTGGTGGTCAGATTGAGCCGTTTGATTGGATAAAACAGTATGCAAACCGCGAACGCAACCTTAAATGGGAGTTTGAAAATTTGCAAGAAAAGCAAAAACGACTTACTGCGAGCATAAAAGAGTTAAACGCTGAAGAAAAACGGTTAAGAGCTAGAGTTAGCCGATTGAAGAGGAAACCAGAATGATCACAATGGAACTGAGCGAACAAGAGGCCAAGCTGGTAAAAAAACATCGTGCTGAAGTGCAGAGACTTAAACAAGAAAAAGAGGATATGGTGTTTTTGCTAAGTCTCGCCACTGATTATGCACGCTTTTTGGTAGATGAAGCATGCTTTGCTGAATATTGTGATTTTATAGATTTGTTCGGCGACAGACTGAATGAGTATAAAGGTAATTTGCCATCAGATGCTTTATTTAGCTTGACCACAAATATTATTATCTATTCAAGAGATATGGTAAAAGGCCATACAGAATAACCATGCAAAACGTAGACACCGACACGCTCCCACACAGCATCGAAGCCGAACAAGCCGTACTTGGCGGAATTTTACTAAACAATGACGCATGGGAAATCGTCACAGAACACTTAGTAGAACGGATGTTTTATCGACGCGAACATCAGCAAATCTTTAATGCGATGCACCGCTTGTTCCGAGTTCAAAAAGAATGTGACATGATTACCGTAGCGGATGAACTTGGCGACGAACTGGAAACTGTCGGTGTCAACGCATTGGCTTACCTCTCACGATTAGTTGAAAACACCCCCAGTGCCGCCAATGCAGGCGCTTATGCTGAGATTGTGAGAAATCGCGCACGATTACGCGCATTAGTGAACATCTCACAAAACTTAATCAGCAAAGCAATGGATAAAACTGCGGACGCTGACGGTGTTGTCGAACTGGCTGAACGCTCTATTTTTGCCCTGAATGCACAAGCCAGCGGCAAAAACGGCTTGCGTACCTTAAACGATGTCATGGCAAGTGCCATCAATCGGCTTGACGAACTGTTTCAATCTGGCAAATCCATCACAGGTGTCAGCACCGGATTTGCAGATTTAGACAAGCAAACATCAGGCTTGCAAAACACTGACTTAATCATTATTGCTGGTCGTCCCTCAATGGGTAAAACATCCTTTGCCATGAATATTGCTGAACACGCGGCGATTAAAGACGGCTTACCCGTAGCAGTATTTAGCATGGAAATGAGCAGCGAACAATTAGCCATGCGCTTGATTTCTTCACTAGGGCGTGTGAATTCTCAACGAGTCAACACCGGACAACTCTCTGATGAAGAATGGCCTCAAGTTTCGCAAGTGGTTGCAAGCATCGACAATGCGCCGTTATTCATTGACGATTCCCCTGCACTATCGCCTTCAGAAGTCCGCTCACGCTGTCTGCGCTTAGTACGAGAACATGGGCAATTAGGCTTGATTGTGATCGACTATTTGCAATTAATGCAGATAGAAAGCGGCTCAGATAACCGAACAGGTGAAATCTCCGAAATCTCACGCGCCTTGAAAGCCCTTGCAAAAGAGTTAAAAACCCCTGTTGTTGCATTATCCCAATTGAACCGAAGCTTGGAACAACGTCAAAACAAGCGCCCTGTGATGTCTGATTTACGCGAATCAGGTGCTATTGAACAAGATGCCGATGTCATTATGTTTGTCTATCGGGATGAGGTTTATAATGAAGATAGTGAAGACAGGGGCATGGCAGAAATCATCATTTCAAAACAGCGTAACGGCCCGATAGGCACTGTCAAACTGTCCTTTCTGAAAGAATATACACGCTTTGAAAATTTAGCATGGGATGTGCAGTAGGCTATAATCAAAAATTCCAAAAGCGCATTCTTAACGCTAGCGCAACGTCATCAAAATGAAGGGATAAGCGATGACTGTAAAAACCGTAGAAGTGACACCTGAAAAAGTGGATATGACAAAAGCTGCTAGCACACTCGTTGAGATGTATGATGTGCTGTATGCTGCTGCGTTGCGTGAGAAAATCGACAAAGATACTGCCCATCGACTGGTCAAAACTCAGATATTTGATTATATTCGCTTGCGTGGTGCCTCTACGTTCTATCTGCCGGGGCTATCCAAATTAGAAAACGCATTGCGTGACACCAAAATTTATAAAGAGTTTAATGGTCGGAACTTTGACGAGCTACGCCTTAAATATCGTTTAAGCGACAAATGGTTGCGCAAAATCTTAAAAGAGCAACGTGAATTACGCATCAAAGAATTGCAGCCCTCACTCTTTTAAAAAGAATTAATTCCATCACTTCCCCCTCTCTCCTCTCCCTAAACTGGCCTCTACTTCTCTAAAGATTTCTTCTCACTAACAGAAGAGGCT
>QKBZ01000172.1 GCA_003245895.1 Beggiatoa sp.
TCAGCTTTTTGTAGATTATCTGACGACGTTAAACATTACTCAAAGCATGAGCCGACGCGGCAACTGTTGGGATAATGCGGTTATGGAACGGTTTTTTAGAAATCTAAAAACGGAACGTCTTAACCATCTACATTTCCTTAATCAATCAGACCGCTGTCCATGATTGTGTTCAACAAAACTTATCTTTTCTAAATGTGGCTTAGATTTTCTACAAAAAAACTTGACCATTACACCTGTTCGTATGTCACCTTTTCATTAGCAAAAAAACGATACGCTGCTATGGTTTCTGACCATCCACTCATCGCTTGCGGGATGCTGCAAGTCGGTTTATCACTCAAGTCTCGGAGTAGTTTTGTCATCCGAGCATCTAAACGAGCATCTCCAAAATTGACGGTTTTTACTTCCTCATTTACCTCATTTATCCAGCTCATACTTCCCCCCTTTACTTTGCTTGTGACCTTATGGTGATATTAGGTCACAAGCTGATAAGTAATTGGACAATTTTATGCAAAACTTACAGCTTTGATATTACTGTATTTTTACTGCTTCAAAATGTCAATTAATTAAATCTTGTTACTTATATGTATAAGGGGGAGTCGGGACGATGGGAACGAGAATACACGGATGACAGCTTACGCCTTATCCAACCTACAAAACGTCATTGACGCACGCCCCCAGCTTTGTTACAAGCACCTATACCCTTTTCTTATCCTCTAAATTAAAAAAGCACACGCCGCATGTCTCAACCGATTACAGCATTGCATGGGGTGGGGTCTAGTCTCGCGGCAAAATTAGCGCGGCTGGGCATCACCCATGTTGAAGATTTGTTATTTCATTTGCCTTTGCGTTATGAAGATCGCACTCGAATCACGCCTATCGGTCAGTTATTGGCGGGCGAGTCGGCGGTGATTGAAGGTGTGATTGAAGCCTGTGAGGTGCGTCCGGCGAAGAATAATCGCAAACGCTCACTGGTTTGCACTTTGTTCGATGGCACGGGGCGGGTATTGCTGCGCTTTTTTCATTTCACCCAACCACAACGCTTGCAATTACAACTCGGTTTAACGCTGCGCTGTTTTGGCGAAGTGCGTCAAGGTTATCAGTGTTTTGAATTAATCCATCCTGAATACCGTTTAGGTGCGGATGATGGCGCCTTGACTGAGGCCACGCCTGCGCAGTTAACGCCGGTTTATCCCAGCAGTGAAGGTTTACGGCAGAACCAGTTACGCCAGTTAGTGGATCAAGTATTAAACCGTCCCGCGCCGGAGTATTTGCCGCCGGAGTTGTTAGCGCAGTGGCAATGGCCTGCGTTAGCGGATGCCTTGCAGACGATTCACCATCCGCCGCCAGAAGTGCCGCCCGCCAGTTTGCAACATCGCATCCATCCCGCATGTCGGCGTTTAGCCTTTGAGGAATTGTTAGCACATCATTTAAGCCTGCGTTTGTTGCGGCAGCAGCATACTGAGTTACAAGCCCCTGTGTTGCAGTCTGAAGGCGCGATGCAGCAACAGTTATTGGCGCAATTGCCGTTTCAGTTGACCGGCGCACAGCAGCGGGTGGTGGCGGAGATCAGTCATGATTTGGTGTTGACGCAGCCGATGCTGCGTTTAGTGCAAGGCGATGTGGGGTCGGGTAAAACGGTGGTGGCGGCCTTGGCGGCGGTGCAGGCGATTGAGGCGGGGTATCAGGTGGCGATTATGGCGCCGACGGAGTTGCTGGCGGAGCAGCATTTACGCACGTTTAGTCAGTGGTTTGAGTTGTTGGAGTTAGTGCCGGTGTGGGTCAGTGGCAGTTTGACTCGCAAACAGCGCGAGTTGGCGGTGGCGCGCTTGAGTTCTGGCGAGGCGATGCTGGCGGTGGGGACGCATGCCTTGTTTCAGGAGGCGGTGAGTTTTGCCCAGTTGGGTTTGGTGATTATTGATGAGCAGCATCGTTTTGGTGTGCATCAGCGTTTGGCCTTGCGCGATAAGGGGGCGCAGGCGGGAATTGTGCCGCATCAGTTGATTATGACGGCAACGCCGATTCCGCGCACTTTGGCGATGACGGCGTATGCCGATTTGGACAGTTCGATTATTGATGAGTTACCGGCGGGGCGTTCGCCCGTGAGTACCGCGATTGTGCCGAATACGCGCCGTGATGAGGTGATCGAGCGCATTCGTTTGGCGTGTCAGCAGGAGCAGCGTCAGGTGTATTGGGTGTGTACGCTGATTGAGGAGTCGGAGACTTTGCAGTGTCAGGCGGCAGAGGAGACGGCGGAGCAGTTGGCGATGTGTTTACCGATGTTGAAAACGGGGCTAGTGCATGGTCGGATGAAGGCGAAGGAGAAAGAGGCGGTAATGCAGCAGTTTAAGGCGGGTGAGTTGGATTTGTTGGTGGCGACCACGGTGATCGAGGTGGGGGTGGATGTGCCGAACGCGAGTTTAATGATTATCGAGAATGCGGAGCGTTTGGGGTTGTCGCAGTTGCATCAGTTGCGCGGTCGGGTGGGGCGTGGCGCAAAACAGAGTTTTTGTGTGTTGTTGTATCAGGCACCGTTGTCGCAGTTGGCGGGGTCGCGTTTGGCGATTATGCGAGAAACTTGTGATGGTTTTTTGATTGCGCAACGGGATTTGGAGTTGCGCGGGCCGGGTGAGATGTTGGGGACACGGCAGACGGGTTTGTTAAATTGGCGTATTGCGGAGTTGCCGCGTGATGAGGATTTGTTGGAGCAGGTGCCAGCAGTGGCGGAGGTGTTGTTGTCTGATCCTTCGCGGTGTCAGGGGTTGGTTAAGCGGTGGTTGGGGGAGAAGTGGCAGTATGGGGGGGTTTAGGTTTTTTTGCCCACCAAGCTCCGTACAGTAGGCAAAACGTTGATTTTTGTGATCGCTAATTCAGTTAGAAAGTCTTTAACATCTTGCTGGGTTAATAAGCGACAATTTTTTATTTTTGGCAAATGCTTGAAATTTCCGTAACCAACCTTAATAGCTAGATAAGTTTTATGGGAATACTGACGCAATTTAATTTCGGCTTTTAAAAAAGGGTAGCGTCCCCATTCTTCCCATTCTTCATTCTTTTAATCAGGAGATGAAAATATGCCCGCATTATTAGCACGTTTAATTATAGGCTCCCTTGTTATAGGTGGTTTGGCTCTTTTGTTCAGGGAAAGCAGTGAAGATAGCTCTACGAAATATTATCATAAAGAAAAAGATGGAGATGAAGATGGTGGGGCTTATAGAGAGTGGATTGAAGATCAAAGTTATTACGAAGAATAGCAGTCAGGGAGCAAAAGGGGGGGCTGGTTTTTATGATGCTTTAAAAATCAATGATATGGCTGTTTTTAGAATACATTATACTGCAATTGTGGTACTAATTTGGAAAAAGTCGCAGTTGCGGTCTATTGCAAATGCGGGAGATTTAGGTATAGTGACAACAACCTGTATTTTATGATGTTTTGTGGATATGGGGATGTTTTGGAAAATGATTTGACCGCACATGCGGTCAAATTCTTGTTGGGTTTTATTGTTGCTAGTAATTATGGTAGAAAAGAAACCTTCTGACACTGAAAGAGAAGTGTCAAAAAAATTGACAGAGGCTTTATCTAGGATTGGTTTCAATGTCCAGTTTAGTGATACCAACCAAGAATTTGTAAATCCAGATTTTATTGCTAAAAAAAGAGTTAGTGGTTCAGAGTATAAGATTGCAATTGAATTGAAAGATAAGTCCAATATCAATAATGCAATTAATCGTGGCATAAAAATGCTAGAAAAAATCAATAAAGTAGAAAAGTTTGATAAGTTACTTTTATTATTTCTAAATAGAAATAATTTGAATATAAAAAATGATTCGTCGCATGTTTTTTTGAGAGAAAACCCAACAAATTTTGAAATCATTAATCTTGATGATTTAGACAGATGGACTCAAAACCTATCAAATTTTTTTTCACCAAAAGAACAAAATGAAGTTTTTTACCAAGTGAAATTATTAAGTAAAAAATTAATTGAGTTGGTAGCAAAAACTCCTGAAAACTTAGAGTCTTTAGAATGGAGAGATTTGGAACGCATGATTTCTGAATTGTTTGAGGGGATTGGATTTAAAACAACCTTAACACCGAGCAGTAAAGATGGCGGTAAGGATGTTATCTTGGAATGCACGATTGACGATACACAGAAGTCATATATTAAGTAATCAGACAAAATTAAACATTATTTAACTAGATGCCCCTGAAATGTAGAAAACAGAATATGCAGTTGCTGCCCAACAGCATTGAGACAGTGGTTAACAGCGTAAAATAATGTTTCAGAGGTCTGGTAATCTTCAGGAC
>QKBZ01000274.1 GCA_003245895.1 Beggiatoa sp.
GGTTGCTCAAAGAATCCAGGACCAGACAACGCTTAAAGACTGCCAGCAGATTATTAATGCAAAGTGGTGCAGGCAATCATGAAGAAGGCTTTGCACACTTACGCTATGGAGGGCAGTTTGATGAATATGGGCAAAATACTTATCGCGTATACGTCAAACGCCATGATCGTGATAGCTACCCTAGTGCTATGCACGACAATAGCTGGCGACAAGATACTGTTGGTATGCGTATGGATGGTACGACCCCTAGTCATTATCGCTGGCGTGTCAGCTCAGATTTTACCCGTGACGAATTAGAGGACGGCATTTGGAATACGCGCCAAGCCTCATCAGTCAAAAGTGAAAACTTCAATATCTTAGGGCATTTTAGTAGTCCTGAAGGCGCAGAACAGCCTTGGCATTTGCAAATGTATTTCCAAGCTGGGGATCAAGAGATGCCTTTGCCCAACAAAACCCATGCTTTTGATATTGAATGGCAACATCGCTTCTCGCCTTATGAAAACCATGACTTGATTTGGGGCTTAAATGCGCGTCGTATGTATAACGAGCTACAAAACGTCAATGGCTTTTATTTTGAAGAACGCGAACAGCTTATTCATTTATTCAGCGGTTTTGCACAAGATGAATTTGTGTTATCGCCTGACCGTTGGGTATTAACACTGGGCGCGAAAATTGAGCATTATGAAAACTCAGGCACAGCCTTTTTGCCTAATCTCCGCTTGTTATGGACACCTGATGAGATCAATAGTGCATGGTTTGCCGTGTCCAGAGCAGTGCGTCCTGCAACCCGTTTAGAGCAAGAAATGCGCTATGAAGTACCTATTGGCCCACAACAACTGTTTGCGTTTGCACCTAATTCAGAGGTTGCTTCAGAGTATTTAACCGCATTTGAATTAGGTTGGCGGCAAAAAACCACTGAGCACTTTAAATGGGAAGCAGTGGCTTTTGTACATGATTATATGGATGTCATGGCGCGTACTTCTGTGATTTATCAAAAAGACGGCATTTTGCATATTGACCGTGTGCCGATTAACCGGATTAATGATCAAATCTATGGCTCGGAATTATCATTTACATGGCAACCCCATACCGACTATTCCATGCAATTTGCTTATACATGGCTGAATGTTGATGTAGGACAAACTTCACCCTCTGATCCACAACATCAAGTGTCTTTGCGCAGCGGCTGGCAAGCCACGCCTGATTTTAGAACAGACTTATGGTTCCGCTATGTTGATAAAACCTGCGATTTTTCCAGTACTGTGTTATTGCCAGCAGGTGAGTGCATTAACGCTTATAACACTGTTGATTTACGCTTTGCATGGCAATTGAACAAGCAGTTAGAACTGAGCTTTAACGGTATTAATCTGCTAGACAGTCAACATTTAGAATTTGAGTCTGACGGTTCTGATTTCTTAGTGGCAGAGGTTCCACGTCAATTCTATTTTCAGTTTTTGTGGAAAGGAGAATAGAGGAGATTTATAAGTTTAGGAATTACGCAGTTCAAGATGGGTTTTCGTAGGGCGGGTAAGGCGTTAGCCGTCATCCGCCGATATGTCGTATGACGCTGCGCGTATACGACCTACAACGATTCTCACTGCTATTAAGTTAGATGTTAACGTGTAGGATGGATCATGTTACAAGATAGGTTTCGGCGCAAGATAATATTGTGATTACGGGTGCGCCTCTACCCATCCTACACGCTGTTCAGACTTTTCCGCATTCGCACCGCAAAAAGACGCGGTGCAAACCCTACAGCAGCACAGCCTGCTTAACCTAATGCGCCTGAAACTCCGTATTAATCGTCAAATTCAACTGCTGTGCAATCTGCTCCCACGGCACCACTTTAAAATTCTGATATAAATACGGCATGGTATTGCTGTTATCCTGCGTGATGAACGCTCCAAACGGAAACGCCGCGCCAAGACTTTGATTAATCACTTCAATGCCATCAGTTTCCGTGACACCATCTAACATCCGTGTTTCATCTGCCACAATGCGAAATTCGCCTAAAAAGGCATTATCCACACGGTTATATACGGTATAAGTGTTACTACCTTGGCTAGAGGCAATTAAGTAACCCTCTGTTTCATTGATGTAATAGATGGCTAAGCCTTCTGCATCGGCGGTAAAGTGTCCGCCTAAATTACTGGCATAATCTATCACCGAGCGTTTTTCGCTTGAATTCGGTTCTGCTGGATAACGCCAAATCGCCACATCTTCCTCGCTGATGTACAAATAACGTGCGTAATCATCAACTACACAGCCTTCCGTTTGTGATCCCACCTCAAAGATACGCACTAAACTGGCATCGACTAAACCTTCGCCGTTGTCGAACACTTCCCATTGCTGTACTAAACCGCCTAATTCATTGATAAACACATAATACTTATCCGTTTTTGAACTGTGGTACATACACAAACCATACACTTCTTCTTTTACTTTTGCGGAAAAAGTGCGGGCGGCGACTTCTTCTAACTGGCGGGTTTCTGCATTCACGCGGTAAAAAGCAATGCTGTTGTTAGTGCGATTAGTCGCCGCGACTAAAGCCACTGACTCACCACCGAGCGGAAAGTTATAGCGCAAATCTACATTGTTTAAGCGACCATCTTTCAGGTATTGCACCACTCTGCCGGATAAGTCATAAGTATATAAACCGCCTTGTTTTTGCGTGCCGATAATCAGGCTTAAGCTTGGATCAGTTGGATGCACCCAGATTGCAGGATCGTCTGCCGCATCGCCTGCGGTATCTACAGGTTCAGTTTCCATGGTTGGACTAACTAAACTGGGCAAGCGTCCCACTAAGCCATATAAATCAGGGTCAACATCGTGATCCGTCACCCAATTTTTAAAACCGGCCACTTCATCCCACGGCACAAGCTGCAAACTGTTATTGCCTTCATCCTGTACGACCAATAAGCCACCGCTTAAGCTGTCTTCTAATTCTCGGCCTGTAACAGCAATGTGTCCTAAATGGTTAATCTCAGGAATTTGTTTAGTCAGATTTTCCACCAACATAAAATTGCCTAATAACGCATTGTCACGGCGCCGTATTCCCGTCACTGTGTTGTCACCCTGTGCAATCAACAGATAGCCCGTACCATAGCCGGTGTAATAAAGTGCTAAACCTTGTATCGCTGTGTCACCGCTGACTAAGGCAATCGGTGTCTGGTTGGCTAAATCTTCGGCTGCATAACGCCATACACTGTTCGCCGTGTGCAGATATAAAGCACCATACTCATCATCGGTTTCACATTGTAATGCCGTATCTGGTAAAGCCACTTGCTGCACTAACTCAGGGGCAATCCCCATCGGGCTGACATTTAAATGCCATTTCGATAACTGTTGCGCTTCTAAAGTAAATACATAATGTTCGTTGTCTGTTGGGCTGCGGTATAAACACACACCTTGCAAGTCATTCCCCACTACAATGCTGTTTAATAAATTGGCATTGCCAGTGTCAGCATCTAAGGTAAAAAACTGCACGCTGTGATCGCTTAAATCTGTTGCGGCTAACAAAGACACCACATTACTGTCAAAAGTAAAACGGTAACGAATGTCAAATGCCCCTATCTCGCGCTCACTGATGATAGTTTGCACTGTCTCACCGGTTAAATTAATGCTGCTCAAACCTTGCGCCGTGCTGACAAACACTAAATGATTACTGTTTTTTGCAGACACCCAGACTTTCACAGCGTTGATAGTCTGTTCACTGGGAGAGAAAGTACGTTGAGCCGTCGGCAACACGCCTAATTGCATCACGCCAAATTGTGGCACTTCTGCCGTCAATAGCTGCAAACCTAATTGATACCAAACATTACTGGCTAACACGCTGGGAATGCTTAAAGCACCATCACTTGTACTGTAATAACTAGAAGCCGTTTGCACTGCATCATTTGCATTTAAACTGCTGACATACAACGCATTATCTTTTAGTTGTAAAACAGCTTGATAAGTCATGCCGTTATTTGACGGAGAAAGACCCAGCGCTGGTAACACT
>QKBZ01000397.1 GCA_003245895.1 Beggiatoa sp.
AAAAGAACTTAGACAAAGACTATTTACCCGAAATGGGCGAAACCAACCCGTTTTTGCACATGGGCTTACATCTGGCCTTGCATGAGCAAATCAGCACAGATCGGCCTACGGGCGTGCGCGATATTTACCAGCAATTACGCTTTGGTGCCGGTGATATTCATGAAATGGAACATCAAATGATTGAATGTTTGATGGAAACCTTGTGGACAGCACAACGCGCCGGACAAATGCCCAACGAGGCAAATTATTTAGCCAGTTTACGCCGCTTAAAAAATCGCAAATAAACACTATGGAAGATGATGTTTCTAGTTTGTTAGACGGTTTAAACACCGCCCAACGCGAAGCGGTCGCCGCACCGTTAACTCATGTGCTGATTTTAGCCGGTGCAGGCAGCGGTAAAACGCGGGTGTTAGTGCATCGCATCGCGTGGCTGTTGCAGACAGGGCAGGCGTTAGCGCCGACTATTTTAGCGGTGACGTTTACCAATCGGGCGGCGGGTGAATTGCGTGGACGGATTAGCGAATTGCTCGGCCACACGCCCAGCGGTTTGTGGTCAGGCACGTTCCACGGCATCGCGCATCGTTTGTTACGCATTCACTGGCGCGAAGCACAGTTACCGGAAAGTTTTCAAATCCTTGACAGCGATGATCAATTGCGTGCCATTCGCCGCTTGCTCAAAGCCAGCGGACTAGATGATAAAACGTATCCGCCACGCCAAGTGCAACACTTCATCAACCAATGCAAAGAACAAGGCAACCGCGCCCACCAGTTGTCGCTTGCGGGTGCGAATAGCTGGCAAATACAAGTTACTGAATTATATGCCAGTTATGAGCAAATGTGTCAGCAATCTGGCCTTGTCGACTTTGCGGAATTACTGTTACGCACTTACGAATTACTGCGCGACAACGAAGAATTGCGTGTTCATTACCAAAACCGTTTCCGGCATATTTTGGTCGATGAGTTTCAAGATACTAACTTCTTGCAATATGAATGGTTAAAGCTAATCGCTGGGCAGCACAATTATTTATTCATCGTTGGCGATGATGATCAGTCGATTTATGGCTGGCGCGGCGCACGCATCGAAAACATCCAATCATTCCCGAAACAGTATCAAAATGTGATCATGGTACGTTTAGAGCAAAATTACCGCTCGACTGCCATGATTTTAAAAGCGGCGAATGCCATTATCAGTCGCAATGAACACCGTTTAGGCAAAGAATTATGGACAGACGGCGCAGACGGCGATCCGTTGTTTATTTACTCAGCGTATAACGAAGAAGACGAAGCCAATTTCATCATCAGCAAAATTCAAGCGGCGGGTGGCGCATATCAAGACAACGCGATTTTATACCGTACCTCTGCCCAGTCGCGGGTGATTGAGGAAGCCTTAATTAAGGCGCAAATGCCTTACCGCATTTTTGGTGGCATGCGCTTCTATGAACGGGCAGAAATCAAAGATGCCTTGGCCTTTATGCGCTTAGTGGCACACCGAGACGATGACACCGCTTTTGAACGGGTGATTAACACGCCTAAACGTGGCATTGGCGAGCGCACGGTGGAGAATATCCGCGTCGTAGCGCGACAACAAGGTTTGTCGATGTGGCAAGCGGTTAACGGCATGATTCAAAATGGCGTAATCAAAGGCCGCAGCTTAAACAGCTTAGTGGCGTTCCAAAAACATATTGAAACCTTAGCTGAACAAAGAGAACGCTTATTTTTAAGCCAGTTTGTTGAATTTGTGGTGAAAGAAAGTAACTTGCATGCACATTATCAAAAAGAAGGCAAAGAAGAAGCACAACGCCGAATTGAAAACTTAGACGAATTGGCAAACGCCGCCGTCGGTTTCGAGGACAGAGCGCAAGAAGGCTTAGACCCCTTAACCGAATTGCTGGCACACGCGGCATTAGAAGCGGGCACAAACCAAGGTAGCGCAGGCGAAGACTGTGTACAGTTAATGACCTTACATTTAGCCAAAGGCTTAGAATTTAAGCGCGTGTTTTTATGCGGCTTAGAGGAAGGCTTATTCCCCCATCAAAACAGCTTAGACGAAGGCAATTTAGAAGAAGAACGCCGCTTATGTTACGTCGGCATCACCCGCGCTCGCGAACAACTCTACCTCTGCCACTGCGAAACCCGCTACCGTTACGGTCAACGCGACTTCAGCGCACCTTCCCGCTTTTTAAATGAAATCCCCAGCGAATTGACTGACAGCGTGCGTTTAAACACACCCAAAGTAAAAGCACACACTGGCGCACGCGATGGCTTCCAATTGGGCGACCGCGTGTTGCATGAAAAATATGGTGAAGGGGTGATTGTGGATCAGGAAGGGCAGGGAGAATTTACACGGGTGCAAGTGGCATTTGCGGATCAGGCTAAGTGGTTGATTTTGAGTTATGCGCGGATGGAGCGGATCACTGCCATTAAGTTAAGCCAAAGATGACATCAAAAGTATATCTTTCGTCGTCGCTTTATATGATTTGTAGTGATCTAATTTCTCCTAAATTACCAACTTTTGTTGGCTATCGTTTTCTTCAAGATTATTAGATCATTACACATTGTATTTCCCACCCAGTCACGTAAAAATACACCAAACCCCGTCCGCTAAAACCCAAAAACCTCTTGCAGCCTATGTCCTTAGAAAACTATTTAAAACAACTGATTAGCCAACGTCATGCTGATAGTTTATACCGCAGTTGTAAAACCCATGAAGGGGCGCAACAACCGGTGCTGCGTCATAATCAACGCAATTATTTAGCCTTTTGCAGTAATGATTACTTAGGTTTAGCCAGCGATCCGCGTTTGCAACAAGCGTTTGGCGACAGCATGCAACACTTTGGCATCGGTAGTGGGGCTGCACACCTCGTTGCGGGACATACCACCGCACACCAACAACTTGAACAAGCACTGGCCGAATTTACGGGACGGGAACGTGCCTTATTATTCTCTACCGGTTACATGGCAAATGTTGGCACTATCACCGCGCTGATGGGACGACAAGATGCTATTTTTGCAGATCGCTTAAACCATGCCTCATTAGTAGACGGTGCTTTGTTGTCGCGAGCGCAGGTGCGACGCTATGCACATAATGACATGGAAGCATTGGAACGCCTGCTTACACAAAGCAAAGCCACGCATAAGTTAATCGTCAGTGACGGTGTTTTTAGCATGGACGGCGATGTTGCGCCCTTGCCAGAATTAGTTGCATTGGCAGAGAAATACGATGCATGGCTGATGATCGATGATGCACATGGCTTTGGTGTGTTAGGGGAAAAAGGGCAAGGCATAGAAGCACATTTTCAATTACCCGTTGGCAGCGTGCCAATTTTGGTTGGCACATTGGGCAAAGCCTTTGGCACTTTCGGCGCATTTGTCGCAGGCAGTGAAATCCTGATTGAAGCGTTAATTCAAACCGCCCGCAGTTATATTTACACCACCGCCTTACCGCCTAGCTTAGCGGCAACTACGTGTGCGGCTTTAAAAATCGCACAAACTGAGACATGGCGGCGCGAGCAATTACAGAATTTAATTCAACACTTCCGTGCAGGTGCTGCAACGCTAAACATTCCACTATTGCCCTCTGACACGCCCATCCAAGGTGTTTTATTAGGCAATGCCGCACATGCCTTACAAGCCAGTCAACTACTTGCTGAACGTGGTTTATTAGTCACTGCCATTAGACCGCCGACAGTGCCACAACACACTGCTCGTTTGCGCATTACCTTTTCTGCCTTACATGAAATTAGTCATGTAGATCAGTTATTAGCGGGCTTAAGTGAAGTTTTGCCACTGGTTCGGAAAAAAAGCCGTTAAACCTGAGTTCGACGAAATATTTGTTGTAAAAACATTGGTTTCTCGTTCCCACGCGCTTTGCGTCACTACCATTAAGTTAAGGCTTTACATGGTCTTGTAGGGCGGATAAGGCGTTAGCCGTCATCCGCCGCAAGTGGCTTGGTTCAAGCTTCAACTGTGTTATGTCGGATGACGGCTGTCGC
>QKBZ01000373.1 GCA_003245895.1 Beggiatoa sp.
ATGACATTACGAATCGCTGTGTAATTATCAATGGATTCACGAAAACCTTGTAGGTTTGCACTGCTTACCGTTTTCATTGCATCATCCAACTCTTTAATTTCTTTTTCCCAATGTGCAATGTATTTAATACGGTTAACCGGTTTATAGATGTTGGCACTTTCTAATACAATTGGAAAAATACGAGCAGCAAAATCGCCTTTACGGAAAATTTCTAATAACTCAAACATGCAGTTTTCAGATTTTAAATACTTTTCACTGATGACTACAATCACATATTTACCGCGCCCGATGCGCTCCATAAATTCTTTAATATTACCGCGATAAGTTAAGTCACGTTTGTCGCGGATAATAGTGATGCCTTTTTGTGTTAGTTGCTTATCTAATAAATCGACAATACGTTCATTTTCATCACTGCCACGCGCATTCCATGCATAAGAAATAAATACTTCTGGTGTACTTACGAGCAAGCCATTGGTTGCTTGTGCTGAGACTGTTATTCCTTGAGAAACCTCATCACTCACTTGAGGTGTCTTATCAACAAGGTTTGCTGAAATGCTGGGCACACTACTAAAAAATTTGCCATTAGGCCGTAATTCTTGCGCCATTTGTAATAAATCAATTAGCTTCTTGTTCTTTGTGGAAAAATGAATTAAATCAGAAATTAATTTATCACGAGGGGTTGCTTCTAAATTATCAACCTCTAACTCTAAACTATAAAAAAAACCTTTAATCTCATTCTTATCAAATTCCATTCTAAATTGTGTACGCAATGCGTTTTTTTCTGCCATTGAGAGTGTCAACATCGTTTGGGATTCCTATAATGAATGAGCCTGCTTATGGTAACAAATTCTGTACATATCGGGGCTGTAAAGCGACGACGAATCGCCGCTTTTATGCGTTAAAAAACGGTTTTTTAAGCCACTGCCTGTTGCGCTGCCTCTGCAACAACGGCGGCTAACTGCTGCGCTAAACTGTCCACTTGCTGCAAATCATTACCTTCAACCATGACGCGAATTAATGGCTCTGTACCGGACGCACGCAACAAAACACGCCCATTTTGTGCCAATTCCTGCTCAGCATCGCGTACTGCCTGCTGCACGCTAGGCAATGTATGCACATCTAAGCGTTTACTAATCGGCACATTAATCATGCGTTGCGGACACTTTTGCACCCCGCTTTTCAACTCATGCAAAGGCTGTTCAGTTAACACCGCTGCTGCCAACACTTGCAGTGCAGTGACAATACCGTCTCCTGTCGTAGTGCGATCTAAACAAATAATGTGCCCAGATGACTCGCCACCTAACATGCCACCGATTTGCATCAAACGCTCTAACACATGACGGTCGCCCACTGCCGCCCGTTCAAACGGAATCCCGCGTGCTAACAAGGCTTGCTCTAAACCTAAATTGCTCATCACCGTACCGACGACAGTACCTTGCAAAGTGCCGGTTTGCTGACGCGCATTGGCAATAATAAATAATAATTCGTCACCGTCCACTACTTCGCCACGACTATCGACCATAATCAGACGATCACCGTCACCATCTAATGCAATGCCAAAATCTGCTTGCTCTTTTAACACCATTGCTTGCAAAGCCGCAGGATGGGTGGCACCGACTTGTTCATTAATATTTAAACCGTTGGGTTGCGTGCCAATGGTGATCACTTCTGCACCTAATTCTTGAAACACATTCGGTGCTACATGATAAGTTGCTCCATGCGCACAATCGACCACCAATTTTAAACCTTTTAACGACACAGAAAACGGCACAGTGCTTTTGCAAAACTCAATATAACGCCCTGCGGCATCTGAAATGCGCTCTGCCTTGCCTAAACTCTCTGCGGCAACCGTTTCCAGCGGTTTTTCCATCTCCGCTTCAATTGCTAATTCAATTTCATCCGCTAATTTTAAGCCTTCATGTGAGAAAAACTTAATACCGTTATCGGCAAACGGATTATGTGAAGCACTGACCACAATGCCTGCGCGAGCGTGGAAAGTACGGGTTAAATAAGCGATGGCAGGTGTTGGCATTGGGCCTAATAAACGCACATTCATGCCCGCCGCTGATAAACCCGCTTCTAAAGCCGATTCTAATAAATAACCGGAAATACGGGTATCTTTACCAATTAACACTTTGTTATTACGTGCGCCATTGGCTAATACACGTCCAGCAGCCCAGCCCAGTTTTAACACAAACTCCGGCGTAATTGGACTGGTACCGACAAGCCCTCGAATACCGTCAGTACCAAAATATTTTCGTTGTTGAGACATTTATCTTATTTCCCTAATCTTTTTTTAGAAAAAGCAAGCTATTGTAAATGTGTAAGTTTCAGAACGGTTGTAGGTCGGATAAGGCGTAAGCCGTCATCCGACATTATGCGGTTGAGGTTTGAACCAAGCGACTTACGGCGGATGACGCTGCGCTTATCCGCCCTACAAAAATCAATCCATCCGCTTTGAACTGTGTAATACTTAAGCACATTTACCGATTATTTTTTTGTATTGTATGCAAAAGCGCACGCATGCTCTAGTTAACCCTAATTCTGTGCGGAAAATTGCACTAATAGCTTGAAGTTAGCCGAACATACTCTATTCAAGTAAACAACGATTCTCTCACGTCATTCAGCCGCCGCCTTTATCCAATATCATCACGAACAGTCGGTGCTCACTCTATTCAACAATAGGAATTACATGAAGCTTTCACGTAAGGATTTTGATTGGGCTGCACAACAGCAACTCATCACTGAACCACAAGCTGAAGCCTTGTGGCAAGCCTTTAGCCAACGCCATCCCGATGACCGTTTTGATTTTGCCAATGTGGCTTACTATACCGGTGCTTTGATCGTCATTGCGGCAATGGGTTGGTTTTTATCCGTTGCATGGCAATTATTGGGTGGCTTGGGTATTTTAGGCATTGCTTGTGCCTATGCCTTAGCATTTGGTGGTTTAGGGGCGCATTTGTGGTTTAAGGAAAACTTAAAAGTAGCCGGTGGCCTGCTATTTTCCTTAATGGTGTGCATGACACCGTTAGCGGTTTACGGTTTATTGCTCACGCTAGGTATGGACAGTCCTGATCATGATCCGTTTAGCAGTGAAAGTCACACCGATACCATCATGGCGGTGTCCACTATTATCACCGCCAGCATCACCTTATTTTTTGTCCGCTTCCCTTTTCTCACGGCGCCGATTGCCTTTTCACTGTGGTATTTAGTGATTGCCGTGTTGCCGCAATTGCTCGGCAATGTTGAGTTTAGCTGGGCAGAAACCCAACAATTAAGCATGTATTTAGGCTTGTTAATGTTATTAATTGCCTACTTCATTGATCGCCGCACCGAAGCCGATTTTGCATTTTGGCTATACTTATTCGGCATGTTGGCCTTTTGGGGTAATTTCAGTTTATTGCACATGGATACGGCGTTATATCTAGTGGTTAACCTTGGTTTAATGATGATTTCCGTGTTATTGCAACGACGTATCGTTATTTTATTCGGCTCCATCGGCGTGTTGTCTTATCTCGGCTATTTAGCTTACGACGTATTTGCCGATTCCTTCTTATTCCCTGTCATTTTAAGTTTGGCGGGCATTTTAGTTATTTTCCTCGGCTTGCAATACCAACGACATCACCGTCATTTAGAGCAATCGATTTTGTCGCATATACCTAGCGGTATACAGGGCTTATTGCCACGTTATCGACAGCAAGCGCGGGAGATGGCTTAGCAAGCGCGACAGAAAATCGTCGTGCAAGCGTTCTCTTTGTAGGAATTACGCAGTTCAAAATGTGTTTTCGTAGGGCGGATAAGGCGCAAGCCGTCATCCGCCATCAGTGGCTTAGTTCAAGCTTCAAGCGTGTAAGCATGTTATGTCGGATGACGGCTAAAGCCTTATCCGACCTACAAAATCGCTTATCTACATTTTTGTTTAGGGTCTTTTATGTTACTGAGAATGGTGTTCTTAAGCGTCTTATGCTTTAGCACGTTAAGCATGGCGCAAACTAACGATATTGAATTACCCGACATGGGCTTATCCGCTGATGCCATCATGTCACCACAACAGGAACAACAACTAGGGCAAGCGGTGTTGCGCCAATTGCGTCGTGAGCGTGAACTGTTAGAAGACCCTTTAATCAGCGATTACTTAAACGCCTTAGGGCAAAATCTGGTGTCTTATAGCGATACACCTTCACAAGCATTCCAATTCTTCATGCTGCCTGCACAAGATATTAACGCCTTTGCCTTACCAGGTGGCTTTATCGGCGTACATTCGGGTTTATTTTTACGCACCCAAACTGAAGCAGAATTGGCCTCGGTGCTGGCACATGAAATTGCTCACGTCACACAACGCCACATGGTGCGCCGTGAAGAAGTGATGCAGAATTTTTCGGTGCCTGCACTCATCGCTGCCTTAGCGGCTATTGCTGCCAGTGCTGCCAGCGGTGACGGAGAAAGTGCACAAGCGGCAATGGCAACCTCTAGTGCTGCCATGACGCAATTAATGATTAATTACACCCGCATTCACGAACAAGAGGCCGATACCATCGGCATGAAAACCTTAGTCAGTGCCGGTTTTGATCCGCGTGCAATGCCGAAATTTTTTGAAGAATTGCAGGCGGTGAGTCGATTCCAAGCTGGTGAAGTACCTGAATTTTTGCGCACTCACCCCGTTACCACTAACCGGATTGCTGATTCCTATTCGCGGGCAGAGCAATACCCACCACTGCCGCCACGGGCTGAAAATAATTTATTTAGCTTGATGCGGGCGCGGGCGTTAGTGTTAACCCACAAAAATCACAATGAATTGTTAACGCAATTACAAGAAGCATTAACGACGCAAAATTTCCGTGATGAAAAAGCGGTGCGTTATGCCTTAGCATTAACCTTATTAGAATTACATCGCCCTAAAGAAGCCATGCCGCATGTAACGTGGTTACAGGAAAATGACGTTGATCGAGTGCCTTATCGCTTATTAAGCACAGAAATAAATCGTGAATTAGGCAATATGGATCAAGCCATTCAAATTGTGGAATCCGCTTTAAAAATTTACCCTAACGATTATTTGTTAACGATGACACATGCAAACTTATTAGTTTCAACGAATCGTTATGCCGATGCAGAAGCGGTGTTAAAAAACCTTTCTAATAAAGATAAATTATCTGATTACTATCGCGTTTATGCAGATGTAAACAATAAATTAGCTCGGCCTGTCAGTGCCCGTTTAGCCTTAGCCGAATTCTATTATCTCAACGGCGATACACAAACGGCGATTACTCAATTGCAAGAAGCGCAACGCATGACCAGTAGTGGCGATTATTATTTGAGTGCTAAAGTCGATGCACGTTTGAAAGAACTACAAGTTGAAGCCAGACGTGAACGTAAGCAGAAAGAAGAGATGTAAAGCGGTTAAGTTAGGGGTGGGCTAATAGTGTTTAAACGATTTCTGTGGGAGCGCGGCTTAGCGGTTGCTGTCGCCTGTATTTTATTAAGTGGCTTTATCTTGGCGCATGCTGAACCGCCCCCGCCTGGGCCTAATTCCCGTTTATTTCGTGCGCCCCCTGCGTTAGCAGAAAGTGCAGAAGTAGCAACACAGCCTTCTAATCCCGTGTTAGAACAAAGCTTATCACCGATGGTGCAAACCATTTCTGTGGAATTAGTGCAGGAATGGGAACAAGCCTTTGAGGAAATGCAAAAAACCTTGGTGCAAGATCAAGCAGCTTTAGTACGTGAAGAACAAAGCTTGCAAACTCGCCAAGCGGAACTAGGGGATATTAGCGATACCTTATTAGAACAAGCCGAAATTGACCGCCAAGCAGCCAGCGTTGAGGTAGAAAAATTACGTTTAGAACTGCAAGGCGCGGAAAGTAGTTTAGAAAAACAACGCGAGTTATTAAGCGAATTAAATACCAGTTTAAGCACTTTACAAAAAACACCGGTTAGTGCAGATGAAAGTAGTTTATATGAAGAACGCTTAACACAATTACGCAATGGTATTACTGCACAAACCAATTTAATTGAGCTTAGAACTAAAATCATTACGGGCTTAAAAGACCGTTTAGCCTTAGCCAGTCGCAGCTATAGCTTAAAAAGCGATTGGTATCAAAGCTTACGCCAGAAATATCAGCAGCAGCAAAATCAATCATTAGAACGCCGCATGTTGTCAAAGCAGCAAGGTTATTTATTAGAAGCCGCTGACTTACGACAAGAATTGGCCACTTCTCGCAGCCAAGACAGCCATTACCAAAGCTATTTATTAGAAGCGCGTATTCATGAGGCAGAAGGGCGCGCGCGTATGGTGATGCGTGAGCTAGAGTTAGCGTATCTTGAGCAGGCATTGGCTAAGATTAGCGATGCGATACCAGAAGAAAATCAGTTAAATCAAGATAGCCCTAATACTTTGCATGCGTTATTAACGGAGCTAGAAACCTTAAAAGTTGACATCAAAGAAACGCAGCAGTTATTGCAAGATAAAAACAGTTTGCTTAAGCAGCAAATCGAAGTATTAAATAAACGCAAAGAAACAAGCAGCCGAAATCAAGTTAAATTAGATGAGATCATTAAGGGCTTAGATTCCTTTTTTGATGATCAGCAAACGCAGCTTAACCGTTTAACCGACATGATGTTGCAAGCAGAACAATTGCAGCAACAGTTAGAAAAGCGTTACCAACAAGCCTTGCGGCAAACTTTATTACGGCGGCGTGATATTTCCTTTGATGAACAAGGCTTACAAGCCATTTTAGCTATTGGACAAATGCCCAGTTTGTTTAGTGCTGAAATTCATCGCACCGTGGAAGGCTTTCACCGCACTTTACAACAAACCTCACAAGAGCGTTGGTTAACCATTGGTTTTGTCACCTTATTGTGGTTAAGCATTTTTATCTGGGTACGCGAGCGTTTACGGCATACCTTTGAATCTTTAAACAAAGAAGTTAACCGCAGTTTTACCAGTAATTTATTGTTAATGGGCTTGCGCTTATTGCATTCTAATGCCTTAAGCATTGCCTTGGCGGGGATTTTCTTATTATTAGTCTGGTTGGCAGAACCCAGCGAAGCGATCATTACCTTAAGTGGTTTATTAGTCGCGTTATGGTTTGCCATTAAGCTGCCATTGAATTTAGCGTGGCTGATTTTATCAAATCGCAAATTATTTAAAGTCAAACGCCGTTCACGCACCTTTCGTCATTTTAGAATAGGCATTATTTTAACTGGCTTTTTCTTATTCATTACCGCATTAGGTCACGTTTTACCTTTCTCCTTAATGACCCGTGATGTGATAGACACCATTTTTATGCTGTTTCTATCATGGGCATTTTTCCCCTTAATCCACTTACGCCATTTGATGCTCGACTTTTTCAGCCGAGTCATGACCGGTTACTGGTTCTTAGTGCTGCGCGTGGTTTCCTTATTGATTCCTTTGCTATTATTAGCCGTGTCATTATTTGGCTTAATCGGTTATATCAATTTAGGTTGGTATATAGAGCGTAATTTAGGTTTGTTAATTTTGGTTTTAACAGGCTGGTTAATTGTCAGAGGTTTTATTAATGATGCGCTACGTTATTTTAAAAATGTGGCGTTAAAACACCGTTCGCTCGGCTTGTTGTGGACACAAGATATTATCCCTCTGATTGGCAATTTAATTAATTTAGCGGTATTAGTCGGTGCAGTCGCGATTTACTTCTTTTTGTCTGGTTGGGCAGAAGATCATGCAGTCATGGAGGCGATTAACTCATTTTTAGATTATGAGTTAATGACTTTGAGCGATGAAGTGATTTCCATTTTAACGCTATTACAAGCTTTTACCTTGTTATGGTTTGTGTTTTGGTTTGCCGGTTGGACACGGCGCATTACTTATCGCTGGATATATTTAAATATCTCAGATTTAGGGGTTCGTTTAAGCCTTTCAGTCTTTACACAATATATTTTGGTGATTTCTGGCTTATTAATTACCTTAAATCTTATTGGTATTAATTTAACGACATTAACGGTATTTTTAGGCGCATTAGGGGTTGGGATTGGTTTTGGTTTGCAAACAATTGCCAATAATTTTATTAGTGGTTTGATTTTACTGATTGAACGCCCGCTAAAAACCGGCGATTTAGTGAATATCGGCAGCACTTGTGAAGGTGAAGTAACCAGTATTGGGATTCGTTCTACCATTGTGCGGCAGTGGAATCGGCAGGAAGTGATCGTGCCAAATGCTGAAGTGATCAGCAATGCGTTTACTAACTGGACGCACTCGGATCATATTTTAAGAACTACTTTATATGTGCGCATTAGTTATGAAACCGAACCCGAGTTGGTGTTAAGCACGTTGCAGGGCATTTTTAAGCAACAAAGTGCGGTATTAAACGATCCAGCACCGTTTGTTACTTTATGGGAGTTTGCCGAATCGTGGATGTTATTCCGCTTGGATTATTATATTAACCTGCGTCAGTCTGATATGTTCGCCACCCGCACCCGCGTTGGTGTTGCCATGTGGCAAGCCTTAAAAGCCGCAGGCGTGAAAGTGGCCTTTCCACAGCAAGATGTGCATGTGCGCAGCGCACCACTACCTGCACCGAATGCGGTGTTAAGTACGGAGAATGATGCGGGGGCGAGTTTACCGGCGGGGTTTTCTTGGGGGGGGAATGTGTCGAGTTGATGCTGTGTAGGATGGGTAGAGCAAAGCGAAACCCATCATGTCATTCCGCAAAATGATGGGTTTCGGCGCGAGGTAATGTTGTGGCTAAAACAGAATTACGGGCGCGCCTCTACCCATCCTACTCTCCAACCGAGGCCGTCTTAGTCTCTGCCTGCACCAACAAAGTTTGTAATAACTCCTTCAGCTTCGCCATTTCAAAATTATTGGCCAATTCCTGAATTTTTGTCAGTAAGGGGAGTGCATTAGGATACATCTCTAACAAACCTTCTAACTCAGTCAATAAGGCTTTGACATTGCCGATGCGGGCTTGATGAAAAAGTGCTTGGATTGCAGCAGCAGGTAATGAGGATTCATCTAATTGCGGCAGCACAGGCGGCAATACAGATACTGTGGCGGCGCGGGTTTGGTAACGCCATTCAATTTTGCAGTGTTGCGCCAGTTGTGCCAGTAATAAATCAGCTTCTAAAGGTTTGCTCAAGAAACTGTTACAACCTGCGGCTAAGGCTTGTTGTCGCTCATGTTCAAAAGCACTGGCGGAAAAAATAAAAATGACCGTTTTTTGAAATAATGGGTTTTGTCGCAAGCGTTGCGTGCAGTGCAGGCCATCTAACTCCGGCATGCGCACATCCATGATTATCACATCGGGTAAAAACACTTCTGCTTTTTGTAAAGCTTGTAAGCCATTCTCTGCTTGCTGCACTAAAAAGCCTAATGGCTGCAAAAACTCTTCTAATAAGCGCCGGTTTTGCGCGTGATCATCAACTAATAAAATCTTAATAGCACCTGTATCTGGCAAACGATAACCGGAAATATTTTGCACTGAAGGGGCGGGTAATAAATCAATAGCATGTTGATTTAAAATCGGTAATGGCAGTGAGAACCAGAAATGACTGCCTTGTTTAACCGTGCTTTCAACCTGCAAAAAGCCACCCATTAAACTGACTAAGCGATGAGAAATGGCTAACCCTAAACCTGTGCCTTCCACATGCCGGTGTTGACCTTGTTGAAACGGTAGAAAAATATTCGCCAACATTTCGTTTTCAATGCCACAGCCGCTGTCTTTCACACTAAAGGTAAAACGCGGAGCTTCGTAAGTCACACTGAAATGCAGACTGCCTTGCTCAGTAAATTTAACCGCATTGCTCAATAAATTTAATAACACCTGACGCAAGCGTCGTCCATCAGCTTTAACTAATAATTCATGTTGCAATAAAGGTGAAGCATGATAATGAAAGCTTAAACGCTTTTGATTTGCCCGCATGATGAATAAGTCAACAATATCTTGTAACACTTCATCTAAACGCACTTCACCTAAAGTGAGTTCTAAGCGACCGGAATCAATGCGAGAAAAATCTAATAAATCATTAATTAAAGTTAATAAATGCTCGCCGCTGCGTTGAATGACTTCTAAACCTTGTCGTTGTTTATTTTGTAATTCGTGATCTTTTAATAACACTTGCGCATAGCCTAAAATACCATTTAATGGCGTGCGCAATTCATGACTCATATTGGCTAAGAAAGCAGTTTTAGCACGGTTGGCTAATTCGGCTTGTTCTTTGGCATTTTTTAACGCTTGTTCGGTTTGATAACGTTGTGTGATGTCTTGCGCTAAGGCTGCAAAACCGACAATTTCGCCCGCTTCGCCGACTAATGGCGTGTTATACCACTCACAAATAATTTGCCGTTCATCTTTGGTTTGATTGGTGGTGGTGTAATGGCTGCGGAATTTAGTCGGCGCCACATTTTCCACCTCATTGGACAGGGAGATGATAAATTGCGTTAAAGAGTGACCTAACACCTCATCTGCTTCATAACCAAAAATGCGTTCGGCGGCAGAGTTCCAATGTGTGATGTGTAATGCAGTATCCCATTCAATATAGGCCAATGGGGTTTCATGAATGAAAAACAGTAATTTTTGGTTTAATTGCCGTAAACGACTTTCGCTCTCTTTATGCTCACTAATATCGATATGTAAACTGACATAACCGCCATCCTCGGTGCGTTGCTCGGTGATTTGCAGCCAACGCCCATCATTTAAGGCTTGCTCTAAGCGCCCACCATTGCGATGCAGGTGTAAACGGTGTTCTAACCAACGCGGGGCAGAGAAGGGATCAGTTTGGTATAAATCGCTGGCTAAGCCATTGCGCAAAAACGCCTCGAAATGAGTGCCGATTTGCGTATGTTCAGCCACTTTGTCATATAGCTGTTGAAAATGTCGATTACAGAAAAATAAGCGGTCTTGTGCATCAAAATAAGCAAAACCGTCTTGCACCGTTTCCAAGGCCATCATCAAATGCTGACGGGTTTGATCTAAGGCCTGCTGCGCTTGTTGTTGGTTGCTAACGTCTTGAATAAAACCTTCTAAGGCTTCTAATTCACCCGCTTGATTAAAAATGCCTTGGCCTTTTTCCCATAGCCAACGCTGTTCACCGTGACAGGTCAGGAAGGGATACATTAATTGGAATGGGCGGCGTTCTGCTAAGGCGACTTGTATGGTTTGCCATAAACTGGCGTGATATTCCTCAGGAATAGCCGCGCTAAAGGTGCGTTCTGTATTGTCTAAAAACGCTGAGGCAGGATAGCCAGTTAAGGCTAAGCAGCCCTCACTGATAAACTCCATCGTCCAGTCATTATCATTGCGTCGCCGATAAACCACACCCGGTAAGTTGCTGATTAAGGTATCTAAATAACGCTGGTTTTTGTTTAAGGCTTGTTCCGCTTGCTCGCGGTCGTGGATTTCTTGCTGTAAGCGTTGATTATGCTCACGCATGCTGTTTTGCAAACGCGCGATTTTGATATGATTTTCGACCCGTGCCACCACTTCCGCAATTTGAAAGGGCTTGGTGATGTAATCCACCCCGCCCACGGCAAACGCCTTCACCTTATCAAACATTTCCGTCAGCGCACTGAGGAAAATGACAGGGATTTCAGCAGTTTTGGGATCGGCTTTTAATTGCTCGCATACGTGATAACCGTCTACTTCTGGCATCATGATGTCGAGCAAAATCAAATCGGTTTGCCATGTTGCTAACACGGCAAATGCGCTGTGGTGACTATCGGCTAATTTGACTTCATAACCACGCCGCTCTAACACACGCTCTAATAAATCTAAATTTGCGGGTTTGTCATCAATGACCAAGATGCGGGCTTTGACAGTTGCACTAGAATGAGTCATGAGCCTTATACGTTCCCATCAGTAAAAAAATCTTTGTCAATCAATGACCTTTTCGATATACGCAAATTGGATTGTCAAAAGTTAGCTAATACGATGCTTTAATGGCTGTGTATAGCGCAGTGATTCATAACACATCAATGTGTGCTAATTACATAATCCGTTGCAAAATAATACCGGCTAATGGTGGTAAGGTCACATTAATTGAATATTGTTGACCCATCCACGCGAGTTCTTCGCTGACTAATTCAGGGTTGCCCACATTACTGCCGCCATAATAATGAGCATCAGAGTTAAACACTTCTCGATATAAGCCTGGATGTAACACCCCAACACGATAACCATGACGCGGCACGGGCGTGAAATTCAGCAACACAATTAATTCGTCATCATCGCTGTGACGACAATAACTAATCACCGATTGTTCTGCATCGTGGCAATCAATCCAGCTAAAACCGGTTGCTTCAAATTCGTATTGGTGTAACGCCGTGTTTTGTTGATATAACAGGTTTAAATCTTTGATCAGCAATTGTACACCGCTGTGATGCGGTAATTTTAACAAATTCCAATCAAGGCTGACCGCTTCGCTCCACTCTAAGCCGTGGGCAAACTCGCTACCCATAAACAGCAATTTCTTACCGGGGTACGTCCATTGATAGGTCAACAATAAACGCAAGTTGGCAAAGCGTTGCCAACTGTCGCCGGACATTTTATCTAACAGCGAGCGTTTACCATGCACCACTTCATCATGTGAAAACGGTAACACAAAGTTTTCGTTAAAGGCGTACAACATGCCGAAGGTTAAATGCTGGTGATGGTAGGCACGGAACACGGGGTCTTTCGACATATATTCTAAAGTGTCGTGCATCCAACCCATATTCCATTTCATGCTAAAGCCTAAACCACCTAACCATGTTGGGCGTGTCACTTGCGGCCAACTAGTCGATTCCTCAGCAATCATCAAGCTGCCACTGCATTCAGCATGGGTAATGGTATTCAGTTGGCGCAAAAACTCGATGGCTTCTAAGTTTTCATTGCCGCCATAACGGTTTGGCACCCACTCACCCGCTTGCCGCGAGTAGTCTAAATACAGCATAGAGGCCACGGCATCGACACGCAGGCCATCAAGGTGAAACTCTTGCAGCCAATATAAAGCACTGGACAGCAAAAAGCTGCGCACTTCATTGCGCCCATAGTTAAACACTAAAGTGCCCCAGTCGTGGTGCTCACCTTGACGCGGATCAGCGTATTCATATAAGGCCGTGCCATCAAAACAGGCTAAACCATGCGCATCTTTAGGGAAATGACTGGGTACCCAGTCTAATAGCACGCCGATGTCATGTTGATGACAATAATCAATAAAATAGCGTAAATCGTTAGGCGTGCCGTGGCGACTGGTGGGGGCAAAAAAGCCTACGGTTTGATAACCCCACGAGGCATCTAGCGGGTGTTCAGTGATCGGCAAAAGTTCGATATGGGTAAAGCCTAAGCGTTTGACGTAAGGCACTAATTGCTCGGCTAACTCGCGGTAAGTGAGAAATTCATTGTCCGCAGTACGTCGCCATGAACCTAAATGCACTTCATAAATGCTAAGCGGTTGTTGTAGCCAAGCGGTGTCTGTGCGCTGTGCTAACCAGTCCGCGTCTTGCCATTCGTGTTGGCTCGGTGCGGTGACGAGGTTTGCTGTGTTCGGGCGTTGCTCAAACGCTTGTCCATACGGGTCTGATTTTAAAAATACCGTGCCGGTTTCGCGGTGGCGCAATTCGTATTTATACAAACAACCCGCAGACAGACTGGGAATAAATAACTCCCACACGCCACAGCTTTCACGCACGCGCATACAGTGCATGCGCCCATCCCATTGATTGAAATCACCCACAACGCTGACACGCTCGGCGTTAGGTGCCCACACCGCAAAGCGCACGCCCTCGATGCCTTCCACAGTACACACATGCGCACCTAAAAATTGATAGGCTTGAAAGTGCTGACCTTCGGCAAATAAGTGCAAGTCAAAATTGCTGAGTAATGGCGTGCGAAAACTGTAGGGATCGTAATGAGTATGCAGGGTGCCGTTGATGTCTTGCCAATTCACTTGATACGGCTGAGAACCCAATTCGCCACGCCATTCAAAAATCGGTGTGTCAGCCACACGCTGAAAGGCTTGCTCCGGTGTCAGCCAAACACTGACCGCTTGCGGTAATAGCACGCGGATTAAAGTCTCGCTGTCATCCGTGTGCACCCCTAACACTTCAAAAGGGTTATGGTGGCAGGCGGCGAGCAAGCGTTGTAACGCAGCGGTTAATTCAGGCGTTTTATTGGCCATAACAGGGGTCTGCATGTGTGAGGAAATGGGCGCGTACCGTTATAAGGTTTGGGTTAAATATTGCTGATACAGTGCCATGACTTTTTTGACATAAGCTTGTGTTTCAGGGTAAGGCGGAATTTTCCGCTGATATTTAATCACCGCCCCTTCTCCTGCATTATAGCCTGCAAGGGCTAAGGATAAATCATTATTAAATAATTCTAATAAATAGCGTAAATATTTCGCGCCGCCGGTTAAGTTTTCGTTAGGGTTGGTGGCATCGTTAACGCCATAGCGCTGTGCAGTGGCAGGCATTAATTGCATCAAACCAACAGCACCTTTAGGTGAAACCGCTTCAGGATTATAAGCAGACTCAACTTTGACCACAGCATGTAATAAGGCTGCGGGTAATTGGGTTTGTGCAGCAACGGTTTCTATCAGTAAATCATACGGCCTCACTACACGCTCTGTCGGCGCAAGGTTTAACAAGGCGCGTTGTTCGGGCAAGTTAAAGCTATCAGGTAATACCACGCGAGGTGCAGGTGGCGCAGTATAACGCTGAATCATATAACTACGGCTGTACAACAGTTCATTATTTTGCCCATCAGGCGGTGGTTTATTGGTTAAATGCAATACACCATTTGCATCTAAATATTTATAGACAATAGTGGATTTTTCATTGGCTAAACCGTGGGTGCTAAAC
>QKBZ01000176.1 GCA_003245895.1 Beggiatoa sp.
TTGAAAGCGCCAACAACGTTGCAAACGTATTTGTAAACACTAACATGGCTGCGGCAGGTGGTTTAGTCTCTGCTTTAATCGTATCCCGTTTATTATTTGGTAAAGCTGACTTAACCATGGTGTTAAACGGTGCTTTAGCTGGTTTAGTGTCTATTACGGCTGAGCCTTTAACGCCAGACCCATTATATGCAACCTTAATTGGTGCTGTGGGTGGCGTTATCGTTATCTTCGCTATCTTAGCGTTAGACAAATTAAAAATTGACGATCCAGTGGGCGCGATTGCCGTTCACGGTGTTGTTGGTATCTGGGGCTTAATGGCTGTGCCAATTACCAACACTGATACTAAATTCCTGACTCAGTTAATCGGTGCAGGTTCTATCTTCGCTTGGGTATTCATCACTAGCTTCATCGTTTGGTTTGTTATCAAGCTGATCATGGGCATCCGTGTATCTGAGGAAGAAGAATTTGAAGGGGTTGACTTAACCGAATGCGGTATGGAAGCTTACCCTGAGTTTAGTAACAAAAACAACTAATTGTTTTAGTTCTTAACTTGTCGCATGAAAACGGGTGTCCTGCTTGCGGGGCATCCGTTTTTTTTTGTTGTGGGGTATTAAGTTAAGCCGTGTGTGTAGCCATGTTTGTAGGTCGGATAAGGCGTTAGCCGTCATCCGACATCAGGCTTTTGTTTTAGTTTTGAAAGGTATCTACACAAGTTATAAGCTCACATCACACAAAATGTTGATGTAGGGTGTGCGAAATGCCGCCAAGAAGCTGGGGTTAGCTCTGATCTCAATCGGCGTTTTGCCCACCGTGTGGGGCTTGGTAGGCAAAATCCCACCTCAACGACCGTTACATCAAACTGCATGGGATTTCGCCCAGTCGTCAGGTTACTGCCATTAAGTTAAGCGTTGTCACAGTCTTGTAGGGCGGATAAGGCGTAAGCCGTCATCCGCCGCAAGAGGCTTAGTTCAAGCTTCAACTGTGTTATGTCGGATGACGGCTATCGCCTTATCCGACCTACAAGAAGACTTTGTTTTAATTTGGAGCTTTCATGGTGGCAAATTCTAATAATTGCCCAAGGTGATCGGCTTCTGGATGTGATAGAAAGTTGAGTGATAACGCCTGTAAACTGGCATCTAACCAAATATGGTCAATATCATATAACGGCAACCAACTCGGCCATGTGCCACGCCAAGCACCGAGGCGACGGGCAGCCAGTTGATAGCCATCTTCCAGCCATGTATCAAAACCACGGCTACGACCTAAGCTATTAAAATCTCCAACCACAACTTGTATTGCTTGACCTTGCTGTGCTGCATTTTGCAAATATTGGTGAATATCGTTGAGCAGCAAGTCGCGTGGTTGTGATAAATCACGTTTACCATCAATGGCTAATAAGCGTAAAACGTGATGCGGCAATTGCATATTGACTAACACACCCATGCCATTTTGAAACCTTGTTGCATCCAGTTGTTGTGTTGGGTAACGACTATAAATCGCTAAGGGTGGTTCTATAAACAATGACCACGTATTGTCACTGGCAGCACTCAGTTGTTGCTGTAATTCGTTAACTTCCCAATGCGAGGGGATTTCGCTAATCACAATAATATCAGGCGACTGCGCACGAATCTGTTGAGCTACTTCTAGCCATTTCCCTTTTGCTCCCCACCGAACATTCCAATGCAGTAACTTGACCGAGGTTTCAGTGCTATTCGCAACAGTCGGTGCAGGTAAGAGCCATGCCCAGCCTTTAACGGTGGAGAAAATGACAAACAAGCCTATTCCTGCTAATGCAGAAAGAAGAAAACGACGGTAACGAATGGCTCGCCCGCGCAAGACTAAATCAAGAGCAAGTACCGCTAAAGCAATCAATAACAGTGGAATATAAGCTAAATAACCAACTGTTACATTAATATCTCTTAACAATTGTCCTAATATGCCAAGTGATAATAAAATGATACAGCTTGTTACGATAAGGAAACGAATCGCTTTTATTAGCGCACGAAATGATTTAGACGAACGAAGGGAACGCATTATTTAATTCATCGGTGATTTTTGTTTATCTAATGTTTTAAATTCTAACTTTAAATCATTTCCAATCCGTTCATTTAACGGCACAAAAAAGTCACTGGCAACATAGCCTAAAAAGACAATTGCTAAGACTAAAATAATGATTTCCTTCGCTGAACTAGGGCCGTCAATTTTCAGTTTTGAAAGCACGCCGCCCATAGAACCAATTCCTACACCTGCCCCTTCAGTTGATAATTGACGGCGACGGTTTTGTGAAAATTGCACAGAAGAGCGGTAGACTTTAGTGGTTTCTGGAGCAGATGCTGTATTAATTGCCATTGCAGGTGCGCTGGCAACTGCCGCGCTACTCGTGCGGGTCACAGAATGACGGCTTTCATCATATGCTTGGCGTTGCAGAGGATCGCTTAATACGCGAAAAGCTTCATTAATTTCATTAGCACGTGTTTGAGCAGCGACTTTGATAAGTTCCTGATTAGTGTCAGGACTAATCTCCAAAATCTGGTAATAGTCTTTAGCCATGAGTTGTTGCTCCTAACGGAAAAAGTAGCACAATAGTTTGCATGCGCTGATTACTAATCTTTAGTTGTAATTTAAAAGTAATACTATTTGCATGAAGGTGCCACGCGCATAACAATTGGGTTAGTTTGTTATACATTGAGCATTTCGCTCTCTTATTTAAACAGTTTATGCTATATTCAAGCGAGTAAAGGCTCAGTATTTGCGCAATCGTAATAACAGCATAAAAGTGTTGAGACGTAGGTTTAATAACCTTAAATTTGCTTGGTTTTATGCAATATGAGTGCCATTTGATGTGATACTATCAACTGCTTCAACGCTAAATTTTACGCTGCAAAATGCCGTTACGCTTAGACTGAGTGGTATTTAAACATGCAAAGCCAGACTGTTTTAGTTAGCTTCCACTAGCGCATGATTTGTGCATATTATCATGCTAAAAAAACGATTTCACTCTTTAATATTTACGTTAAAAAACGTGTTTTTTCAATCTTTTGGCTTGTTATTTTTTGGCTGTTGTGACGTTTTTAAATAATCTACACACCTGATAACACCTCAAAAAAATCAGATAAAAGGTCTCGCTGACTGGTGCTAAGCCAGTTCAATAATAACTAAGCAGCGAACAAGCCCATGCAGCAGGTATCAAAGAAGATGAATGCAAAAACCACTAGTTTTATGGACGATCTCAAGGAACGATTGAATAATCTGGAACTTGAGCAGCGTCGGCAAAACACTGCATTGAACCAGTTAAGCGACCTGGAAGAAGAGGTCATGCGCTTAGAAGCACGCTTAAAACATATTGATGGTGATTTTGGTGCAGCATCAGCGGCTGCTGTTGATTTCGATAAAATGCGTGATTTAGACGAAATTACCCGTCTGGAACGCGAATTAAAAGAAATGGATGATGCAGAGTTAAAAGACTTTAATGAAAAGCGTTACTTTGAAGAAATTAATCAGTTACGTTCAGAATTAGGTATTGTACAAAAAGATTTAAATAATACACCGCCTGCTGCTGCTAAGGCGAATGTAAAACCTACGCCTGTCCCAGCCCCAAAAGCTGCACCTGCTAAACCTACTCCGAAAGCCGCACAGCCAATCAAAGCAGAAGATGTACCTGAGGTGAAGGTACCTGAAGTTAAAACCACTCCCGCCCCAAAAGATATTTCCGTTCCCAAAATGACCAAAACCGTTACACAACAAGGCTATGTGTTGTGTTTAATGTTTAACCCGCGTTCGCCGACAGAGTGGTCAGAAGAATCTGGTGGTGGTTGGCGTGAGCGTGGGCAAGGTCAGTGTTATCCCACCATAGATCATGCACGGGCGGCGTTAGCTAAATTAAAACAACAGTGGCCACGCCATCCTTTGAAAATTGTTAAGCGTTAATCCTTAATACTGCGTTTTTCCCTCACATAACAGTCAATGACGACGCTCACTGACTGCCTTTCTCAGAGTGTAAAGGCATCTGCATAAGTTAGAAAATGGCTGAATAATTAAAGCTATATCTTTGCGTAGGGCGGATAAGGCGGCAGCCGTCATCCGCCGTAAAAGCGAGAAATCAGTCTGAAATTAGCAAATGTATCCTGCTTTCCAAATAGAAAACTGATAGATATACCGTATTCTAGCGATGTCGGATGACGGCTTGCGCCTTATCCGACCTACAAGAGGCTTATTTTTAAAGCAAAATTAAACTTGTGTAGATACCTTTGCTGTGTGGGATGTGCAGTTACGACGCAGGCGCGTCGAGACTTGCTCCCACGCAAAGCGCATGGGAGCGAGAAAAACCGCTACAAATTAATAGCCTCTTCCCTCAATACCCCTACATTTTCTCCTGAAACATAACCAATGGCATCAGACATGCTAGAATGACCGACCTTTATGGACGGATCCAAACTTTAGCAATCAGATGAAGATGATTTGAGTTATGTTCAAACTCCCCCCTATCTTTCACCACGCCGAGCCTGAAGTGGTCGCTGCGGTAGACCTTGGTTCTAACAGCTTTCACATGATCGTGGCACGTATCTCTGGTGGTCAATTACAAGTCTTAGACCGAATGAAAGAGATTGTGCGCTTAGGTGCTGGTCTTGATGAGCAACGCCAATTATCGGCGGAATCTCAAGAACGCGCCCTTGCTTGTCTAGCTCGCTTTGGTCAGCGTTTACGCCATATTCCCATCGACAGTGTGCGCATTGTTGGTACTAACACACTGCGGCTTGCATCCAATGCAGCAGAATTTCTCGCCAAAGTCGAAACGGTGTTAGGCCATTCGGTAGAAATCATTGCCGGTCGGGAAGAAGCACGTTTAATTTATCTTGGCGTAGCACATACCTTAGCCAGCAATGCCGAACGCCGTTTGGTGATTGATATTGGTGGTGGTAGTACAGAATTTATTATCGGGGAACAGTTTGAACCTGTCTGTGCCGAAAGTCTGTGCATGGGCTGCGTTAACATCAGCCGTGCTTATTTCCCTGACGGCGAGTTGCGTGCTAAATCTATGCGCCGTGCTGAAATTGCTGCCTTATTAGAATTGCAACCGATTGAATCCTTACTGCATAAAACCGGTTGGGAAGCCGTTATCGGTTCTTCTGGTACCTTGCGCAATGTGCAACGGGTGATTCAGCAAATGGGTTGGGGTGATGAAATTACGGATACAGGTTTGCAGCAAGTGCGTGAAACCTTGCTAGAAGCAGGACATGTGGACAACGTGAAATTAAAAGGCTTAAATCCGCAACGCTTATCCGTATTTGCAGGCGGTGTTGCTGTTATTTCTGGCATTTTTGAAGGCTTAGGGCTAAAACGCATGCGCATTTCAGATGGTGCATTGCGTGAAGGCTTAGTCTACGACATGTTAGGACGCATCACGCATGAGGATGTGCGAGATCGCACTATTCAAGACTTAATCCGCCGTTATTCAATCGACTTGCCTCAAGCTGAGCGTGTAGAAGAAACTGCACTGACTTTATTATCAGAAGTCGCTGACGCATGGCAGTTAGCCGACGAAGAAATTGCCAATATTCTCAGTTGGGCAGCCCGTTTGCACGAGGTGGGGCTAAGTGTTTCTCACGAGCATTACCATAAACACGGTGAATATTTGCTGGAGCACTCTGATTTATCAGGCTTTTCTCGCCAAGATCAAATTTTGCTGGCGACTTTAGTGCGTGTGCATCGACGCAAAATTACCTTGGACTTATGTTCGACAGGATCGAATTTATTGCCTGTTGCAAAAATGATACGTCTGGCCGCGTTACTGCGTTTAGCCGTGTTATTGCATCGTAGTCGCTCTACGACAGGTATGCCAAGCGTTCACTTACGCTTGCAGGAGGAAGGCTTAATATTGCGTTTCCCTGACGACTGGTTACAACAACACCCATTAACACAAGCCGACTTAGAGCAAGAACAATATTATTTAAAAGAAGTGGGCTTGCGTTTGAGTTTTGAGTAAAGCTTTTTCGTAGGATGGGTAGAGCAAAGCGAAACCCATCATGTTGCAGAATGTGATGGGTTTCAGCACGAGATACCTTAGTCAGACGAAATATTAGCTGTAAAAACAATTGGTTTCTCGTTCCCACACGCCGTGTCACTGCCATTAAGTTAAACGTTGTCACAGTCTTGTAGGGCGGATAAGGCGTAAGCCGTCATCCGCCGCAAGTGGCTTGGTTCAAGCTTCAACCTCGTTATGTCGGATGACGGCTAGCACCTTATCCGACCTACAAAAGAGCTTAATTTAATGGCAATGACACGCCGTGTGGGAATGCAGTCACGACGCGCTGCGTCGCGGGTTTGTTCCAAGATCGCGCTAAATCCGTCGTTTAGTTCACTCGTGACGTAGCACGTCACGACTGCATTCCCAAATGGCATTTGGGAACGAGAAACATAACTTTGTTTTTAATGATAATTTTCGTCGAACTCAGGTCGAGATGTTCTTGTGGCTAAAACTAATGTCACGAGCGCGCCTCTAGCCATCCTACAAATACGCTGCATCAAAGCCTTATTCAAGGCTGTTTTATTTACCCCAAAAAGCCATGCAGTTTTTGTTGTTTTTTAGCGACAAAAGTGTAAATGTGGTTTTTTTGCATACTAACTGTTGCATTTTTTGAATGGCTGCGATAAAGTAGCTCCATCGTGTGCCCGCCGCACCACAAAAATATTCTGTCTGTTAATACTAAACCACAAAATATCATAATATTGTCCGCCTCTAAAAAAATGCTGTCTATAGGTGTGACCAAAAATAGTTTTTATTGATAAAGCTAAAGTGGGTGCGAGGACAGAGGGAAGTTAGTCCAGTTATTTCACTTCTAATTTTTTAGATGGAGACACTCTAATATGAAATTTAATCAAGTTGCTTTCGGTGTTGCAGCGGCCATTATGGCATTAGCACCCGCAGCTAATGCTGATGTAACCTTATCTGGTCACGTTAACCGTGCAGTCATGTATGCTGATGATGGCATGGATACAGACACCTTCTTCGTTGATCCAGAAACCTCACCAACATTAATCAACATCACTGGCGAGCATGACTTAAACAGCGATGTTACCGTTGGTGCACAATTAGAAGTTAGACACTCTTCTAATAACAGCTACGATGTCACTATCGGTCAAACCAGCGACCCTAGCGTAAACTCTTTTGAAGAACGCATGTTAGAAGTGTACTTCCGTAGCAAAACTATGGGTACTTTATGGTTAGGTCAAGGTGAAACCGCTTCTGAAAACACTTCAGAATATGACTTAAACGACGCATGGTTAGCAGGTACTTACTCTTACACTGGCGACTTCGGTGGCAGCATTGCTTTCCGTGACAGCGCAGGTAATGCGTTAACAACTATTGGTGTAGTCTCTGACAACTTCGATGGTTTAGCACGTGATGACCGTATCCGTTACGATACTCCTGAATTCTACGGTGCAATGTTATCTGTGAGCACAGCAACTGCTGAGCAATGGGACGTTGCCTTAAAATATGGCGCAAGCTTTGGTGATTTTGAAGTTGCCGCAGCCGTTGCTTATGCAAATGGTGGCGATGCTTATGGTTGGGAAGACCAATACAACGGCTCTTTAGCCTTTGGTTATCAAGGCTTCACTCTGACCTTAGCGGGTGGTGGTCAAAGCTACGGTGATGACCGTGATTTTGGTGATGTGTTAGATGATGTTGATGTGACTGACCCATTAAGCACATTCCTCAGTGACGACGATCCAATGTCTTACTACGCTAAATTAGGCTACTCTGGCAGCGTAGTGCCTTGGGGTAAAACCAGCTTCGCAGTTGACTACAAATACACTGAAAACGTCGCAGTGGTTGATGACGAATACACTAGCTATGGCTTAGGTATCGTGCAAGCAGTTGATGCAGTTAGCACTGAGTTCTACTTAGGTTTACGCAACCACGAGTTAGAGCGCGTTGGTGTTACTGACATTGAAGACGTGTTCACATTAGTAGCTGGTGCTCGCGTTAAATTCTAAGCGATTAGACGGTTTAACCGTCTAGCTGCTAAAAAAGACCCCAAAGGTTTAAATACACTTGGGGTCTTTTTTTTTGTGCTATTGTCGTTACATAGCACAGATGTGGCACTCAATCACGGCAGTGTTTTTTCTATTCCTTGTTTCAGAATACTGCTATGATTGAAAGAAGACTCACCGTATTTTAAGCCTTATTTTCTTCTATTTGACGTACATACTCACCCATAAGGCAAAAAAAGCGAACGTGTACTGTTGAGGCCCACACGTTCATAAACCTAACAGCGATTTATTCGCGACTGGGTTTGAGATACAAACAAAGCCTATTGCTGCCACTGCGATCAAAGTGGAATAGTTGAAAACCGCGCACGGTTTAAACGCAGCACAAAATGATCACGCTTAAGACTTCTCATTTATCACAACAGTGGATATGCAAACGCATCTGAGTATATCAGTGTGATCAAGCATCACTTGTCAGGCGGTTGTGGCATTGCTGATGGTTACTGGCCTGCATGTCCCTGTTTACCTGTAGGAGATAGGCAGATATGAAACAACAAATCCTCACCGATTCTGCACTATGCGGGGCAGAAGACAGCTATAACATCCGAGTACCTGCTGAGTTACAAGAGCAGAAATTAGCTTTATTAGAACAACAACTCGCAGACACCCCTCGTGGTCAACTTCGTGCCAATTTGCTGAATGAATACGGTTATATTTGTCTCGCATTAGGACGTGATGCAGACGCATGGCAAGCCGCTCGCGAATCATTCAATACCCATGTGGCTTATAACGAATGGGAAAGTGCGGTACACGCTTGCAACATTATGTTCCAAGCCAATCAACCCGACTCTTTAGCTGCGTTAGGCAATGGCATTTGGTTAGCCGTCACCTTCCCTGTTGACCCTGAATTGTCCGTGTTAATGTTAGAAAACATCGTCAACGAAACCCCAGACGGTTCAGATGGTGCGGCAGTCGCAGCGGCAACCGCAAATTATTTGGTAGATTTACGCACCGAAGGTCGGCAACGCGAAGATTTACATTTTTTCACCGATCAAATGTTAACCCGTATCGCCCGCCGTCACAGTGGTATTGAAACCCAAACCGGTTTTCAAGCATGGATGCAACGCATGGGCTTAGATAACCCAGAAGTGTTTTTAAACCGTCTGGCGCAAGTGTTAAACATCATCGTACAAGACGCATGGTGGTTAAATCGGGAACATATCCGCGAGACTTTACCCAGCTTGCACTAAGTCATCCTTGAATAAGACACTGTTTTTACTAAAACGGTGTCACTATTGGGGAAAAATTAAAAGAGGAATTGTCGCCCTCGATAATGCTTTTCCCCAATAGCCATCATCTCTCCGCAGTTGCTTTACTCAATATTCTGCGTCTGCTCCCGAATCTGCTCAATCAACACCTTCAATTCAATCGCACTTTTAGTCGTCGCTAAGTGGTTCGACTTCGCGCCCAACGTATTCGCCTCGCGGTGCAACTCCTGCACTAAGAAATCTAAGCGACGGCCTACTGGCTGATCTTGGGTTAAAATCTGGCGAATTTCCTGAATGTGGGTGCTTAAGCGATCTAACTCCTCGGCAACGTCGAGTTTTTGCGCCAGCATTAACATTTCTTGCTCTAAACGCTCGCTGTCTAATTCCACTAATTCCGCTAAACGGGTGTGCAGTTTTTCACGTTGCAATTGCAGCACTTCTGGCAGCATGAGTTTCACTTGCTCGGCTTCGGCGGCGATACGGTCACAGCGCAAGGCAATGAACTCGGCTAATTGTGCGCCTTCGCGTTCACGGTGTTGGCATAATTGGGTTAAGGTTTCTTGTAAACCTTGTAACAACACTTCGCTGATTTGTTCGATGTCTAGGCTTTGGCTTTCTAACACCCCTGGCCAACGCAATAAATCTAAGGAATCAGGTAGTTGTTGTTGTCCAGTTAAATCGTTGATGGTTTTGACCGCAGCTAACACTTGTTGTGCCAGCGGGATATTAACCGCGAGCGTTGTGCCTTCGTAACCGGCTTGAAAATACAGCATGCAGTTGACTTTGCCGCGTTTTAATACGGATTGGATGCGCTCTTGTACCGTGACTTCAATGCTGCGGAATTCTTCCGGCATGCGCACTGAAACATCTAAGTAGCGGTGATTGACCGAGCGAATTTCCCAACAAAATTGTCCCCAAGTGTGTTGTTGCTCAACACGCGCAAACGCGGTCATACTGCGGATCATGTGAAAGTCCTTGCCTGAAAAAATGGGTAGATGATGCGCCCCCATTATAGACAGGTTAAGGCTCAGGCTGAAACCATTAAAACTCGTATTGTAAAGGGCTAAGCACCCGCTTGCGCCATTGCGGCAACCGGCTGGTTTATCTCAGGGAAATGAATAAAAAAAGTGCTGCCTTTGCCTTGCTCTGATTCCACGCGCAAATCACCACCATGCGCGACCATAATGTCATGGCTGAACGGTAAACCAAAGCCAGTGCCTTGTTCACCTGCGGTGCCAGTGGTCGAAGTTTTTTCTTCGATGTTAAATAAGCTCGGCAGTTTTTCGGGTGGAATGCCCACGCCAGTATCGGCAATCGCCAACACACAAGGCGACTCCGAAGCAACATAAAAACGCACTTCATCGCCTTTGTAACAGAATTTAATTGCGTTAGAGGCTAAGTTTTGCACGACTTCGCCTAATAAAGCCGCATCCGCGTACACTTGGATATGCTCAGGCACTTCATTGAGCAAGTTAACGCCTTTTTGTTGCGCTAGAAAGTTTAACTTATTAATGGTTTTATCCACTTTCTTTTGCAGTGTTAGCCAATCGGATTGCGGTGTTAGTTTGCCCGTTTTTAAACGCCCAATATCTAACACATCTTCAATTAAATTTACCGATGATTTACCAATTTGCACTAAGCGTTCTACGATGTCTTGATGCTCTGCATTAAGCGGCGTTTCATCATCAGTTGACATATATTCAAGCGCGGAAATCATACCGGCAAGCGGTGAGCGCAAGTCATGTGCAACTAGAGAAATAAACTTATCTTTCAGCGCATTGGCTTGTTCTGCTTGTTCTTTGGCCTCTTGCAAATGGGTATTGGCAACGGTTAACTCAGTGGTACGTTTTGTCACTAAGTCTTCTAAATGATTGCGGTATTGTTTTAACTCGTTTTCAACTTGTTTGCGTTCGGTGATGTCTTGTAGCGTGCCGCTGAGTTGAATAATGCGTTGGAAATCGTCGCGCACCACTTCGCCTTGTTGATGCACTATACGTTCACGGCCTAAGGGCAGCACAATGCGGTGATCTAAGCTATAGGCTTTGCCGTGTTCGCTGGCTTGTTGCCATGCCGTTTCTACCAGTGGTAAGTCATCAGGATGCACTGCCCGCAAGAAGTCCTCGCGGTCAAAATAGGTTTCATCTAAGGACAAGCCGAAAATGCGCAATACTTCGGCAGAGCAAAAGAAACGATTGCGGATAATGTCCCATTCCCAATTTCCAACGTGGGCAAGGGCTTGGGCGTGAGCAAGGCGGTTTTGGCTTTTGTTTAAATCGACCATTGCGCGACTGGCACGCAACACATAGCGAATGCGATGACCTAGCAAAGCGTAAGTAATGGGTTTGGTGATAAAGTCGGTCGCACCGGCTTGATAAGCTTCGTCGATAGATTCGAGGTCATCTAAGCCCGTGACCATTAAGATGGGGGTATGTTCAGCGTGTGGCATGTTGCGCATGGTGCGACATACTTCATAGCCGTTCATATTGGGCATCATGACATCTAATAACACAATGTCGGGGCGTTGAGCCTGAAAAAGTTCTAGTGCTAATTCGCCGTCGGCGGCTTCTACTACTTGAAAGCCGACTTTTCGCAGAGAATGGCGGATGATAATACGCATGGTTGCGTCATCATCAACAACAAGCACTAGCGGCGTATATCCCCGTGAGTAACTGCCGCGCATGTTGCTAGACCTATTAAGTGCCGGTGAGGGTATTTGTCTGAATTATTGTCTCGGTGCAATTACTAAATTAAAGCAGAGCTGGATTGCACTAATTACGTTGCTATTCTGCTTAGCAATAATTAAACCGTTATTGCAAATAGTATATGCAAGTAATAAGAAGATTACGTTACGTTATTGAGATTACTAGAATAGATCGCGCTGATTCTGTAGGGAAATAGCATAAAAATGAAAGGAGAATCAACGCGATTGTTGGCAGCTTCCTGACATTGAGGCAGAAAGGCTACAGGCCAAGCACTTCCACAATAATGGTTTTTGCGATGAAACCAAACATGCCTAAGCCTAAAGCAAAAAATAACACAAAAAAGCCCCATTTTCCGGCGTTAGCTTCTTGTGCCAATTTGTAAATAATGAACATCATGTAGCCGATTAAGCCGACCAGACCGATGTTTAAAAAATAATGCTCGTAAACAGCCCACGTTTGTAAATCCATACTGCTCTCAACTCTGGCTCAGGTGTGAATATTAGGGGTTAAAATTTTTTCAGTCGCACTATTAAAGCAGAGGCCACACAGAAAATAAAGTCAAAAGACTGTTTTTACTGGAAACTTATATATTCAGGCTTGTTTGAGATAGGTGAGTAAAATAGTAGGATTTTTGGTTTTTTAAGGTGTTGGGGTGTAAGACAAGGGAGAGGTGGGGAAAAAGTAGGTTTTGGCTGGGGGTTAAGTTGTTGTTGGGTAAAATTATTGGCGTAGGTGTTGTAACCAGTGGCCTAAGTGATTGGTCGGGATTTCAAGGTGATCTGAGTAGAAGCGACCAATAGCTAAAGCTAGTTGTTCTCGGAAGTCTTCAGCATCATGGGAAAAGTCGTCGTGTGTGGTTATTTGGTGCCAATACGGTTTTGATTTAGCAAGTGAGAGTAAGCCTAATCTGCTGGCTTCGTCGTCTGCTTGTTGTGTAAATGTGTTTTGCCAGTCTTGGAGTGTGTTTATGTTGTTAGCGGTTAACTGTTCCACTCGATATTTTACTTCGTGAAAGTGTTTTGTTAAATCTGCATCTTGAGGCAGTTCTTGATTAATTTCTGCATAGAGTGTTTTAAAATCAATCATTTGCTCTTGATATAAAATAGGGTTTGAATAGTCTGCAAACAGTGTTTGTAAGCATGGGTGAATAAAATAGGCTTCTTTGTGTACTAAACCTGTGACCCAGATTTTGTGTTGCTCAGCGTTTGGTTTAAAGGTGTAATTTTGATAGGTTTGTTGGTAAATGCTTTCTGCATCTGAATAGATGTAATTATCAATTTGCTTGTTTTGAATGTCTAAATCGACAATAGCAAATAGTTTATCGCTGTCTAAATAACTTTCTTCTGTTTCTTGATTAAGTTCTAATAATTTGAAATAAGTAATTGGACAATTTTATGCAAAACTTACAGCTTTGATATTACTGTATTTTTACTGCTTCAAAATGTCAATTAATTAAATCTTGTTACTTAGCTGCTAATTACGTCGTGTTTATCACCACAGACAAAAAATTCTGGCCTATGTTGTGTCCAATCACTGGGAATACAGGCTTTATAAAAATTAGCGTCGGGGACTTTTTCGAGTTGGCGGTAACTTTGGGGGGAAGGTCTGCCGTTGAGTTGGTGTAAATTACCTTCGCAGAGTATAACGATTTTGTTTTGAATGCGTCGAGAACGCAGAATAGCAGTGCAGTGTTCGTTAAGTTCACTAAGAGAGAGCGACATAAGCTTATTAAGTCTTAGCAGGTAATCTAGGTTCTAATGTTTTAACGTGTTTTGGTGTGAGTGCTTCGCAGATTTCATAAGAGTGTGTGGCAATGATATATTGATTTTTTGGCCCCCATTTTTCCAAGTCTTTAATGATTTGGTATTGCCAGTCAGGGTGAAAACCAATTTCTAGTTCGTCCATTAAAATCACAGCATCTTCGATTTCATTGGCAATGAGCCAGATTAAAATGCTGAGGCGTTTTAGTTCGCCGTGACTTAGGTCGGTGATGCTGATTTGTTTTTCTGGTTGTTGAGTTTGGATTAGATTAAAGCTGATAGAAGAGAGGTCTTTTGATGGTTTAATAACTTTATTGCCTAGCATTTTGAATATCTCAAGTAATGTTTTGTAGTTTTCTCCGTAGTGTTGCCCATTACTTTCAATTGCTTGAGCAAAGTCCCTATCTCTCACAGCTTTTATTGCTTTTATAAAAATATCTTCGGCTGCAAAATCATAAGTGAAGAAGTTTGGCAACTTTTCTTTTGTTTGAGCCAAGCATTTAGCATATTCTATACTCTGTTCTAAGTTTTTATTTAATAAGAGACTTCTATCGACTTTATCTAAAAACAAACAGATTTGAGTCAATGGTGAAAAAAGATATATTTTGTCAAATAATTTTTTAATAAAGGACGGGTAATCTAAAAAACAATCATCAATGTATTCTTTTTCTTTTGATTCTTGGTTAAAAACTGAAACTATTGAACAGTAAGTATTCTTTTCATCAACGATATAGCTAGTTAAAAAATATATTTTTTCTTGGTATACTACTCCTTTAGTTTTTGTTGATGCCAACTTCATTAAAACTGATGCAGGGCCATCACAATTAAAAATTTTTTTCAAAAAACTGTTGTTTGATAAGTATAAACTTATTTCATAGTTTTGTTCATCTATTAAAACATCTACAGTAATAAGCAGTTTTTTATCTTCTACGATGGGTCGCTCTACCAGTCTCAACATATTGCGTAAATATTCAGAGTTATTTAAGTCACCATCAAAACTCAAAAACGCAAAC
>QKBZ01000333.1 GCA_003245895.1 Beggiatoa sp.
ACATTGCGTAATTTATACACCGCTAGTTTCTTGAAATGTAAGGTCAAGACCTTATATCAGGGCGCAGATTAAAGATTATGTCAGTGTGATAAATGCCACGGCATAAAGCCGGTCAAATAATGGGTATTAATACAAGCGCATCCATCGACTTTAGCATTGATGCAGTGACATTTATCAACGCAAGTGAATTAAACAGAAAAACATAAGGAGAACAGAATCATGGGTAAAATTATTGGTATTGACCTCGGCACCACTAACTCTTGTGTCGCTATCATGGAAGGCAAAACTTGCCGCGTGATTGAAAACAGCGAAGGCGCACGCACAACCCCTTCAGCGGTTGCATTTGCGAATGATGACGAAGTATTAGTCGGTCAATCAGCAAAACGCCAAGCGGTCACTAACCCTCACAACACTTTATTTGCGGTTAAACGCTTAATTGGCCGTAAATTCAAAGATGACGTGGTACAACGTGACATCGATATGGTGCCTTACAAAATTACAGGCGCTGATAACGGTGATGCGTGGGTAGACGTTAAAGGTAAAAAAATGGCACCGCCTGAAATTTCAGCGCGTGTGTTAATGAAAATGAAGAAAACCGCTGAAGATTATCTCGGCGAAACAGTGACTGAAGCGGTTATTACAGTTCCTGCGTACTTTAACGACTCACAACGTCAAGCGACTAAAGATGCAGGCCGCATCGCAGGTTTAGACGTAAAACGTATTATCAACGAGCCAACCGCTGCGGCATTAGCATATGGTTTAGATAAAAAACGTGGCGACGCTAAAATTGCGGTATATGACCTAGGTGGTGGTACTTTCGATATTTCGATTATCGAAATCGCTGAAGTTGAAGGCGAACACCAGTTTGAAGTGTTATCAACCAACGGTGACACCTTCTTAGGCGGTGAAGACTTTGACATGCGGATTATTGATTTCCTCGTGGCAGAGTTCAAAAAAGACAACAGCGTTGACTTAAAACAAGACCCATTGGCCTTACAACGCTTAAAAGAAGCGGCAGAAAAAGCCAAGATCGAGCTGTCTTCTAGCACACAAACCGAAATCAACTTGCCTTATATCACTGCGGACGCAACTGGTCCGAAACATATGAACATCAAGTTGACTCGCGCTAAATTAGAAAGCTTGGTTGAAGACTTAATTGAACGCACCTTAGGCCCTTGCCGCACTGCGTTAAAAGATGCTGGTTTATCACCTAGCGAAGTTGACGAAGTGATTTTAGTCGGTGGTCAAACCCGTATGCCTAAAGTGCAAGACGCGGTTAAAAGCATTTTCGGCAAAGAACCACGCAAAGACGTAAACCCTGACGAAGCAGTAGCGATTGGTGCAGCGATTCAAGGTGGCGTGTTATCCGGTGAAGTGAAAGACGTTTTATTATTAGACGTAACCCCACTGTCATTAGGTATCGAAACCTTGGGCGGTGTAATGACGAAGTTAATTCCGAAAAACACCACTATCCCAACCAAAGCTGCGCAAGTGTTCTCAACTGCTGACGACAGTCAAACTGCGGTAACTGTACACGTATTGCAAGGTGAGCGTGAAATGGCGAGCGCGAACAAGTCATTAGAGCGCTTTGACTTAACTGGCATTCCGCCAGCACCACGCGGCGTGCCACAAATTGAAGTGACTTTTGACATCGACGCAAACGGTATTTTGCATGTATCTGCAAAAGACAAAGCGACTGGCAAAGAGCAATCGATTGAAATTCGCGCGTCTAGTGGTTTATCTGACGATGAAATCGAACGTATGGTAAACGATGCGGAAGCCCATGCTGAGGAAGACAAAAAATTCCAAGCTTTAGTGGCTGCTCGTAACCAAGCGGACAACATGATTCACGCAGCGACTAAATCTTTAGAAGATTTAGGCGATAAAGTGAGCACTAACGACCGTACTGCGGTTGAAGCTGCGGTTGAAGCCTTGAAAGAAGTCATGAACAGTGACAACAAGGACGAAATCGAGTCTCGCACTAAAGCCTTAGAAGAATTGTTCGGCAAATTAGCGCAACAAGCGTATGGCCAACAAGACGGCGCAGACGTAGCCGGTGCAGAAGGCTTTACTGAAGCAGCACAAAAAGCCAGTGGTCAAGCAGCGAAAGATGACGTTGTAGATGCTGAGTTTGAAGAAGTGAAAGACGACAAAAAATAATCGCTGCGCGCCGTTAGCAAACAGTGATTGAGTTCAACAGGCGCGATGTTGCAAAACGTTGCGCCTGTTTTGTCGTTTTGTGGGGTTCAATATTTTTTCTTCTGAAACGCTGATAGTTTGCGCTAAGTCGTTCTGGCTCCCACGCGCTTTGCGTGGGAGCAAGTTTTGACGCGCCTGCGTCACGAATTCGTCGGCTTCCGTATCCAACACTCGGCGCAGGCGCGCCGCTACGGGTTCCCACGCAAGGCGCGTGGGAACAAGAAGCCATAGGATTTGTACCGGTTTAAAATACGCTGAAGTTAATTTTTACGTTAGAATCAACGCTAAATTTTAAAAAAAAGAACTTAACCGACTAAATAGACTCAAAAATTAAAGTATCTAAAACTTATGTCAAAACGTGATTTTTACGAAATTCTTGGCGTAGCGAAAAACGCCAGTGAAGACGAATTAAAGAAAGCCTATCGACGGATGGCGATGAAGTACCATCCTGACCGCAACCCTGATAACAAAGAAGCGGAAGACCGTTTTAAGGAATCTAAAGAAGCCTACGAAATCTTAAGCGATCCACAAAAACGCGCGGCTTATGATCAATTCGGTCACGCTGGAGTCGATCCGTCAATGGGCGGCGGCGGTGGCGGCTTCTCTGGCGGTTTTGACTTTGGTGATATTTTTGAAAGCGTGTTTGGCGCAGGTGTGCGTGGCGGCGGCGGTGGGGGGCGGCGCGTCTATCGCGGTGCTGATTTGCGCTACGACTTAAGTTTAAGCTTAGAAGAAGCGGTTGCAGGCACCGAAGTTAAAATCCGTATCCCTGCCCAAGTCACTTGCTCACGTTGTAATGGCACTGGTGCGAAACCGGGTACACAACCGCAAACCTGTTCTCGTTGCGGCGGTGTGGGTCAAGTCCGCATGACACAAGGTTTCTTCTCAGTACAGCAAACCTGTTCTAGCTGTCATGGTACCGGCAAAATCATCCCTGAACCTTGCCCAAGCTGCCACGGTAGCGGTCGAGTGCAAGAGCACAAAACCTTATCCGTTAAAGTGCCTGCGGGCGTGGATAACGGCGACCGTATCCGCTTATCTAACGAAGGTGAAGCCGGTGTGAACGGTGGGCCATCGGGGGATTTATATGTACAAATCAATGTTAAATCACATTCGATTTTCACCCGTGAAGACAATAATTTAGCCTGCGAAGTGCCAATTAGCATTATCACAGCGGCCTTAGGTGGCGAATTAGAAGTGCCGACTTTAGAAGGCAGCGTGATGTTAAAAGTGCCACCCGAAACCCAAACCGGCAAAACATTTAGAATTCGCGGCAAAGGTGTCAAACCAGTACGCGGCGGCCCTGTGGGTGACTTGTTCTGTCGTGTCGCAGTTGAAACACCAGTTAACTTAACTAGCCATCAAAAAGAACTGTTACAAGCTTTTGATGCTAGTTTACGTGAAAGTAGTGACCATCACCGTCCGCGTGAAAGCTCATGGTTAGACGGTGTGAAAAAATTCTTTGAGAGTTTAGGGAATTAATTGGGTCATGTTCCCGTCTTAAAGTCCTCTCCCTCTGGGCAAAGGTATCTACATAATATGTTTCTCGTTCCCAAATGCTGTGTCACTGCCATTAAGTTAAGAGCTGTCACGATCTTGTAGGGCGGATAAGGCGTAAGCCGTCATCCGCCGCAAGTAGATTGGTGCAAGCTTCAACTGTGTTATGTCGGATGACGGCTAAAGCCTTATCCGACCTACAAACACGCTTAACTTAATGGCAGTGACACAGCGTGTGGGAACGAGAAAAATCTGATTTATGTAGATACCTTTACCCTCTGGGAGAGGATTTAGGTGAGAGTCTTTTTCTATAGATAGGACGCAACCTTGTCTTTATCGTCACTCGATTCCATACAAATTGTGCTCGTCGGCACCACCCACCCCGGTAATATTGGCGCGACAGCAAGAGCCATGAAAAACATGGGCTTAACCCAACTCGCCCTTGTCAATCCACAACGCTTCCCCGCTGCTGAAGCCACTGCTCGCGCCTCTGGTGCAGTCGATATTCTGCAAAATGCGCAGTGTTATGACAGCTTACCCGACGCACTGCATGACAGTCAGTTAGTGTTAGGCACTAGCGCACGGCAACGCTCAATTAACTGGCCTGTATTAACCCCACGTGCTTGTGCTGAACAAGCTTTGCAAGCAACAGGTAAAACCTCTATTGTATTCGGTCGTGAGCATTCTGGTTTAACCAATGAAGAATTGGATTTATGCCATTATTTAATCCAAATCCCGACCAACGCTGACTATTCTTCATTAAACCTTGGCGCAGCGGTGCAAGTGGTCTGTTATGAGTTACGGGTTAAAGCCTTAGCCGCCGCAGAAGCCGATAGCGAGACGGAAGCCGAGCCGCCCGTGTCTGCGCATGAAATGGAATTGTTTTATGAACATTTGCAGCGCACCTTGGTTGACATTGAATTTTTAAACCCTGAGCAACCACGGCATTTAATGCGGCGCTTAAGACGTTTATTTAACCGTGCGCAACCTAACACGGTAGAAATGAATATTTTGCGCGGTATTTTGACCGCCGTGCAACGCAAAACGCCGCGACAGTAAGACAAAGGCAAGTCTTGAAAAAGGCAAATAAGGCATGATACTGATACTCTCGTTATTGTTATTAATGCTAAGTGGTTTCACTCTTACCACCGTGTCACTCTATGGTCTTGCCGTTTGGCTGCGTTGGCTAAAGCCGCCCAGCCCAAAAACACAGCAAATATTATGGATGGTTGGCGGTGTGGCGGCCTTTATCATGTTGGGTATCATTGCCTTGTTTGTGTGGCTATTACCCGTCATGACTGCTTACCATTAATTTTTTACCGTATGCACGGTTACTCACAGGATACAACAACAATGCTATATGCCATTATCAGCGAAGATGCGCCCAACAGCTTAGAAGCCCGTTTGCAAACTCGCCCCGCCCATTTAGCCCGTTTAGAAGTGTTAAAAAGCCAAGGCCGTTTAGTATTAGCAGGGCCACATCCTGCGATTGATTCTAACGACCCTGGTTCTGCGGGGTTTACCGGCAGCCTCGTGGTCGCTGAATTTGACACGCTGGAAGATGCACAAACATGGGCCAATGCTGACCCTTATCTGGAAGCGGGTATTTATGCGCGTGTGACTGTGAAACCATTTAAAAAGGTGCTGCCCTAATGACTGATCGTGTGCAATTAATCCGCGACTGCTTAACCGAAGCATTCAAACCGGAACAATTAAATATTGAAGATGAAAGCCATTTGCATGCAGGCCATGCAGGGGCGCGTGCCGGTGGTGGACATTTTAGTGTGACGATTGTTAGCGAAGTTTTTGCAGAACAGAGCTTGATTCAACGCCATCGCGCCGTATATAGCGCGTTACAAAGTTTAATTCCGGCAGAAATTCACGCTTTGAGTATTCAGGCGAAGACACCTGCCGAGTTGTCGTAATTCTTTTCGTTCCTCGTTCCCATCGTCCCGATGGGAATGCATACGGTGTCGCTCTAGCGGCACGAGTAGCAATGTGAATCCGCTTATGACCGCGATTCGCGCCGCTGGAGCGACGCGGTATGCATTCCCACCAAAATGGTGGGAACGAGATAAAAATAACGTATGATTTAACCACCGCTAAGTCCCTCAGCTTAGTTTTTTTAATTTTACTGGAGAAACTGATGTTAAAACCTTTAATGACCAGCAGCGTTTTATGTTGTGCTTTAGCTTTAGGCGTAAGTGCGCAAGCCTCTGAAGAAGCACCTGTTGCAATGGTCAATGGTGAAGCGGTTACGCAATACGATTTAACACAATATCAAGACGCGATTGCTAGCCGAGTACAACAAGGCCGCAGTGCAAACCAAGACGAGACCGCAATGCTTAACGGTTTAATTGACCGTGAGTTATTGATTCAAGCGGGCAAAAAAGCAGGCATTACAGAGCAAGCAGAATTTAAACGTCAGTTAGAAACTGTGGTTGACAGTATGTTAGCCGCTCAAGTGTTAGAACAATACTTAGACGAGCACCCAATTTCTGAAGACGAAGTTAAAGCCAAGTATGATGAGTTAGTGAAAAACCTCACCATGCCTGAAGAATTCCTCGTTAGCCATATTTTAGTCGGCGACGAAGAAACCGCTAAAGCCGTAATTGCTGAGTTAAAAGAAGGCAAAGACTTCGTTGAATTAGCGAAAGAAAAATCAATTGATGCGGGTTCTGGTGAAAAAGGTGGCAACATCGGCTGGATTCAATTAAACCAAGTAGTGCCAGAATTTGCAGAAGCAATCAAAGCGCAAGCGATTGGCGACATCAGTGCAGCACCGGTTAAAACTGAGTTTGGTTGGCACGTTCTGTTAGTGCGCGAAACTCGTACTATGGAACCACCACAAATTGAAGGCGTAAAACCACAAATTGAGAATATGTTACGTGGTGAACGTACTAAACAATTTGTTGATGAGTTACGTGCGGCGGCGACTATTGAAGTGTTGAAAGCATCTGAAGCACCGAAAGCGGAAGCAGTTCCAGCAGAAGAAGCGGCTGCAACTGAAACCGAGAAATAAAGAACGTAGGGCGGATAAGGCGTAAGCCGTCATCCGCCGTTAATGTCGCATGACGCTTCGCTTATGCGACCTACAACCGTTCTTATGCTGTTATTTGCGGCATGTTTGGTGGAATACGCTACGCTATTCCACCCTACAAAATTCCTAACTCCTCCACACCTCATCGCATAAAACTTATGTCTCCAACCTTAGCCCTTGCACAAGACTTAATCCGTCGCCCTTCCGTCACTCCCGCTGAAGCAGGTTGTTTAAGCTTAATCGCCGAACGCTTGCAAGCCTGTGGCTTTAACAACGAATGGTTGCCATTTGAAGATGTTCAAAACCTCTGGTCACGCCGCAGCACTGCAAAACCTTTATTTGTCTTTGCAGGGCATGTCGATGTTGTGCCAACAGGCCCGTTAAACCATTGGCAAACCGATCCGTTTGAGCCAACAATTAAAGACGGCATGTTATACGGACGCGGTGCAGCGGACATGAAGGGCAGTGTGGCGGCGATGGTGGTGGCGGTCGAACGTTTTGTGGCGGCGCATCCTGAGCATACCGGCGCGATTGGCTTTTTGCTCACCTCAGATGAAGAAGGGGTTGCCGTTAATGGCACGGTGAAAGTGGTGGAAACGCTGGAAGCACGCCAAGAGAAAATCGACTGGTGTTTAGTGGGCGAACCGTCTAGCACGGAAAAACTCGGCGATATTATTAAAAACGGGCGGCGCGGCTCGTTAAACGGCTACTTAACCATTCACGGCATACAAGGTCATGTCGCTTACCCCAGCTTAGCAGATAATCCAATCCATGCTTTTGCACCCGTGTTAAACGATTTATGCCGCATGCAATGGGATCAAGGCAACGAATTCTTCCCGCCAACTTCTTTCCAAATTTCCAATATTAATGCGGGAACGGGCGCGACTAATGTTATCCCTGGTAGCTTGGAAGTCATGTTTAATTTCCGCTACAGCACCGAATTAACCCAACAAGATTTACAAAACCACATCACCCGCTTGTTAGACCAACACGGATTACGTTATGACTTAAAATGGCAACATAGCGGTGCACCGTTTTTAACCCCAAGCGGCGAATTAGTCACAGCAACACAAGCCGCGATTAAAGAAATCTGTGGTTATCATGGCACTTTATCCACCTCTGGCGGCACTTCTGATGGGCGTTTTATCGCACCAACCGGCGCACAAGTGTTAGAGATGGGGCCTAATAACAAAACCATTCACAAGGTAAATGAATGCGTTAGCGTGGCTGAATTAGACACCTTAACCGACGTTTATCAAGCCATTTTAGAACGCTTACTGCTACCTGCTTAATTATGTATCGCTTAACAGAACTGCCCTTTGATAACAGTTATGCCCGTTTGCCAGAACTGTTATTTCAACGCATTGCCCCAACCCCGTTGCGTGGCAACCCGCGTTTAATCGCTGCCAACCCTGCGGCGGCTGCATTGCTGAACTTAGACCCTGCCGAATTGCACAGCCCTGAGTTTATTGCCTATTGCAACGGCGAACAGCCGTGGGCAGGCAGTGAACCGCTAGCGATGCTTTATGCCGGTCATCAGTTCGGCTTTTACGTGCCGCAATTAGGTGACGGTCGCGCAATTTTGTTAGGCGAAACCCGCAACCCAAATGGCGAAAAATGGGATATTCAAGTTAAAGGCAGTGGGCTAACCGCTTTCTCACGCGATGGCGACGGGCGCGCTGTGTTGCGCTCCACTATCCGCGAATACTTAGCCAGCGAAGCCATGCACGGCTTAGGCGTGCCGACCACCCGCGCCCTTGCCATCATCGGCAGCGATGAACCGGTGGCGCGAGAGCAGTGGGAAGCTGCTGCCTTATTAGTACGCTTATCGCCGTCGCATGTGCGTTTTGGTACCTTTGAGGTCTTGCGCTCACGCCGCCAATATGGTGCGTTAAAAGTGCTGGCAGATTATGTGATTGCGCAGCATTACCCTGAATTGAAAAAACAAGCCGATCCTTATCTGGCTTTACTGCAAACCGTTGTCCACAGCACTGCACAGCTAATGGCACGCTGGCACATCTTCGGCTTTGTGCATGGGGTGATGAATACCGATAATATGTCAATTCTGGGCTTAACCTTAGATTATGGCCCTTACGCCTTTTTAGATGCCTATTTGCCTTGCGCGATTTTCAACCACACCGATCACGAAGGACGTTACACCTTTGCCCAGCAACCGACCATCGGCAAATGGAATTTAACTTGTTTAGCCCGTGCCTTTTTACCTTTGTTACACACGGATATTAAAAGCGCAGCACCTTTGGCAGATACAGTGTTGGCAGAATATGATGCTGTGTTTAAGGATACCTTTTATGCAGGCATGCGGGCGCGTTTAGGCTTGCAAACTGAGCAGGCAGACGACGAAGCATTAATTGATGAATTGCTCAATACGCTAAGCACAGAATTTATTGATTATACGTTGTTTATGCGCCAGCTTTGCTATGTTAAACAAGCAGAATCAGACATTGATGCCGGTTTAGCAGCTTTAGTCGATAATCCTCAAGTTTTACAAGACTGGTTGCAGCAATATCGCACCCGTTTAGCAGCGGAAAATAGCGACGATGTCACACGCCAAGCGCAAATGTTACGCAGTAATCCTAAGTACATTTTACGCACGCATTTAGCGCAACAAGCGATTGAACAGGCTCAGCGTGGCGAGTATCAAATGTTAGAACATTTGCTGACGGTATTGCATGCGCCGTTTGATGAGCATCCACAGTTTGAGCAGTTTGCTAAAGCACCGGAGAAGGGAGTCGAGGTAGTGTTGAGTTGTTCGTCTTAAGATGTTCGTAGGATGGGCTGTCCTGCGTCAGCCCATCCTACAAACTACCCCCCACCCCGCTGAAACGACCGCCCAAAGCGTTGCATAAATTCTGCAATCTGCGCTTCATCATAACCTTGAAAACTTAATTTCACTTCTGTGACTGGAAACGTCAGCAAGGCGATTTTGCGGGCGGGTTTTTCAGTCAGATCAATTTGTATTTGGCGATCTGCGCGGGTGATGGATAACGACAGCCCTGTTTGCTGGTAGCTTTCCCCTTGCATCATTCTGGCAAAACTGCGCAGGAATTCGGTAGGGCTTAGGCTCATTTCATAGCTTTGTTGGGCGGCGGTACTGTTAAACATGGTTTAACGCTCTAATAAACGCGGCATTAATTCCACTAAATTACAAGGACGGGTGCGGTAATCCAATTGCGCTTGGATTAACTGTGTCCAGCCAGTGCGACATGCACCAGAAGACCCTGGTAAGCAGAAAATATAAGTTGCATTGGCGACACCTGCCACGGCGCGGGATTGCATGGTGGAGGTGTTGATCTCGTCGTAAGAGATTTTGCGGAAAATCTCGCCAAAGCCTTCGATGACTTTATCTAACAAAGGTAACACTGCTTCGGGTGTGCCATCGCGTCCAGTTACGCCCGTGCCGCCTGTGCTGACCACTGCATTAATGTTTTCATCTGCGATCCAGCGCGAGATTACGGCGCGAATCTGATAAATATCATCTGGCACAATCACCTTATCGGCTAATTGATGACCGGCTTGGGTTAACAAATCGCTTAAGGTTTTGCCAGAGGTATCGTCGGCTTCGGTGCGGGTATCCGAAATGGTCAATACGGCGATTTTTAGCGGGATAAATTCACGAGGTGTAGTTGCTGTCATGAAAAAACGACCTTGTTACCACGCAAACCAGTGATCGAGCATTTGATGTGCTTCTTCGACCCCTGTGCGTTTTAATGAGGAAAATAATTGCACTGACATCTGTGGTGACAGTTTTTGTAAATAGTTGCGCACTTTCATCAAGGCACTGGTGGCTTGATTGCGGCTGAGTTTGTCGGCTTTGGTTAATAACACATGCACAGGCATGCCTCGGCTTTTGCTCCAAAACAGCATTTGCTGATCAAATTCGGTTAAGGGGTGCCGACAGTCCATGATTAAACACAAGCCTTTTAAGCTGGCGCGACTGTTTAAGTAGCGTTCTAGGCTCTGTTGCCAGTGTAATTTGACGCTAACCGGTACTTTAGCATAGCCATAGCCCGGTAAATCAACGAGGTGTCGTTGCTCGTCCAGTTTAAAAAACACGATTTGTTGTGTTCGGCCGGGGGTTTTACTGGTACGCGCTAAGGATTTTTGATTGGTAATGGTGTTGATTGCACTGGATTTGCCTGCATTGGAGCGTCCTGCAAAGGCGATTTCAATACCGTCATCGGGTGGCAAGTGTCGCAGTTCGTGCGCACTGCAAATAAATTCAGCTTTTTGATAGTGACTCATGATATTTAAATGCAAAAAACCGTAAAACGGAGAGTTTACGGTTTTTTATGAAAGCGGTAAAAGGTGAGGCTATAGCATAGTCTATGTGGGGCGTATAAGCGATAGTTATACTCAGCAATTCTCAATTCAAAACCATGATGGCAGTATTGTTTTTATATTATCTTTAGCTTTTCTATCGCACGCCTGACACATCAAAAATCAATCCGCCGGGACGCTGTTGCATATCGACACTATAGTCTACTGTGCCAACGAACACGCAGGGCAAATTCAAAGAGCCGGTAACGGGTGAATAACCCGCCGCGCAATTATCTTGGAAAGTGTGTGCTTTCAGTGTAAGCGGATCAACTTCAAATGCTAGACTGAGAGGATTGCTTTGCCGCATTTCCAGCGCGAAGATTTGCGGGATGCCGAATGCGCCAGGGACAACTACACAGGGGGCGCAGACTGTGCCTTGGTTGTTGATGAATTCATAACGGGCGCGGCAGTCGGTGATGGGGACGTTGGTGCAAGTTGGTGTTTCGATGATAATGTCTGTCGCAGTAATGGTTTTCACCGCCTGTGAGGTTGCGCCTTGGTCATCGGTGACGGTCAGGGTGATGCTGTATTCACCTGCATTGGTGAAAGTCAGCGCGGTGTTTGTGCCGCTTGCGCCTTGTCCGTCAGAGCTTTGCCAGTTGTAACGGCTGATGCTGCCGTCGGCATCGCTGCTGGCAGTTGCGTCCAGATTAACAGTGAATGGTGCTGCGCCTTGGATGGCTGAAGTGGTGAACATCGCCAGCGGCACTTGGTTTATTTTAGACTCGGTGGTTTGGTAGAGTTGTTGGATTTCGGCGGCGGTTAGGGAGCGGTTGTGGTAACGAAAATCGTCTATTTTCCCATTCATAGAAACGGATGTAACTGAACTTGAATGTATAGAACGCACTCCCAATCTTAGAGGATAATTTGTTTTTGCAACAATTCCTGGGTAATTGAAAGATTCAATTAACTTACCATTTAGATATGTATCCACATTTTTTCCATCGTAAGTTAATACTAAGTGTCTCCATTCATTTTCAACTGATTTAATTGACGTGTAATGAGCGAACCACCCAGGCATCTTGTTTCTTTGAATTGCCCATGAAAGTGGGTGAGCATATACATAAAAAAGCTCATAACTTTTTTCTTTATTGAATATCATACATTCGTAACCCTTACTGCAAACCTTAGTCATTTCTACCCAAGCAGAAATTGAAAATTTAGGACTACTAAGTTCTGGACGATCAGCAATTTCAATATATGAAGTATTTGTTCCATCCAAATAATAAGCTCCTAAATTTCCGAATCTGTCTGCTGTTGGTATTGCTTTGGATGCAACACCATCATGTCCATTTCCAGTCACATCATTAGTATTTCTATCTAAAGGGAGAAAGGCTACCAGACCATCCATCAAATTTCGATGCACCACTGCTCGATCATAAGCTCGCAATTCCGCTAACACCTGCGCCGCCTTCTGCGGACAATTGCTTAAATCATTCAAACAGGATTCTCCCACTTGGCGTACGGCTTCGGCATCAGTGTCCAAAATAGTCAACAGGTTTTCCAGTTGCTGGCGACGCTCAGCAGATAATGTCAGGCTCAAGGTTTGTTCAAGCGTGTCGCGATCAGCCAGTAGTTCCAAGTATTTATCACCCAGACTGGTGCGAGCGCTTTGTACCGCGTCCGTGGCTTCTTGTGGCAAGTTTGGTACGCTGGGAATCGCCTCATAAGGACAGTTTTTATACGCACTGACGGAAGGCAGTTCGCGCACACCTGCGATAAATTCCTCGCTGGCGACATATTGAGTAATGGTATCCAAGGCGGCGGTGCAGTCACCTAAATTGTCCAGCGAACAGGTGAACACATAACTGCCGCCCAGAATGCGGCTGAGTTGTTCGACATAGCCACCACTTTGAATCGCTTCTATGCGCACAGAGGAGTTTTTGCGGGTGGTTATAGAGAGTCTTTCAACTGAGGCGTTTAAGCTGGCGGAAAAGGGTTTGCAGCAAATTTCTAAGCCTTCAATCCCCGCTGAGGCTTCGGCGGTAAATTCGTTTTTTTCGTACACAGAACTGAATTGGAAATCGAGTTTGACGGAGATATTCGCGCCTTTGTCGGTTTGGCACACATAACTGTTTCCGCAGTATCTTTTGAAGCCACAAGCGTCGTTACTATAGCTTTGCCCCGTTTGATTCAGTGGGTTATTGGAATCTAATGTGGCATCCGCCGTGCCGAATTTGATGTCGTAGTCAAGCACAAAGGATTTTTCAAATTGTTTGGAATGGAAGATTTTTTCATAAGTCGCGCTGGCAGAGGCTTTGAACACGAAATAAGAGGCACTCGCGCCTGCGGTGACTTTGAGTTTTTCGTACACGTCGTTGTAATTGGATATGACGTTGCTATTGATTCTGGCTTCGCCCCCATCGAGAAAATTCTCGCTGTAGTTCAAGCAGGAAATTTGTTTGATGACTTCTCGATCTCGATCCGCGCCAAAGCCTAATTTGGGAACTAAATCTTCGTCAGGGCGGGGCAAGGTATCAAGATCAGGACAGGTAGCAGCATGGGCGAGTGATAGGCTTATAACGATTGTAATAAAAAAGATGGTAATGCGCATAAATCAACTCCTAATAATTTTCTAGCTCCCACGCTCTTTGCGTGGTAGCAAGTCTTGACGCACCTGCGTCACGAATCTGCCTGCTCCCATATCCAACACTCGGCGCGGACACGCCGTTACGGTATTCCACGCAAGGCACATGGGATCGAGTCAATTTTAAACCGCAGCCCTTAACTCAATAGCTTCATTTTGAAAATTAGGCTTAATTATTTTTTGCTCACCTAAACCTTGCACATTTTCTTGATAAAAAGTAACAAGCTGATACTTAGACAATATGCTTAAATCTTCAGTTAAACTTTTATTACTAATACCTAAAGCCTCTGCCAAAGCTAGCTCAGATACCTTTTGATGACTTTTTAAAAAATTAAGCACTGCTCGTCTTTCAGGGTGTAATAAATACAAAAAATCATCCACTTCCATCCAAATTGTAAATTTAGGTGTTACCTTAACACCTTGATCAATCTGTCTAGCAGTTTCCTTTGCAGATGCAAAAAAACTTTCTAAACTACCGGCTTTAACCTCTCTCATAAATAAACTCCTTTAACTCTTGTTGAAACCGATCAACTAATTCACCATAATCAGTAAAATCATCTACTTCATAAATATCACCTAAATAATGCTTATGGTGATAATTATGAGCATTGTCATAACCAATAACACAACCATTATCAAGCTGACAAACTTTTATATTAATATAAACCATATTGTATTTAACAATTTTATCTTGATACTCCCATGCTTCAAACTTAACTAAACCACCACCAAGTCTATCAGCAATAACAAATCGCTCATCAATAACCTTTTGATATTTCTTTATAGTTAGGAGTTACGCAGTTGCAAATTATCCTATGCTATTGTGATGAATCCAAGACGCTTTGATGAATACGATTACATTAATTTTCTGGTTGCAGCCCAAAAAAGTTGTAGCTGTTTAGAAGCCAGTAAAGTTCAACCTTTGAGCA
>QKBZ01000320.1 GCA_003245895.1 Beggiatoa sp.
ATTAAACGCTGTAAATTTTTTAATAAGCGTACTTGCCAAATAACATGTAAACTGCCTTGAATCACTAAGCTTAAGGACTCTAAATTACGGGCATAGATAACAAATTTAGTAATAGTATTAATACCAGAACTGTTTAAAAACTCTAATGCTTGTAAATCTAGTGTTAATGGATCACCATTAACATGTTTATCCGCAACTTGCTTCAGTAAATTTAAAATAGGTGCGTATTCTTCCGCGCCATTCATCATAAAACTGCCTTTGAAGTAAAGGGTTTTATCCTTTTCTTCATAGTTCACAGCATAATCATCTGCTTTGATTTCCATATAAAATCCTTACCACTCCCTATAAATCCAATGCCACACGGGTCGTCACTATACAAACTTCAGGCTGCTTAAGTTGTGGCTCAAATTTCCAGCTTAATTTGGCGGAATAATCACACAACATACTGAGAAAACCAAGCCCTGATTGTTTGTGTTCAGAAGCTTCTGCATTGGCTTCCATTTGCTGAAAATACAATTCGTTAGGGTCTGATTCGAGTAGCTTTTTGATAAAGCTTTGAAAGGCAGGTACTTTGCCTTGCTCAATACCATTAGCAACATAGAACACAATACTGCGTTCAAGCAAATGAAAGCTAATGGTAATTGGATATTCATGCTGAGGATCATGAAATTTCATTGCATTTTCTAGCAATTCATTCGCCACGTATTTAACGGCATTAAAGCGATAACGCGCAGCACTGCTATTTTCATCTTCATCCGCGATAAAAAAACTGCGCATATAGCTTGAAATAAAATCAGCAGACAGACCATTGTTGCGCCAGCGCTGCTGAATAGGCATAGACGTGGGAGAAAAGCTGATAAATAAATACTCAGTATCGCTGGTATCCAGTTCGATATAGTTGCCCCAACATTGTGAGTTTTCAGCAATGTTTTGGGTAGCTTCTGTCATGATGGGTGAACCTCGCAATGAATCCGCATGCGACGCGGTTATTAAAATTGTTTTTAGCAAAAATGAACGATTTGCACTGTTTTAATGCATGCTATGCGCCAACTTATCAGATAATGAATTATTGTTGTTCTTGCACTTCTTTAATGAAATCTGGCGGTGTTAAGCAGTCCATTGCTAAAGCGTAGCTATCATAATCATAAGCTTCATCAATGAGATGTTGCTCAGACATCTGAGAGACATCTAATTCCGGTACTGGAATTAAAGGTAAGAAAGGACGTGCTGTTAATAATCTTAACTGTGCACGATCTGCAAAGTATTTGCACCAAGGCCAATGAGATAACTGGTATAAATTACGCCATAATTCTCTTTTTAAGCGTAACTCTTCATACTTTTCAGGTGAAATGAATGAGTGCATGGCACGTCCCTCCTTTTTTAAGCTGTGTATATTATTGTTATAGCAAATTATTTTAGTTTATACCCATATCAACACGGCTGTTCATTCTCTGCACACTCATTTTTTGCATTAGCATAGATGTGTATCGCTAACCAAATCGTTTCCGGTGCAGTAGAGGCCACTCGATGCCGTTGATGGGCAGGAATCAGGACATAGTCGCCTGCACACAATGACAGTGCAGGTGCATTATCAAACTCCAATACCGCAGCCCCTTGCGCTAACAAAACCCATTCATCTTGAGCTTGGTCATACCAAAAATCGGCTGGAGAAGCATGTTGATGCGAGATAATGCGCTCAATCGTAACGTGCGGCGTGACGACTAAAGGTTCAAACTGCTCAACAGATAAGTCCGTCGGTAAAGCACTTAATAAATTGCCTTTAGTTAACATAGTGCAGTTGAAATTGTTGTGCAAATTGCTGCACGATTTTGCCTAAATCAGAAGGTAAACGTTGTAAGGCTTGTGCCACGATCTCAGCAGGCACGCTGCCATAATAAGCTTCAGCAAAACTGCCTGCAATGCATGCCAGAGTGTCACTATCGCCACCTAGGGATACCGCCAAACGCACCGTGTTTTCATAATCTTCTGCATCTAAAAAGGCGATAAACGCGGCGGGCACCGTCCCTTGGCAAGAAACATCAAATTCATAGTGGGGACGTAATTGCGCAATGCTAGAGGATAAATCATAACCAAACTGCGTTTCTAAGTAGCTTTTGACCGCCTTGCGCGTTTCACCTTGACGTAATAGGAAAATCGCCGCCGCAGTCGCTTGTGCGCCTTTAATGCCCTCAGGATGGTTATGCGTCACTTCTGCACTGGCTTTCGCCTCTGCCAATGCCTGTTCTAAATTGCGAGCGGCGTAGGCAATAGGGCTGACACGCATCGCAGAGCCATTGCCCCAACTGTTATACGGCGGTGCAAGGGAGTCACTTTCTGCCCAATGCTCAAATGATCCGCCATAGCCCGCCGTTGGATAACGTCGATAATAAGCGCGTAAGCTGTCTGCATAGGCAGTGCCATTTAACACGGCATCAGCAATGGCAATGCTTAACACCGTGTCATCGGTAAAACAAGAATCTGCACGAAATAACGGGAATTCCGTCGTTTTGATCGGATGACATTCATATATTGAACCGATAATATCACCCGCAATCGCGCCTATCATTGCCGCTCCTCGCTTAATTCCAATAAGGTTTGCAGTTCTTGTAACAAAATTGCGGCGGCCTCTGCATCGTGTGTTTGCGCTTGCCAGCGATGTAACAGACGGCTGAGTTTATCCCGCAATGGAATGGCCGCCACACTGCCTTGCAAGGCTGCCACAATGGCATCCTGACGTGTCATATCAGGAAATAATTTTTGGACTTGCCGCACCATTTGTGGATGTAAATAAAATTTGTATTGCCGCATCCCTTGCGCATGCTTTTTAGCAACCGTGTGCAATTCTTCTTCGTTTAACTCCATATCGTACCCGTTATGCCTGTTGCGTTCAGTCATGCAGCTTAGACCTCATACGCCTGTTGCAGACTCAGGCCGCTAGCGGTGAAAAGTGCAGCAGCGTGAGTTTTAGTCTGTAAAAAATGGCTTGAATTCTACCAAGCCCGCCCGTGTTCGCCTAGCGATTCCCGTCGTTTTTACTCGAAAAGACGTGCAGGGATGGCGCGTGCCTGCGATGGCTTGGAGATAAGCCCCAATGCTTTATCATAAAGCGTTTTAAGATAAAAATTATTAATTACAAATGCTTGAGGTTTTTTATGTCGCAGTGCAACTAAGGTGCTCTTGAAAACATGCTGCCTAACCCCACAAAAACAGCGGCTTTATAAATGCAAAGCTATTCGACGTTGCAACACTGCTGCGCCGAGTGAGGACACAGCTTAAGCGTTATGCAGTGCAAGCGCGGTGTGCTTGTTGTTTCTATTGTGGATGTAGGGTGGAATAGCGCAGCGTATTCCACCATAACGCAGCACATTATCAGAATCAGGGTTTTCAAAATAAATGAAGGTCAGACCTTGGTATGTCTAATTCTGAAAATTCTTTAATTCTGCAAATTCTGATTCAGACAACAAGCGTCATGGTGGAATACGGCTTGCGCCTATTCCACCCTACAACCAAAGCAGCAAACACACGATATCCAACCGCATAACGTTATGGAAACAATGGTTGAAATACAAAAACTGCGCAAACAGTTTGGGCCATTGCTCGCCGTCAATGACATTTCGTTCCAAGTGAAAAAAGGCGAAGTGTTGGGCTTTTTAGGCCCCAACGGCGCGGGCAAATCAACGACCATGAAGATGATCACGGGATTCTTAGCACCTACCGCAGGCACAGTTATTGTCGGCGGTGACGACATTGTGAAAAAACCGCTGGCAGTAAAACGGCGTTTAGGCTACTTGCCAGAAGGTGCACCCGCGTATCCAGACATGACCGTATGGGAGTTTCTCGGCTTCATCGCCGATATTCGTGGCTTAACCGGCACGGCACGCAACCAGCGCATCGATGAAGTCATTCAGCGCGTCAATTTAAACGCAGTGTTGCATCAACCCATCGACACCTTATCCAAAGGCTTTAAACGGCGCGTCGGCTTAGCACAAGCCATCTTACACGACCCTGAAGTGTTAATTTTAGACGAACCTACCGACGGCTTAGACCCCAATCAAAAACACGAAGTGCGCAGCTTGATTCGGGATATGGCACAAGAAAAAGTCATCATCTTATCCACCCATATCTTAGAAGAAGTTCACGCGGTCTGCTCACGCGCCATCATCATTGCCAACGGTAGCGTAGTGGCTGACGGCACACCTAGCGAGTTAGAAGCACAGTCAGAAACCTATAACGCGGTCACGCTCACCTTAGCCGAGCCACAAAGTGCAGCAACAGACATCCGCAAAGGCTTAGCCGCGATTCAAGGTGTGGCGAAACTCATCCCCATCACTGAAAACGAACAACAACTTTGTTACCAATTAGTGCCGCAGAACAAGCAAGCAATTGTGACTGAAGTCAGTCAATACGTGCGCACGCAAAATTGGTCAGTCGCAGAAATGCAGGTGGATCACGGTCAATTAGATGCAGTATTCCGTCATTTAACCGCAGCCGCTTAACAAAGTGTGTCAACTTTCAAGGAGTGAGTAATCATGTGCCAACCGATTGGCGTGATTTTTCGGCGTGAGTTATACAGCTATTTCTCCACCCCGATTGCTTATGTATTTATCGTTATTTTCTTATTCATCAGTGGCATTTTCAGCTTTTATTTAGGCAATTTCTTCAGCCGAGGCCAAGCAGATTTACAGCCGTTCTTTATGTTCCATCCTTGGCTGTATTTGTTTTTAATTCCCGCGCTCTCTATGCGCTTATGGGCGGAAGAACGCAAAAGCGGTTCTATTGAATTGCTGCTGACTTTACCGATTACCGTCACCACGGCAGTATTAGGCAAATTCCTTGCTGCGTGGGCTTTTACCGCCATCGCGTTGTTATTAACCTTCCCGATGTGGATTACGGTCAATATTCTAGGCAATCCTGACAACATGGTGATTTTTGCCGGTTACTTAGGCAGTTTATTAATGGCGGGGGCTTTTTTAGCTATTGGCTCTTGCTTATCTGCCATTACAAAAAACCAAGTGATCGCTTTTATTATCACTTTGGTGGTGTGCTTAGCTTTTATCCTCAGCGGCTTTCCTCTAGTGCTGGATTTTTTCAGCAGTTGGGCACCTGCCGTGATCGTCAATACCATCAGCTCTTTTAGTTTCTTAACCCATTTTGATGGCATTACTAAAGGTGTGATTGATATACGCAACCTGATTTATTTTGCGTCATTAATTGCCTTTTGGTTATTTGCCACAGTCGCCTTATTAGAAATGAAAAAAGCCGACTAAGGGTTAATACCAGAAATCTAAAACAGAAGGATTGTTTACCATGAATAAACTGCTGACCAGTACGGGTTTAATACTGGGCGTGGTGTTATTGTTGGCGATTAATGTAATCAGCAACACCAGCTTTAAATCTGCCCGACTCGATTTAACCGAGAACCAAATTTACACCTTGTCCGAAGGTTCTAAAAACATTTTGCAGAACCTAGACGAGCCAGTCACCTTGCGCTTTTATTTGTCAGAAAAATTAGCGCGTGACTTTCCTGCTATCAGCACTTACGCGCTGCGGGTGAAAGAGTTGTTGCAAGAGTATCAACGCATTGCAGGCGACAAGTTGGAACTGCAAATCGTTGACCCTGAGCCTTTCTCTGAAGCGGAAGATCGTGCAGTAGGTTATGGCTTACAAGGTGTGCCGATTGATTCCAGTAACACTATGTTTTATTTCGGTTTGGCGGGTAGCAACCGTGTAGGTGATGAAGAAACCATTGCCTTTTTCCAACCGAATCGTGAAGCCTCGTTAGAATACGATGTTACTAAACTGGTTTACCGTTTAGCGCATCCACAACAACAAGTGATTGGTGTTATGAGCAGCTTGCCGATACAAGGCGATGCAGGGATGCCGATGATGGGACAACCAGCCAGCCAGCCTTGGATGGTGGTCGAACAGTTACAACAACTGTTTGAAGTGCGTGATATTGAGACTGGTGCAAAGGAAATTCCTAAAGATGTTGCCATCTTATTGCTAGTACATCCTAAAGAACTCAGTCAAACCACATGGTATGCCATCGATCAATATGTATTAGGTGGTGGTCGTGTGATCGCGTTTGTCGATCCGTTCTCTGAATCTGACCGTCCTGCTAGAGACCCTAGCAACCCAATGGCAGCGTTCCAACATCCGCGCAATTCAGATTTAGGCCCCTTGGCTGACACATGGGGTGTGGAATTGTTAAAAGGTCAGGTGATTGGTGATATTAGTCTGGCGAAAAATGTACAAAGTGAACGCCAAGGCCGTCCCGTCGTGTCACCTTATCCGGTTTGGATGGATTTAACTACCGAGCAGTTTAGCGACAGCGATGTGATTACCAATGGTTTAGACACCATTACTATGGCTTCTGCGGGCAGCCTAACGAAAAAAGAAGGCTCCACCAATGAATTTGTGCCTTTGATTCATACCACCGAACAAGCAATGCCGATTAGTGCTGACCAACTGTTAACTTTAGTTGATCCACAATCCCTGTTAGAAGGCTTTAAACCTGAAGGTGAATATACTTTAGCAGCACGCATTACTGGTCGTTTTAAAACTGCATTCCCTGATGGTGCGCCAAAAGCAGAAGGCGAAGCGGAAGCAGATGAAGCCGCAGACAAGCCTACACAAATCATGGAAGCCGCAGAACCTGTCACAGTGTTAGTGTTTGCCGATACTGACGTATTAGCCGATCAATTCTGGGTACAAGTGCAAAACTTCTTTGGACAACGGGTTGCGATGCCAATTGCCGCAAATGGCACTTTAGTGACTAACGCAGTGGATAATTTAACCGGCAGCAATGACTTAATCAGCGTGCGTAATCGCGGCACTTTTGCGCGCCCATTCACCTTAGTTGAAGAAATCCAACGCGACGCGGAACAGCATTTCCGTCAACAAGAGCAACGCTTGCAAGCGGAGTTAGAAGACACTGAGCGCAAGATTACGGAGTTACAAACGCAACGCCAAGACGCAGGCAGCCTGACTTTAACGCCAGAGCAAGCGCAAGCTTTAGAGCAATTCCGTCAGCAACAAGTGTCTATTCGTCAAGAGTTACGCCAAGTGCAACACCAATTACGCAAAGACATCGACAGCTTAGAAACGCAGTTGAAGTTTTGGAATATTGGGTTAATGCCGCTGTTAGTGGGTTTAGGCGGCTTGGGCTTGGGTGTTTATCGCGGTCGCCGTCGGCGGGCGTATAAACGGCGGGTTGCTTAGTGAGTCGTAGGGTGGAATAGGCGCAAGCCGTATTCCACCATAAGGTTTGTAATCTGTT
>QKBZ01000118.1 GCA_003245895.1 Beggiatoa sp.
TATTTTATTTAAAAACAAGTGTTTAACGTGAGTACTGAATTTCACTTGATCAGCCCATTGCATCAGTCTTGGATTAATCTATGACATGATGAGTGAGTTAAACGGTAGTCTAATGCATATTTTTGAAGGATTGATGTCCTCCAAAACATCCGACAATCTCCGCATGTATTCAATAAAAACTGCCTAAACTGCTGATTAAATTACTGAATATACCATACTATTTTAGTCGGTCTTAAATTGTAAATTGGGAATTGCTGTTATACCGATGTTTAAAGCCTAATTGATAACTTGCTTAAGGTTAGACAGAAGAACAAAAAATGTACATTTTTCAATTTTGCACGTTGTTTAGCAAATCTAAACTGTAATATTAGTGTTTGTAGGTGTTTAGACAGTGGTTGCCTCAAGTTAGAAATCCTTTATACTTAGAACCCTAACTGATAACGAGCCGATAAATACGCAGTTAAATACAAGCAATAAACCAAGGGTTTCATGGTGGTACTCATAAGGATGTAAGGCGATCATGTGCCTATCACATACGCTAATACGCTGATTAATCTAAGTAGCTAGACCATCAAAAAAGCTGTTTTTGCGATTACACACGCCAACACTGTTCGACCCAGCTTTCTATTCATTTGGAGCATACTTCCCATGACTGGACAACCTATTTTTACTCAAAAACTCAAGCAATTAAGCATTGCAACCAGTTTAGTATTTTTAACTTACACTGCACCTGTAGTTGCACAAGACGAAGCTAAAACTATTACCTTGCCACAAGGCAGCATCAGCTTAGCGGATGTGGTTGAGATTACGATAGAAAACTCACCAAACATCATGTTACAAGCCTTAACGGTTGAATCAGCGAAGGCAGGTGAGCAAATTCAAGGCGGTTTCTTTGATGTCAATGCAAACGCGGTTGTAACAGGTCAGCATCAACGTAAACCAACGCTGACCGGTATCCCTTTCAACATCACCACACGCGCAGACCAAGACGTGATTGCGCTGAATGCGGGTTTAACTAAATTATTCCGCACCGGTGTTTCTGCAAACTTTGCCGTCAGCGTGAACCGTATCGATGTGATCAGCACCAACACTGATCCAACTAAAGATGCAGGCCCTTACAGCCCAATTTTGAACCAAACCGGCGTTAAATTTACGTTGAATATTCCTTTGTTAAAAGGCGCGGGCGAAGTGTCTGCGGGGGCAGCAGAGAAAGCCGCGATTTTACAACGCCAAGCGGCTGAAATGGCTTATCAGCACTTTATTGCTAACACCTTAGTCACTTCTGTTTCTGCTTATTGGGATTACAAAGCCGCGTTAGAAAACGTGAAAATTCAGCAAGAAGCTGAAGAACGTGTCACTAAATGGTATGGCAACGTCGATAATTTATTAAAAAATTCAGGTCGTGAAGCCAATTTAAGAGAGCGTTTTGCACCTGAGTTAAGCCGTTTAGATGCGTATTTAGCGGATAAAAAACGTCGCACTATTGCGGCAACAGAGCAAGTAAACTCTACCCGTTTAGCGTTAGCGAACACTATCGGAGTTCCAATGGATCAAGCGGCAAACATTGGTTTACCTAGCGATGAATTCCCAACAGGCGGCTGGGATCAAATCTTATCTTCTATAGATCGCCAAGCCATGAGCCAAAAGCTGTTAGGCACTGCGTTAAACAATCGCTTGGACTTACGTGCTGCGGAATACAGCTTAGAAGCCCAAAAAGTGAGCCAAGAGAAAGCGCGTAAAGACTTAAACCCCACGTTAAATTTATCTGTTAGCGCAGGTTATAACGGCTTATCAACCGGTAATGATACCAGTGCTTATTTTGATTCTTTCAATACCCGCGTGCGTGGTGCAGATACTTCTGCTAGCTTAATTTTTAACTATGCAATTGGTAACAATATCGCTGAAGGTCAATTAGCCTTAGCGAATGCTAACTATCAAAAAACCTTGTTACAAACTAACGAGTTAAAACGTGGCATTGGCTTACAATTAAACGGCACTTTAGGCAAAGTGGTACAACGTTTATCAGAAGTTAGCAGCGCACAAACCGCAGTGAACTCTTACATCCAAACGCTGAACACCTTAGCCAGCACTACAGATATTGGCCAAGACCCATTAACCGCGTTTAAATGGACTGATAACGAAGACAAACTGAATACTGCGTTAGGTGAGTTGGTTACAACTTTAACCGATTTAGCGAAACAAATCGCACAGTTACACTTCCAAACCGGTACTTTAATCGATGCTGATGGTGGTGCGGGTGAGATTAATCTGAATAATATCACTACTTTACCGCAGTAATTTTGCAGATTGCCCTTACCCAAACCCTCTCCCTCTGGGCAAAGGTATCTACACAAGCTATATTTTGCTTTAAAAACAAGTAGTTTCTCGTTCCCACCATTTTGGTGGGAATGCATGCCGCGTCGCTCCAGCGGCGCGAATCAGGCTCCAACGACAGCTTAGACGACTAAACGTGCCGCTGGAGCGACACAGTATGCATTCCCATCGGGACGATGGGAACGAGAAAGGGCGGATAAGGCGTAAGCCGTTATCCGCCCTACATATCCCCTCTTTACACGCTCTCCAACTGAATCTCCTCCGCCTGCTCCGCCCGCTTTTCAATCCCAATCAACGCCAACACATCATGCTGAATAAACAGCAAACATGGAATTAACAGCAGAGTAATAAACGTGGCGAACATAATCCCATAGCCCAAAGACACTGCCGCAGGGATTAAAAACTGGGCTTGTCGCTCAGTCTCAGATAACAAAGGCAATAAACCGGCAAAGGTAGTAAACGAGGTTAACAACACCGCTCGCAAACGGCTTTGACAGGTTTCCACCAACGCCGCGCGAATATGTGCCGCGTCGGGGTGAATATCGTTAAAACGTGACACCAGCAACAAGCTGTCATTCACCACCACGCCGCTTAAGGCCACAATGCCATTAAACGATAAAATGCCTAAAGATAAGCCCGTGACCCAATGCCCGATAATCGCGCCAATAATGCCAAACGGGATCGCGGTCATAATCAACACTGGTTGGATGTAAGAACCTAAAGGCACTGCCAGCAAAATATAAATAATCAGCATCGCGATTAAAAATTGCTGCTCCATTGAGCTTTCGGTTTCCGCCTGCTGCTCCGCTTCTCCGGCAAAATGTACGTCTAAGCCTAAAAATTGCCGTTTTAACTGTGGCACTAAGGTTTCTTGTAAGTGTTGTACTAACTCAGTCGCCGACACCAAGTCTTTATCCACTTCCGCGCTTAGATAAACCGCTCGTTTGCCATCAATGCGCGAAATCGACTCGCGGGTATAACCGCTGGTAATAGTTGCCACGCTAGACAAGGGCATCACTAAGCCATCAGGGGTACGAATACGCGCATTTAACACATCCGCCGGATTTTGCCGATCTGCTTCTGGATAACGCACCCGCACTTCGATTTCATCGCTGTTACGCTGATAACGCTGCACCACTTGACCGGAAAAGGCTTGGCGAATTTGGCTGGCGAGCATTTGCGTGCTGAGTCCTAACGCCTTGCCTTGCTCATTCAGTTGTAAATGCAATTGCGGTTGTGTCGGGTCTAAATTGTCTTCAACCCCGCTAATGCCGTTTACTTGGCTAAGCTGTTGTTTAAACAAACGCCCAGCTTCGATCAAACTTTGTTCCTTGCTGGCACGCAACTCGATGCGCAGCGCGTCTACCATGCCGCGCCGACTTTGAATATTCAGCGTTTTTACCCCTTCAGGCAGGCCAACTCGTTGCCGCCATTCGCGAGTAAATTGGTTTAAGTCATAGGGGGCAGTCGGTTTTAATTCGACAGTAATCGTGCCTGATTGATCGCTTTCGGATAACACTTGCAAGTTATCAATGCCAGTTTCACCCACACCACCACGCAAATCTGCATCCACCGCATAGGCTTGTCGCTCCAATCGATTAAGCTGGCGATGGGTTAAGCCAACGCTGACATCTTTTTGCATGCTTAAATTAGCACGCACCGTTTCACCAGGGATTTCAGGGAAAAAGCTCATGCGCACTACGCCAGTAAACGGCAAAGCGGCGATAAACACGGAAAACGCGATAAATAACAACACCATCGCATAACGATATTCCAGCACCCAAATTAAAAACGGGCGGTAAATTTTCTGCGAAAATGCGTTTAAACCATTGTCCGCGCCATGTTGAATGTGTAGCCACAAACCGCGAACGCCTTTCGGAATAGGTCTGTGAGTGTTTAAATGGGCTAAATGCGAGGGCAGAATCAGCTTAGATTCCAGCACCGACAACAGCAAAGCAATAGCGACTACGGCGGCAAATTGCGAGTACAAACGCCCTAAACCGCCTTCTACTTGCGACAAGGCGTAAAATGCCGCCACTGTGGTTAACACGCCGAACAAAGTCGGCAAGGCCACTTGCAAAGTACCCTTAATGGTATTTTCCAAAGTGTCGCCCTTTGCCGAGCGCACTGAGTAAATACTCTCGCCAATCACCACCGCATCATCGACCACTATCCCCAAGGCGAGGATAAAGCCAAAAGTAGTAAATTCGTTGAGTGATAAGCCCATATAACTGTCACCCATAAAATAAAACGTGCCGAAAAATACAAACGGCAGCCCCATCGCCACCCAAAACGCCACCGTTAAATTTAAGAACACCGCCAGCAACACGAACACTAACAGGCCACCGGTCAGCGCGTTTTTCATCAACAGATTTAACCGCTGCTTAATGTTAATGCTGCGGTCATTCCAACTGATTAATTCCACGCCTTGCGGTAAATAGCCTTGCTCGCGCCATGTTTGCAGCACGCGCTGGGCTGCATCAACAGATTTAGTGATGTCGTTTAAACCTAAAGTGATGACTTTAATGCCGATACTGTCCGCGCCATTGAAACGCGATAAGGCCGAGCTATCATCGTCCCAAGTGTCGCGGATCGTCGTCACATCGCCCAGTAATAAGGCGCGTCCATCGACGTTATTAATCAACGGTATCGCGGCAAAATCTTCTTTTAAATAAGCTTGTTCTGAGGCTTTGATTTGTAAATAAGTGTTCTCGTTGCGCAACACCGCCGATACTGGGCTGCCTGAACCGGCATTCACTGCGTCTTCAACATCTGACAAGCTGAGGCCATAGGCTTGTAACTTCGCTTCGTCGATTTCGATCACCATCATCGGGTCTAACCAGCCTGAAATGCTGACATCACCAATGTCAGGTTCTGACATCAAATCGAGTTTTAATTCTTCCGCCAATTGCTGCAAAGTGTGGCGACTGGCATTGCCGTAAAGTTGCAAACTGAGCGCAGTTTCTTCGCGGGTGGCCTTTTTAATCACCGGCTTTTCCGCTTCAGCGGGAAAATTGGAGATGGCATCGACGCGGGTTTTTATATCGCGCAACAAGGTGTCTAAATCATAATCTGACTCTTTTTGCACCGTAATGCTGACACTGCTGGCGTTCGAGGAACTGGTGATGGTTTTAATACCCAGCACATCTTTTAACTGTTCCTCGATTTTAATGGCAATGCCTTCTTCCGACTGTTGCGCCGAGCCGCTTTGATAGCTGACCGAAATGCTAATGGTGTCCGGTTCCATGCTGGGGAAAGCTTCGCGGCGTAGCGAACCCAACTCCAATACACCCAAGATAATCACTAGAATTAACAGCAAATTACTAGCAACTGGATTCGCGGCAAACCATGCAATGATACCCGCGCCGCCGCCGAGGTTAGTTGATTTCATTTGCCACCTCCACCGCTTTCACTGACATGCCAACCACATAAGCATTTAACGGATGGGTTAACACTTGTTGCGCACTGTCGGCTAATTCGGCAGGCGGTTGGATGTAAATATGTTGCGGATCGCTAAAGGCAGGCGTGGCGGTAAATTTGGTTAACGCGCTGTTTTGCACATACCAAATATCGCCTTGCTGACTGAGCGCGGTGCTCGGCAATTGCCACAAACCCGCGACATCACGCCCTTGCAACACCGCTTTGACAAACGCGCCAGATAACAAAGGCGGCTCTTGATCCAGTGGCTTATCCACGCCCAAGATGACACCGCGTAAACGGGTGCTGCTTTCCAAATGCTGCGCTTGGCGCAAAATACGCCCTGTCCACTGTGTATCACCTAAGGCACTGTGCAAGGTGACAGGCCAAGACTCTGCTTGTAATTCCGCCACACTAGGCAAGGCTGCCCATTCTTGTTCTGATAAATAAATCGGCACTTCCACCCAATCCGTGCTGTGCAAGGTGGCAATGGTGCTGCCAGTTTGCACATAAGTGCCTAAGGCCACTTCACGACTAATCACCACCGCATCAAACGGCGCATGGATTTTAGTGCGTTGTAAATTTAAATTTGCAGTTTCAACTGCGGCTTCAGCGCGGGTTAAATTGGCTTTAGCAGCGGCTAATTGCGGTTTACGCAGCACTAAACTTGACGGCTGCCCTGATAAACCGGAAGCTTTCCACTCTTGTTGCGCTTGCTTGCTTTGTTGCTGCTCTTGTTCGTAGGTTAATTTGGCATCAGCAAGCGTGGCTTGTGCTTCTGCTAAGGCACTGCGATAACTGCTGTCTTCAAGTTGAATCAACACTTCTTTAGTCGAAACCCGTTGCCCGCTGGCAAGCTTAGGGCTGATTTTTTCAATTTGCCCAGATACTTGCGCGGTTAGATTAAGCTGATAATGCGGCTCGACAGCACCATAAGCGCTGATATAGGCAGGATAACTGCCAGTTTGCACCGTCATCACACTGACTTCGGCTAACAAGGCTTCACTTTGTTTTGCTTTAGCATTTGGCATCGCGGCAGGTTGTGCAGAGGGCTGCCCAGCCGCAGGCGCGTTAGCAGGGGGTGCTTGTCTAGTAGTGGCGGGTGGTTTCCCGCCAGCACCATTAGGCGGCATACCGAATTGTGCTTGTGCCTGCATTTTTTGCTGATTAAACCAAATCACGCCACCTAAAACGCCCAAGGCCAGCAAAAAAAACAGCCATTGACTGAGCCGCTTACTCATAAAGTCTCTCCGCGTGCTGGCAGACCGAGTGCCAGCCCTAAGCTAATACGATTAGTTAAACGTTGATAAATTAAGTTGTTTAACTGTGCTTCTGCATCATAGGTTTGTGTCAATGCACTTAATAAATCCGGCATTTCCACTAAACCTTTGACATAACTTTGTTGATATTTTTCAAAAGTTTGTTGCGCTAAGGCTAAAGTCTCCTCTTGCGCCTGCTGTTGTTCGGCTAACGCCTGCTCTTGCGCTAAGGCTTCTTCTACTTCGGTGACTGCGGTTAACAAGGTTTCGCGGTAAGCTTGATAGCTTTGCGCTAATTGCAAGGCGGAAACATTGGCGGCAGCTTCTAATTGCCCGCCTTGGAAAATCGGCGCACTTAATTGGCCTAATAACGACCACAGCGGATTGCTGAATAAGGCTTTAGTTGGCGAGCTGGCGGCATCGCTTAACGCCGCTTGCAAGTTAATGCTAGGCAGTAAATTTTTATAAGCAGCGCGTTGGCGTGCATCTGCGGCTTGAATGGCGAGAAAATCTGCTTTTAAATCGGGGCGACGTTGCAAAGTTTGCGTAGGCAATTCGGCTAAGGACACTAATACTTCAGGATAAGTATCAGGGATAGCAATTTCGGTCGGCTGCACTTGGCCTAATACGCTGTGCAAGCTGCGTTGCAGAGTGTCCAACTCGGCGCGGGTCGATAGCAAATTGGCTTGCGCGTTGGCGGTTGAAGTGCGTGCACTATACAAAGCTTCTAACGTGCCTAAACCACTGCGAAAGCGTTGCTCCGTGCTGTCTTGATTACGTTGCAAAGTGTTTAAGCGTTGGTTGGCGATTTCGACATTACGTTGCTGTGCAATGAGTTGTAGCCAGAGTTGCATCACCTGCGCGACCAAGGTGTCACGGGCGGACTGTGTTAACGCCTGTTGCTCTGCCACATCTAACTCGGCAGCTTGCGCACTATCCGCCAACTTTTGCCAGACATCTAATTCCCAACTGACTTGCACCGAGGAGCTGTAATTGTCGCCATTATTTTTGCTTTTGCCTGCGCTGAAACCGGCATCAACTGAAGGCAAGCGTGCGCCTTGTGTTGCATCGCGCTCTTGTTGGCGAATTTGTAGCGTTAACAAGGTTTGTTGCAAACTGGGGTTAGCAGATAAGGCTTTTGCCACTAATTCATCAAGTTGCGGCGAGGCGATTAAGTCATTTAAATAAGTGACTGGCTCCGCTTGGGCAAGTGCTTGCCAATCTGCGACCGTGGTCAATTCCTGCTGCGCTTGGGCAGTAAAATCGGGTTGTTGCGGTGCGCTGGCGCAGCCGACTAGCCATAGTAACGGCCAGAACACAATAAACCGTAAAGGCATGGCGTTTTACTCGTAGTTTTTAAGAGAGAGAATGATTGATTGTTGGATAGTTAAACGTATTTAACAAGTAAAATCCTTCGCTATCCAGATTTAGAGATGTGTTTGGGGTGTTTTTTGACTGGGGAATGACAATGTTAAGGTGCATAACAGTAGTGTCAGGCAACTTTTTGAACCGGAGAGGAATACGATGAAAAGAAGCTTATCTGTTTTGCTGTTGTTGTTTTCTGTAAATAGCTGGGCGTATGAGGGGACACCTCAAGAGCAAGTAATACAGTTTTTCCAAGATTTAGCTAAAGGTCAGGCAAGTGATGCGATTGATAAATTGTATGCCAGTAATCCATTAATTGCGCAAAAATCACAGCAATTGATGGTGTTAAAGCAAGAATTAAACAAAGTGGCGGTGTTATACGGTGATTTGCTTGGTACAGAGAATGTGCATTATGAGCAGTTGTCACCGTCTTTGGTGAGAATTGTCGAATTGGCTAAACATGAAGGACATCCCGTCACTTGGCAGTTTTATTTTTATAAACCACATGATGTGTGGATGATCGATCAAGGGCATTTTGAAGATCAGTATCAGTTGATTGATCGTAAGGGGTGTTCAGTAAGACATGCACCAAATTAACAAGTTTAAATAATTAATTTTTGAACTACTCATGATAAAGAAAAGGGTTTTAGCAGACATTGAACCAAATGGGCTGGCATTACTTATCAGCTTAGGAGTAAAAATCGATGATTCGATGCTTAAAGAAATTGCTAATTCTGATTATGGCATAGAAGCCGATGAGCATCTTTTATATCTAAAGAAAATTCGTGATAAGCAAGAATTTACTTCTCCGCTTAATTGGCATCCAAGAGAAGTATTGGAGTTAACGAAGTTGGGTAATTCTACAAGTTCGAGCAGCACTTTTTTACGTGAACATTTAATGAGAGCATTCAGTTGTACAGCATTACTTTACGCTGCAAGTCTGCCTGAAAACGATGAATATTTTTCTCTATACGGGGAAAACGATACAGTTGCTCCACTTCTTGAGAGTCTAAAATATATCGATAACATTATTTATATGGAGCAAGCAGCAAAACTTATTGCTTATCGACTGGTTAGTTTTTCTGAAGAAAAAGAGGCGCGTCCCTTTCTAATTTTCGCGCTATTAGTTTTGTCTGTACGTCTACATGCCTCGGCAACATTCATTACAAATATCGTAAACTGGCTAATTGAAGATGAACAAAGGGTTAGAGATGCATGGTGGTCATGGGCATCATGTTCAGATGACTATGAACCGTGGCTCTTAGGTTTAACGGTTTTCGACATGCGCCACGACAAATGGGTTGAAATGGCTCATGAAATAAAAGAATTAGCAGAACAAATTAATGAACCAGAAACTAAAAAATTGGTAATTGGCATTGCTGAAAAGCTTATTAACCGATTTTTGGTTCCAAGAGTTTTTCCATGCTGAATAAACTACTTTCTATCATCGATTGATGAGTTTGATACTCAATTATTGTAGGGTGGAATAGCGCAGCGTATTCCACCGTAAGACTATGCATATAAGTTATAAACTGCATGGTGGAATACGGCTTGCGCCTATTCCACCCTACATTTACGAACAACCCGCAACTGGCGTGGTCTGCAACACATGACTATTCTGCCCCTTCAAACGCAGCAATAAAACCATGCCTAAAATTGTAACGATGGTCGCGGCTACTAACGCACCGTGATAACTGCCCGTCGTTTCTGCAATATAACCCGCCATCACTGGCGCGGTAATTTGTGCCACACCGTAACTTAAAGTTAAACGTGCCATTGCTTTGGCTGGATTTTCGGGGAAATATTGCCCGATTAATGACAAAGTTAAACTGACGATGCCGACAAAAGTGCCGCCGTATAAAATGGCACTGAGTATGTTTACCATAACGCTATCGCTGATCACTGGCAGGATAAAGGACACTGTTTGCAGTGCGTAAGCTAATAATAATGCAGTGACTTTGCTAGTCGTGCCTGCGATTTTGTCCCATAAAAAACTAGAAGGCACAGCCGCCAGTCCCACAATTACCCAAACCATGCCACCGTGTCCGCTTAAAATCGGCAATTTTTCTAAAATGGCGACGATGAAGGTGGCGCTGATGACATAGCCAAAACCGGCGCAGAAGTAAGCCAAAATCAGTAGCACTAGCCATTGGCGCGACATCGGGCGTTGTTCGTGTTGTGTACTGCTAATGTCGAGCGGTTTGGGGGCAGGCATCCAATACCATGCGGGGATAAAAAATAATAAGCCGAATACGCCTAATAAAATCCACTGCATATCCCACGCAAATTGCTGTGTCATGGCGGCAATCACCAGACCTGAGGCGACGATGCCTAAGCCAATTCCCGTAAAATGCACGCCTAATTCTGGGCGGTGTTTTTCCCGAATCAGCCAATTTAATACTAAACCCGACGCAAGCAATAAACCGGCAGTGCTGGACACACCGGAGATAAAGCGCAAGCCAGACCATAACCACATATTGTCCGTTAAGCCCATGGCTAAGGTGCTGATCACCGCGACTACGAGGCCGAAGCGGTATAACAGAAATTTTCGGCTTAAATCTTTCATGGTGGCGGCGATTAATGCACCGAGCATGTAACCGGCATAGTTGAAGGTGGCTAACCAACCGGCGGCTAAGTCGGATAAACCAGCTTCGTCGCGCATGATAGGCAACATGGGCGTGTAAGCAAAACGGGCTAAGCCGACGCTTAAGATTAAGGCGCAAATGCCCGCGCTGATGACTTTATATTTTTCAATATGATGTGCAGAGATGGGTATTAATGACATGACGCAGCACGCTCTTTAGACAAATGAATACTTTATCTAGTCTACGCGCCTTAGTGTGTCTATTCTTTCGATATAATGACAAAATATATCGATGAAACGACAGTTTGATTTATAAATAGGTGATTTAAAGGTGGATGGTTATCAGAATTGGACAATAGTCGATGTGCCAGATATGCAAAGTTTGCCAAAGGTGATTTATCTGCGCTCGCAGCATTTGGCGGCTAAGCATGTTTTTCCTATGCATTATCATCATTGGCATCAATTGGTGTATGCCACTGCGGGTAGCTTGGTGGTGACGGTTGATAATTCTTGGTATGTGATTACGCCAGAGCAAGCGATGTGGTTGCCCGCAGGTGTTTGGCATACTACGGGGGCGTTAAATGATACAGCGTTTCGCAATTTATATGTGGCAGATGTGCCCGCGTTTAAAATGCCAGATCGCTGTGCGGTGTTTACGGTGTCGGCGTTTTTTCGTGCTTTGGTGATTGAGTTGGAGCAGGCGCAGGAGCGGGCAGAAACGGAGCCGTATATTGATCAATTAAATGCCTTAATTTGCGAGCAATTAATCCGTTTACCGATTCAAGAGTTTTATTTGCCGTGGCCGCATAGTGCGAATTTACGTCAGATTTGTGAGGCGTTATATGCTGATCCGGCGGATGCGCGTAGTGTTGATGAATGGGGGCAAGTGTTGGGGGCTTCGGCACGGACATTAACGCGGCGGTTTGAAAAAGAGGTGGGTATTAGTTTGCGCAATTGGCGTTATCGTTTGCGGGTATTTCGGGCGGTAGAGTGGTTGTGTGCTGGGCATAGCGTGACGGAGATTGCGTTGGCTTTGGGTTATGCTTCGCCTTCAGCGTTTACTTATATGTTTCGGCAGGAGATGGGGTGTGCGCCTACGGAGTGGTTGGCGCGGTGAGGTGAGTTGTTGTCTGATATTAGGCTTTTCATAGGGATTTTTTGATACACTTTTTAGCTGTCATTTAGCTGCGCAATTAGGTTTTGCATTATGCCGATCAATTTCATTGGACGTGAAAAAGAGTTAGCCAAGTTTAAGCATTTATTAAAACAGCCGGATGGCGCGGTGTGGGCGATCACGGGCAAGGGCGGACAGGGTAAGAGTTCCTTGTTAAAGCAGTGTGCGGATATGTGTGAGCAGCAGCGCACGCCATTTTTGTGGTTGGCGGTGGATCGGTTTGAGTTGGGTTTGGAGTCTTGGGAGTTTGCGGCGGATTTTTTGTTGGGTTTGGATAGTGGGCAGTGTGCAGAGTTTAAGACGGCGCAGGATAAGGCGGCGGGGGTGCATCAGTCGATTGTGGCGCAGATTCGGCAAGAATTATCGAAGTATAAGGAAGAAGCGGGGGAGGCTGTGGCGTTATGGAGGGAACAGCATGTTGATGAGGAACATGAGCAGACGTTTGCAGCGGTGACAGATAAGTATGTGTCTACTTTTTTAAAAGTGCTTTCGGAATTTTATAATAGTAAACAAGCGGCTGCGCAAAAGGCGATTGCGGAGAATGTTGAGCTTTTTTTAGTGTCTGAGTTAGCTAAGTTGTGTCAGCAAAAGCGATTAGTGATTTTTGTCGATACTTTTGAATATTTATCAACGCGGGATAATTTGCGCGGGCGGTGTTTAAAAACACAACTGGATTTAGATCGGTTTGCGCCATTGGCGAAACAGCAAACGGTGTTGGACGAGGTGTCGTTGTCGGTTTGGTTGAATGCTTTTTTGAGTTTTTTGCGGAGTCAGGGTGCGTTGATTGTGGTGGCGGGGCGCACAGTGAAGCCTTGGGATCAGTATGCTGAGGCGGATTTGGCAGATTTTCAGCGGGCTGAGTTGTTGGAGTTTGTGAAAGCGTGTGATTATCCGGCGGTGCAGGCGGTTTGGCGTGAGTGTTCTGGTTTGTTTGGGGTTTGGAAACGCTGGCGGGGGCAGAAGTGTCGTTTAGATGCGTTGTTGCAGGCGTTGGCGCGTTTGTCGTTTGGGGGGAAACCGTTGTGGGTGCGCGTGGGGTTGAATTGTTTGGCTGAGTTGTTAAAGCAGGGGGAGGATATTGCGCAGTTGATGGCGGATGATCGGTCGTTGCAAGCGTGTTTTGAGCAGGATTTTGCGGCGATTGATGTGGCTGATACTGAGCATGCGCGTTGTAAGTTGGCGGTGTTTACGCATGTGATGCGGCAGACTGATCCGGCTTTGGTTGAGTCAGTATGGAAATTGGCGTTGCCAAGACGTTTGGATCGGAATGTGTTGCAGGTGTTGTTTGGTGAGCAGGCGCAAACCTTGTTGCAAGTGTATGGCAATATGGGGATTTTGGCAGTTAAGCGGGGTCAGTCTGAGTTTGTTTTACATGAGGAAATTCGGGATTTATTGCAGTTTTATGCGCGGGAGAAAGGGTTTTTACAGTCGGTTGAAGCGGATAAGTTGCATGAGCAGTTAGCGGCATTGTTTGAGCAGCGGAGTTGGCGTACTTTGCCGGAGTTTGATGATTTTAAATGGCAGGATTGGGATTGGTTGGTTGAGGTTTTTTATCATCGAGAGAAGGGACAGGGGACAGAGTTTGAACATTTGGCGAAGAATTTTGAGATAGAGATTTCTGAGGCTTGTCAGGAGGTTTTAAGCAATCCTAAAAGTAGATGGGGATGGTTCGCTATAGGATACTATTTATCAAAATTGGACAACCCAAAGGAGGCAGCGCAGGCTTATCAAAAACAAATCGTCATCGTACCTGAGGATGATGGAGCTTGGAACAACATGGGCAATGCGCTATATAACCAAGGCAAGCTAGAGGAAGCGATACAGGCTTATCAAAAACAAATCGACATCGTGCCTGATGATGATTCTGCTTGGAACAACATAGGCAATGCACTATCAGCCCAAGGCAAGCTAGAGGAAGCGATACAGGCTTATCAAAAACAAATCGACATCATGCCTGACGATAACTCGGTTTGGGTTCGCTTAGGTATAGCATTTTGGCATCAAGGCAATTTAACCCAAGCAGCAGAGGCTTTTGCTCAAAGCTTAAAAATTAAACCTGATGATTTAAGTGCTTTAGCTAATGACATAGAATTAGCCTTAGTGCAGCAAGATTGCACTCGCATGCAACAACGCTTTGCCACTCTTCAACCTTTATTGCAGCCTAATGAAGATTATTATGCCATTTTACCTTTCCTAAATTGGCTCTCCCAACCAGAAACCAGCCTGCAACCCATTTTAACCGCCATTCAACAACTAAACCCTGACGTAAAATTTACTTGGGACTTTAACGATACCCAACCCGCCATCGACCGCCTATCCCCAACACAACAGCAACTTGCCCAACACTGTATTGATTACTTTGAAGGCAAAATAGACTTCAACACCTTACAAACACAGCTAACGACATATAATCCTGAAACGTCTCAGCCATCTTAATTATTCCTTTTCTCAGAGACAGACAGAGAACTTTAACACCTTAACTGAATGCAAAAAAAATCAAAATTTGATGAAAATAGTTATTAAAAACAAAGTTATATT
>QKBZ01000028.1 GCA_003245895.1 Beggiatoa sp.
CCAGCAAACCGCTCATTTAAACAGACATAAAATGTCAGTTTTTATTTAAAATTCTGGCTTTTTTGTCATCATTGTTAAATGTAAATCTTCTATGCTTTAAAGCCTAAGCACGCTGTCACTCAGACTTAGAGATGCTCATGGTGAGCTTGATTAGATTAGGGACATAAATCAATCTATTGCAGGTCAGTGAACAACAAGGCTTTAAGTATTTGATACCTCATTGGAAGCTATTTATTTTTTTCATTGCTTAAAAAAAAATGCTTGACAAGGGTGTAGTAAATGCCTTATTGTGCAACGCAGCAATGTTGCATTGCACAAGCTTAAAGATGTAACACAGAACCGACTTAACCACTCAAGCTACTGGAGTAATTCTCATGAAAGAACAAATCAAACAACTGTCTGAATTAAACAAAGCTGCTGTTGAAACTATGCAAAAATTTGCTGACATCAACACTAGCATCGCTAACTCTTTGTTAAACCAACAAATGGACATCGTTAGCAGCTACGCAGACAGCAGCGCTAAACAACTGAAATCTTTAAGCGAAGCTAAACGTGTTCAAGACGTTATGTCTATCCAAGCTGACGCTTTACAAGAACTGAGCAAAAAAGCTTTAGAAAACAGCCGTTCTACTATGGAAATCTTAGTTGACGGTAAAAACAAAGTATCTTCTTTAGTTGAAGAAAGCTTGAAAGAAGCTGCTACTTACAACCCTTTCAAAGTAGCTGCATAAGCTGCTCTGATTAAGGACAGCACACTGATAAAAAGTGTGCTAAAAAACGCTACCTTATAAGTCTCATGCACGGATAGGTAGCGTTTTTTTCGTTAGAGGCAAATAAAACATGAGCAATACAGGTAAAAGCAAACTAGCAGTGTTTCACCCTAAACATCAAGGCGTTGTGTTTTCTTTTCTGATGGCCTTGATCATGTCCGGCTTTATGTCCTGTGTAATTTTGCTGATCAATTTAGGGTTTACTGAGCAGTTCTTACACATTTGGCTCAAAGCGTGGGCGACTGCATTTCTGATTGCGTTTCCTACCATCTTAACGCTTGCACCATTTGTGCGTAGAGTGTCCTTAGCGTTTATTCGAGAGCAGGCTTAAGTATTGCTATTACGCCACCGCTTTGCATTCTGCGGATTGCGGAATAACAACGGTTTAGCCTCTGCCTGTCCCAAATTGACCGCGCGGGCAGCACTGACCACCGCCTCCACTTGCTCATGATGTGGCGATAAACTGCACACCGGATCAGCGTTACGCGCATCCCCCGTTAGCAAATACGCTTGGCAACGACAGCCACCAAAATCTTTGCCCTTTTCAGGACAACTGCGACACGGTTCTTTCATCCAGTCATCGCCACGAAAGGCATTAAACGCGGGCGATTCGTTCCAAATCCAGTCAACGCTGGCATCACGCACATTCGGAAATTCTAAATTCGGCAATTGGCGTGCCTCATGACACGGTAAAGCTGTGCCATCCGGTGCAATGGTTAAAAACACTGCGCCCCAGCCATTCATACAGGCTTTCGGTCGGTTCTCGTAATAATCCGGCACCACGTAATAAATCTTCATTTTCCCTTGCGTTTTCGCTTGGTACTCATGGGCGATTTCTTCAGCGGCGGCTAATTGCTCACGGGTTGGCATTAACTGGTTGCGGTTTTCCCATGCCCAGCCGTAATATTGCGCGGTCGCCAGTTCCACATAATCCGCTTCTAAAGCAATGGCTAATTCTAAAATATCTTGAATTTGCTCGATATTTTCTCGGTGCAAGACAAAGCATAACACCATCGGATAGCCTTGTTTTTTCACCTCACGCGCCATTGCTAACTTGTGTTCAAAAGCTTGTGTGCCAGCGATAAAATTATTTAATTCCTCTGAACTGGCTTGGAAACTGACTTGAATGTGGTCTAAGCCCGCGCTGCGAAATTCCGCCACCCGCGACACATCCATGCCGACACCGGAAGTGATCAAATTAGTGTAATAGCCCAATTGATGCGCTTCAGCAATTAAGGTGGTTAAATCTTGCCGCACCAAAGGTTCACCGCCAGAAAAGCCTAATTGTATCGCACCCATTTGCCGCGCTTCGCGCAACACGCGAATCCATTCTTCGGTGCTTAATTCCTTTTGTCGCGTGTATTGGTCAAAATCCATCGGATTTGAGCAATAAGGACATTGTAATGGGCAAGCGTAAGTTAACTCCGCCAATAACCACAAGGGTTTAGGCAGGTTTTGCGAATTGGATCCAACCGTTGTCATGGGCAACTTCCAGAAAATCGTAAACATCATCCCGCAAGCCTTCTGCGGCGGGAAATTGCTGCTCAAGTTCTTGAATTAACTCGGCAATACTTTTATCAGGGCTACAGCGTTTTAAAATCTCGCCCGCGCTATCATTCAGCTTAATCATGCCTTCAGGATAGAGCAACACATGGCAATTTTGCGCTGGTTCCCATTGAAAGCGAAATAAAGGCGACAGTTTGACGCAATCTTGTTCATTTAAATTCATTGATCACGCTTCCACAGTGAAGAAAGGCGGCATGTTTGCGCTGTAAGCCATGTGCATGGCATCTAACATCGTCCATAACACTTCTAATTTAAAGTGCAGAATGGACAAGGCATGTTGTTGTTGTTCTGCGGTTTGGAAGTGATCCAAAGTGATTTGCAAACCATGTTGCACATCGCGACGGGCTTCGCTTAAACGGTTGCGGAAGTATTGCAAGCCGCTTTGTTCAATCCATTCATAATGCTCAGGCCATGTATCTAAGCGTTTTTGATGAATTTCAGGGGCAAATAATTCGGTTAATGAGGAGCAGGCCGCTTCTTGCCATGTTGCGGTTTGTGCAAAACGCACGTAAGCATCAACGGCAAAGCGTACCCCTGGTAACACATATTTTAACGACAATACGTCTTCACGCGATAAACCGCAGGCTTCCCCCAAACGTAACCATGCTTCAATCCCGCCTTCAGTGCCTTCGCGCCCATCGTGGTCAATAATGCGTTGTATCCAGTGACGGCGCACACTTTGATCAGGGCAATTAGCTAAAATTGCGGCATCTTTACGCGGGATATTGATTTGGTAATAAAAACGGTTTGCCACCCAGCCTTGAATCTGTTCGCGGTTACATTTTCCGCTGTTCATGGCGATGTGATAAGGATGGTAAATATGGTAGTAAACACCTTTAGCACGTAACGCGGCTTCAAAATCTTCTCGGCTTAATGGGGTGGATACAGCCTGCTGCATGGTGAACATCGCTCCTCAGTGTGGTTATCAGACAGTGCTTGCTGTCTTGCTGTTATTAATGGAGAACCAAGTGTAGCAGAGATGATCTAGCTGTGCTATTTATCGCGATGGGAAAATGGCTTAGGTTGGATAAAGGGTTGTTTATGGTCTGGTGGGGGAGTTAAGCAACAAAGAAATCTTGTAATGGTCTAATAATCTTGAAGAGAAATATAGCTAACAAAAGTTGGTCATTTAGGAGACATTAGATGAATCAGACAAATCGCAAACCTCGTCAGACATACATTGCGGAGCAGAAGCTGGAGTATGACAAGTTGATGGTGGAAGAAGGCTATAGCAACAGACAAATAGAAGAAATATCAGGCGCAGGTACAATCGCCGTTATCCGCTGGAAAAAGCAGTATTTACAGGAGTTGAAAGGTGAAACACCTCAAGGTAAACATGCACTGACAGCAGAACAGCAGCGGATTCAAGAGTTGGAAAAGCAGCTTTGGCGAGCCAAACGGGATAACGAAATCCTAAATAAAGGCTGCCGCTTTCTTTGCCATGGACAACTGGTCACAAAGTTGATTAGCCACGTAAAGAAAGCGAATACCCAATATACCGTCACAGAACTTTGTCAGTTATTTGAATTGAGTCCGAGCACTTATTACTACCATGCTCGACCT
>QKBZ01000027.1 GCA_003245895.1 Beggiatoa sp.
TTTAGCAGATACTAATTGTGACTCTATTAAATTAACTGGCACGATAACAATCAGTACGGCTGAAACCTTAAATGGTAATGGTAAGACCATTTCGGGTAATGATACGTTTAGGTTGTTTTTGGTTAGTAATGCTAATGGTGAGGTTGTTTTTAATGATTTGACCTTACAGAACGGAACGCAAATCAAAACTAATACTAGTTCTCACGGTTGTAGTGACTCATTCAGTAATGGAGGTGCTATCTGTAAAGAAGGTGCTGGTACATTGACAATTAATCGTTCTACTATTAAAGGTAATATGGCAAATCGTGGTGGGGGAATTTATGTTGCTCATGCGAGCGGTGGGGTAGAATTAAATAGTACCGTGCTAATGACTAATACAGCATCTGTAACAGGAGGTGGACTTTATAAATATACCGAATCAGGCTTAGATGCTACTAACATTGTAAAATTTGTAGGCTGTACCATCACGGATAATGAAGCAAGTAATACATCAAATACTGGATCAGGGGTCTTTAATATCCGTAGTACGATGCGAATTAAAAATTCAGTTATTATAGCTAATAGAAAAGGTTCTTTTTCAATAAGAGATTGCCAGAATTCATCAGGAGATATGAGTTCAGAGGGATATAATATTTTTGGTTCTGGCACAGGTTGCCCTACAAATGATTCGACTGATCAGTTTAAAAGCACAACAGAGGTTGACACTATTTTTAGTACTAAACCTTTGTTACAAACTACTGATATAAGCTCTAACCCCGCTATTAATAAAATAGATAAAGATGTAAATGATTGTAAAAGTAATACTGTTTTTAGTACGGATTATTTATCAATACCTCGTCCCCAAGGTAGCAAATGCGATATTGGTGCGTATGAAGTGCCTTTACCTACTATCTTAATCGAAGTGGATGGCAGCGAAGTTGCCAGTGGTGACACCTTTGACTTAGGTTCAGTTGGTGTAGGTGGTAGTGCTAGCATAACATTGAATATTACGAATACTGGAGCAGCAGATTTAACATTTAGCAATATTAGCGGTTTGCCTGCTGGTTTCACAACTATAGATAGTTTAAATACACTGACAAGTGGAGCTACAACAACTTATAGCATTTCGTTAAATACGTCAGTGGTGAATAACTATAGCGGCTCCTTCTCATTTGAGACAAATGACACAAATTTTAGTTTTAATTTAACAGGGGCAGTAGTTGACACGAGTTCTGCGCCTGATGATCCATCAGATTTTACTGCTACTACTGCCTCAGACACTAGTATCGATTTATCATGGACAGATAACAGTGATAATGAATCAAACTTTATTCTAACATGGACACCTGACGGCGACTCCGAACACAGCGAAGATGCCAATGATGAATCTACTACTATCACTGGCTTAATCTGTGAAACAGATTATGAATTTACTTTATATGCATACAATGGCAGTTATTCTAATCCTGTCGTAGCAAGCGCAACGACTGATACTTGTCCACCTCCTTCTGATCCTAGTGGATTAACAGTTGACAGTACAACTGAGACCAGTGCCAATTTAAGTTGGGCTGATAATAGTACTAGTGAAACTGGCTTTATTTTAGAGCGCAAAACAGGGGCAGAGGCATTTAGCGAAGTAGCAACTTTAACAGTAAATACTACGAGCATGACCGACACGAGCTTAAGCTGTAACACAAGCTATGTTTACCGCTTGAAAGCCACGAATAACGGTATCGACTCTGCTTACACCAGCGAGGTTTCTACTACAACTGCTGCTTGTCCAGCAGCACCTAACGCTCCCACTAACTTAGTTGTTGCTAGCACTAGTAGCACTAGTGCTAATTTGACATGGACAGATAATAGTGGTGATGAAACGGCATTTATTTTAGAACGTAAAACAGGTACAAGTGTATTTAGTGAAGTAGCAATGCTAACAGCAGACAGTACTAATACAACAGATAGCGGCCTAACCTGCAACATGAGCTATACCTATCGTTTAAAGGCAACCAACAGCGGTAGTGATTCTAGTTATACGAGTGAAGTTATTGCCACAACAGCAACTTGTGTAACAGTTCCCAATGCACCAAGCAATTTAACCATCATTGATACCAGTGCTAGCAGTGCAGACTTAACATGGACAGATAATAGTAATGATGAAAACAGTTTTGTTTTAGAACGAAAAGTTGGCAGCAGTGGTAGTTATAGCCAAGTTGCTACCCTAGGTAATAATGTAACCAGCACTACAAATACAGGCTTAAGCTGTAGTACGGAATATTATTACCGTTTAAAGGCGGTTGGTGATGGTGGAGATTCCAGTTATAGCGATGAAGCAATCGCTAATACCACTACTTGTCCCACACCTCCACTACCAACTTATGATTTATCTGTAATTATTATTCCTAGTGCAGGTGCCACCATTACAGGTGAACAAATTACTTGTGGTAACGATTGTTCTGGTATTTATGACTATGGGACTGATGTCAGCTTAACGATTACCTTAAATCAAGATTACATCTTTGATCATTGGAGTAATTGCAGCACAAGCACCAATAGTTCACTGACGGTTACGATGTACAACAATGAAATTTGTGTTGCAAACCTCATTGAACAACCAAGTTCTACCTTAACTAGTAGTGCGGTCACTGGCGGTAGTGTACAAGTCACACCTGCCACAGGCTTAGGTAGTTGTGGCACAAACTGTACTATTTATGAAGAAGGCATAACTGTCAATTTAACCGCCGTTGCAGACGATGGTTTTATCTTCAGCGGCTGGACAGGCTCTTGCACTGGCACCACGACACCTTACAGTTTAACCCTAAACGAAAATGCCACTTGTACCGCTAGCTTCACGGCAATTGTGCCCGTAAGCTTAACGACGCAAGTCATCGGCAACGGTAGTGTACAAGTCACCCCTGCAACTGGCTCCGGCAGTTGCGGCATAAGCTGTATCACTTACGATAAAGGCACCGTTGTTAGCTTAGCAGCAACCGCCGATGAATATTACACTTTCACCGGCTGGACAGGTGCTTGTAGTGGCACTGCTACACCTTACGAGTTGACCTTAAACACAGACTCAACCTGTACCGCTAATTTCGCCGAGTTGCCTAAATTCCCCGTCAGTATGACAGTGACAGGTAGTGGCACAGTGAGCAGTAATCCTGCGGGCATCGATGCCTGTAGCGACAGTTGTAGTTCAGAATTTGGGCAAACACAAACCGTTAGCTTTAGCACAGCCGCTTCAAGTGGCTGGATATTCAGACAATTTGCAGGCGATGCAGATTGTGTTGATGGCAGTTTGACTATTAACAGCGCGGTGAACTGTACTGCTGAGTTTGCAGAAACCGGTAGCGTTTCATTTGAAATAGCCAATTATGCGGGCACTGAAGGCGATGAGCTAACCCTGACCTTGCTGCGACAAGGTGGCAGTGCAGGTGCGATCAGTGTTGATTACAACGCATTAGAAGTGAGTGCTGTTGCAGCCGATTACAGTGCAACTACGGGTACTGTGACATGGGCAGATGGTGACAGTGCTGCTAAAACCATTACCATTGGCTTAGTTGCCGATGACTTAGTGGAAACAGCCGAAACCTTCCAACTTAATTTAAGCAATGTGCAAGGTGGCGCGATCTTAGGTACGCAAAGCAGCACCGAGGTCAAAATTTTTGACTTAGCGGCCTTCACCAGCTTACAAATTGCCACCGCTCGCTATGTGGTCAATGAGGTAGATGGCCTTGTTAATGTCATCGTCACCCGTGCTGCTAACCCACGCGGACAAGTTGCTATCGACTACGCGACCGTCAACGGTACTGCTATTGCGGGAGAAGACTACACCGCCGCCAGTGGCACCTTAGTCTGGTCAGATAATGACAGCACACATAAAGTAATTCCTATCCAAGTCAACTTGGATTTAGTGGATGACATTGACGAAACCTTCCAACTGGTACTCGGCAACCCACAACCCGCCAGCGATAAACTGATCATTGGCGACATTGGGCAAGCTGAGATTCAAATTATTAACACACCCGTTTCTGGTGCAGGCTTAGTGCAGTTCAGCGCACCAGTGAGCGAAGCCAATGAAAGCAGTGGCGCGACAAATATCAGTGTATCCCGTCTCGGCGGCAGCACGGGCGCGATTTCTGTCGGTTATAGCGTTAACGGTGGCACAGCGACCGCAGGGCAAGATTATGCACTCGGTGGTAACGGTTCCTTAGCGTGGCCTGATGGTGATGCGACAGAAAAACAAATCCCAATTGCGGTATTTGCCGATGCACTGCAAGAAGGCACAGAAACCGTCACTTTAGCCTTACAAAATGCTGATGGTGGCGCGGTGATTGGTGCGCAAAATCAAGCCTTATTAAACTTAATCGATAACTATAGCGACCCAGCGACAACGGCAAACAGTTGGGTAGTGCGTTTTACATCTGCTGATTTTAATGCGCTTGAAGATCAAGGGGCTGCGGTGATTACTGTGCAACGCGAAGGCGATGCCAGTGTGGCAATCAGTGTTGCAGCACGCACCCAGAATGGTACTGCTATCGCCGGACAAGACTATAGTGCAGTCGATACCGTCTTAACATGGGGCGTAGGCGACTTAACACCGAAAAGCTTTACTGTGCCGGTAATGCAAGACAACCTCAGCGAAGGCAGCGAAAATGTCACCTTAAGCCTATACAACCCATCACCTAGCGTGATTTTGGCGAATCCGTCCGTGGCGAACTTGCATTTACTAGATGCCACCGGCAACAGCCAAACGGTTATAGACCCCAACGCGCCAAGCAGTGTGCAGTTTGAGTCTACTACCTTCCGCGTCACTGAAACGCAAGGCACAGTAGCGGTGCGCTTGGTTCGTCAGCAAAACAGCAAAGGCTTGTTGCGAGTACCAATTACAGTCACTTTAGAAAACGCCTCGACTAACGACTTTGTAAACGACATCAGCACTGTGGAATGGGCTGATGGCGAAATGGGCGTGAAAATCCTAAACATTGGTATTCTTAACGATAGCCAACTGGAAGGCCAAGAAAGCTTCTTATTAACCCTCGGTCAGCCAAATTTAAGCGATGCAGTGTTAGGCGCGATTTCACAAGCGCGGGTCGAAATTTATGACCAATCAGTGGTGCAATTTGATGCCGCAGAATATAGCGCGGATGAAAATGGCGGCAGTGTGGTGTTGACGGTGACACGCATTGGTAACGCGTTAGACAGTGCTTCAGTGGAGTACGTGACTTTAAACAGCACCGCGAAAGCAGGCACCGACTACCAAACCAGTAGCGGCACACTGACATGGGCAACGGACGAGACTGATCAAGTGTTCAGCGTGGAAATTCGCAACAACGCGGATAAAGATGGCTCACGCCAATTTAAAGTGCGTTTGCAAAATCCGCAAAATGCTAACTTAGGCGTACCTAGCGAAACCACGGTGTTAATCGTTGATGATGAAGCCAGCGTATGTGAACCGCCAACAATTGATTGTCGTTATAACAATATCGGCAAGACCTTAACCGATGTACGCATTATGCCGACGGGCACAGTTGTCGGTGGCACGCTAGGTGGCACCATTGAAAACTTTGGCACCTTAGATGGCAGTAGCTCGCCTATCGCCTTCTTGCCAAATACCATCGTGCAAGAATCTGGCACGCTGCGTGGTAGCTTCTCGACCAATATGACTACGGCTGGTGAAGATGACGAACCAGCTCGCCTGCGCGAAGTGACCATTGCGGCCGGTAGTCGTTTAGGCAATGTGATTATCAGCACGGGGACGATCTTAAACAGTGCCGTGACCTTGTTAAGTGGTGCTTTGTTTGATGCCAACGGTTTAATTCCAGCACAAATTGACTTAGCCAATATTCTGGGCACTTTAGGCACTGCTGAAACCGATGGCACACAAGCGATTAATCTCACGACTGATGTGCTGTTATACAATGCAGCCAATGGCATTATCGGTGCGATTAATTACAACCTGAAGCAAGATGCAGCGAAAAATGGCGAGACGATTATTCCAACCGTGAGCCAAGATGCCAGCACAGGCGTATTGACGCTAACACAAGGTGATACCATCGGCACTTATCTGCCAACCAGCGTGACACAATACAATTATGAGTTGTGTACCACTGAGGTTGCGACGGCGAGTAGCAGCAATGCGCAATGTGTACCGCAAGTGCCTTTTGGTATGCGAGAACAAGCGGATGGCAGCATTATTTTCGTCACTCACACTTATCGCCAAGTCATCGCTGTGCCGTTTATGCAGTCTATGCGTAGCATGCGCAGCAGTTTCTCTGCCTATGACTTAAATGATGTCAGTTGGTTTGACGGTATCATTTATATTCAAATTCCTGACAGTGAAGACTTCTGTGCTGCACAAGCAGGCGACAGTTTGGAAGTACCGTTTAGCGACGGTCTGGATGTGGAATATGGTGATATAGCACTGTCTGAATTGCTGAATAACACCACAGCAGAAGTGTTCTTTGTGTTACAGCAAGCCAATGCACTGTATGCACGCCAATTCTTGTATCCAGCGGCAGCGTATCCTGATGTTATTCGCGCCTTGTCGTATCAACAACAAGCGGTGTTACATAACAATGGTTTAGCTTCTATTCCCTTGTTAACGTCATCCGGCTTAGTCACTTATCACGGCTTGTTTGATTATGCGGTACTTGCAGGCGTTGCAGGGTTAAACACCGGTCGTTTGGAGATTAAACCGATTGCTGATGTAAATGGCGATGGCGTATCGGATTACGAGGTGATTTATCCTAACGATGCGCGGCAGGTGTTATACCGCTTGCGTTAAGCATTAACTTAATAAGCTGACAGAGGCCGCCTTTATAGGCGGCCTTTTTATTTGTGCTACCGTTTATTGCACTCAACAGCGCATTACCTAATTTTGTCGTGATTCGGTGTTACAATTCAAAAAATAAACAACCAAGGTAGGACATTTCATGCTCAAGCGAACTTTCACCCTTTTGATGGGGCTTTTGTGCAGTATTGCATTTTGGCAAGCACAGGCCGCTTCCTTAGACTTACCTGAAACTTTTGATTCCCTAGGCCCTACGGTACAAAGCCTAAGCACAGACGCTGGCGATACCTTATATTATATCGACACGGGCGAAATCGGCTGGCAACCCGTTGTATTTTTTGGCGGTGGTGGTACTAGCGTGCGGGTATTTGCGTTGACTGAATTCTTACGCAGTCTACGCCAGCAATACCAATTACGGTTTATTTCAGTGGAGCGCAACGGCTTTGGTGACACGCCTTATAAAGAGGGCTGGACATATGCTGATTACGCAAACGAGGTGGAAACCGTCTTAGCACACCTAAACATTGATACCTTTGCCGCAGTCGCGATTTCTGGCGGTGGGCCTTATTTAACTGAGGTAGTGGCAAAATTAGCGGATCGGGTAACGGCGGTGCATTTGGCGGCGGCTGTTTCGCAAAATCAAGGTGCCAACGATGCGCAATCTATGCAGTTAATGTGTAGCCTACCCAGCGAGCAATTAGCAGCGGTGTTATTAGACTACACCACCCAACCTAAACTGTGGTTTGGTTTTGATGCTGACAGCCCTATTCACAAAATCACCGGTTTCCAAGACCAAGCCTATGAAGATGCCGCACGCACTTTTTTCAATGATGGGCAAATCGGTGATACCAGTGCCTTAACACGAGAAGTACAAAGTTACTGCACTCGAACGCTCGCAGATGTCAGCCAAGTAACTGCACCTGTTTACATTTACCAAGGCACTGCTGACACCTCTGTTCCTGTCGCCCATGCGGAATTTTGGCAACAGTATTATCCAAATGTAGCGCAAGTGCGCTGGTATGAAGGCGAAGGCCACGACGTGCAATATCGGCATTGGGATCAAATTTTAACGGACATTGCAGGCTTTTCTGAGTATGAGATGTTATGTATGCGTGGTAAATCTCATTTAGTGTTTAACAGCTTAGCTGACTTATTTCAGAAAATGGGCGCAACTGTTGGCATTTGTGCTTGGGCGGATTAATGTTCGCAGTAAGACCCTGCTATTAAGTTAAGCGTATTTGTAGGTCGGATAAGGCTTTAGCTGTCATCCGACATAACACAGTTGAAGCTTGCACCAAACTACTTGCGGCGGATGACGGCTTCGCCTTATCCACCCTACAAAGAATTAAGCGGTAAGCGGCTGACGACGTAACAATTCCAACACACTACGCGCCGCCTGTTCACTTGCCGATTGACGAAGTTGATAATGCAGCAGTAAAAACTGCTGTTGCAATTGTTCTATCTGCTTCGGCTTGTCTAACCATGTTAACACTGCTTCGCCCAAGCGTTCAGGGGTAACTTCATCCTGTAGCAACTCAGGAACTAAGGGTGCTTGCGCCAATAAATTGGGCAATGCAAAATGCGGTATCTTGACCAAACGACGGGCGAGCCAATAGGTTATCGTATTTAATCGATACGCTACCACCATCGGACGTTTCAATAACATCGCTTCTAAACTGGCAGTACCAGAAGCTAGCAATATCACATCAGCCGCTGCCATTGCTGTTCTTGCCTGCCCTGACAAAATAGTTAACGGTAAACGATCTGTTAAGCCCAATTGCTGTAATTGTGCGGTTAACAAAGGTTCTAATTTTGGACTGGCAATAGGCAAGACAAATTGTAAATCAGGTCGCTGTTGTCTTAACCAATCTGCTGCGGCTAAAAAAGGCGCAGCTAACTGGCGCATTTCCGTGCCACGACTACCCGGTAATAAAGCAATCACCGGACGTTCAGGGTCTAAGCCTAGTGCTGTACGCGCCGGTAAAGTATCTGTTTCTATCGCCACCTCATCCGCTAACGGATGCCCGACAAAGCGCACCGGCATGTGATGACGGTGATAATACTCTGCTTCAAAGGGAAATAAGGTCAGCATTAAGTCGCAGGCTTTAGCAATAGTGCGTAAGCGATTTTGCCGCCATGCCCATACCGTAGGACTGACATAATGCACAGTCGGAATACCGGCTTGTTTTAGCGGTTGTTCTAAGCGGAGATTAAAATCGGGGGCATCGATGCCGATAAAAACATCGGGTGGATCAGCAAGGAAATGATCGCGGACTTGGTGTAAACATCGGCGTAAACGCGGATAATGCTTAATCACTTCCACTAAGCCCATCACAGATAGTTCGCTTAAATCAAATAAGCTACGGCAACCTTCGGCAATCATGGCAGGGCCACCAATACCTGTCACTGTCAAATCAGGATGTTGTTGTCGCAGGGCGCGAATTAAGCCCGCGCCTAGTAAGTCGCCGGATAATTCGCCTGCAACGATGCCAATTTTCATGGCCACTTAACGCACAATGCCGCGCGCGGATTGCTGTAAAAACTCAATCAGTGGGATGAGTGCACTGCATTGGGTTTCTTGTTGCAAGGCCGTTAATTGTTCTAAGGCTTGTGGCGTAGTTAAGTTTTTCTTGTAAATCAGTTTATAGGCTTGGTGTAAGGTGTTTATCGCATCGCTATCAAAGCCGCGACGTTTTAAACCTTCTTTGTTTAAACCGTATGGCTCAGCGCGATTACCCCATACCATGACATAAGGCGGTACATCTTTGAAAATGATGGAACCGGCACCAGTAAAACTGTGTGCACCTAACCAGCAAAACTGATGCACGCCAGTAAATCCGCCTAAAATCACATGGTCATCGATGCGTACATGGCCTGCTGCCGAGGCACCATTGGCAAAAATAGTGGAATTACCGATGATGCAATCATGCGCAATATGTACATAAGCCATGATCCAATTATCATCGCCAATGCGCGTGATGCCGCCACCTTGTACCGTGCCACGGTTCATCGTGCAGTATTCGCGGATTTCGTTCCTATCTCCGATTTCTAAAAAGGTCTCTGTTTCCCCCGCATATTTTTTGTCTTGTGGGTTATCTCCCAAAGAGGCAAATTGATAAATACGGTTTTCTTGACCGATGCGTGTAGGGCCTTTCAGCACTACATGTGGCGCAATGTGGGTGTTGGCACCGATTTGTACCCCAGCCCCGATAACGCTATACGCACCGACCTCCACAGAGCTATCTAGCTCCGCCTTAGGATCGATGATGGCGGTTGGATGGATCAAGTTGGCAAGTCTCTTTTCATGCACATTAAATCAGCCGTAGAGACTAATTTATTGTCAACCGTTGATTTCGCAGAGTATTTCCATACCCCACGTGCATTTTTGAGCAACTGAACTTCGATCAATAATTGATCACCGGGTTCTACCGGTTGTTTAAAACGTGCGTTGTCTATGCCCACCAGATAATATAAAGAATCTGCATCGGGTTGCGCTTGACTGGTTTTAAACGCCAACACGCCGGTTGCTTGTGCCATGGCTTCAATAATCAGTACCCCTGGCATCACCGGACGATGTGGAAAATGACCTTGGAAAAAAGGCTCATTAATGGTGACGTTTTTAATCGCGGTTAAAGATTCTCCCAGCGTATAGTCCAGCACCCTATCGATTAACAAAAAGGGGTAACGATGGGGAAGGTGCTGAAAAATCTGGTGAATATCCATACTATTCATAGGTAGTCTCATACTGCCTAGGGAGAGAAATGACAGTGTGTGTTATCATTGTTGTTCCTGCTCAAGTGCTTGCAGGCGTTTGGCGAGTTCATCAAGTTGTTTAAAACGATGATAGTTGCGGTGCCATTGCTGGTTCAATTGCAAGGGAGAGCCTGATGAGTAAATGCCCGCAGCGGTGATGGATTGCAACACCACGGAGCCGCCAGTGATATGAACATTATCGACAATCTCAATATGACCGACAATGCCTACGCCACCCGCAATCATGCAGTGTTTGCCAATGTGGGTGCTGCCCGCAATGCCAACACAGCCTGCAATCGCCGTGTGCTCGCCAATATGTACATTATGCGCAATTTGGATTTGGTTATCCAACTTAGCACCCCGACCAATCACGGTATCTTCTAATGCACCGCGATCAATTGTGGTATTGGCACCGATCTCAACGTCGTCATGAATAATGACACCGCCCAATTGTGGAATTTTAACCCACACACCACGATCATTGGCTAAACCAAAACCATCTGCACCGATCACCGCACCAGGGTGAATCGTGACTCTATCCCCTAACTGCGTGCTTCCGCCTAAGGTAACTCGGGCGATTAAGCGGCAATTTTGGCCAATTTTGGCTCCGGCTTGAAGAATACAACCCGCACCGATCACTGTATTGGCACCCACGCACACACCGGATTCAATCACCACCTGTGGCCCAATGGATGCGCTAGCATCGATTTGGGCATCTTCAGCCACAACGGCACTTGGATGAATACTGGCAATGACAGGTGGTGGTGGGTTTAATACACTGGCAGCTCGCGCATAACCTAAATAAGGATTATCCATGAGTAACACAGGCACCGTGCAGTATTGGCGATCTGAAGGTTTTAAGATCACGGCGACTGCATGGGTGTGCTGTAACTCGGCTCGATATAATCGATTGGTAAAAAAGCTGATGTCAGTGGCAGAGGCATTTTTTAACGAAGCAATACCGGATACAAGTTGTTGACTTGCAGCAGTGTCTTCTAAGCATGCGCCAATCTGTTCAGCCAGTTCTCCAAGGCAAATAGAAACCGTCATGGATGGTTTATCTAAGAAATGGTAAAGGTATGTCCAGTCTGTGATTCAAAGCTTAGCGATTTAAACGTTTTAACACTTTATCAGTGATGTCTACGCGATCACTGGCCCAAACCACGCCATCGCTTAAAATAAAGTCATACGCTTCTTCACGTGCAATATCTTGAATCACTTCAATGATTTTCTTTTGCAATTTATCTAATTCTTCATTGCGACGTAAGTTATAGTCTTCACGGAATTCGTCTTGTTCACGTTTTAAATCCCGTTTCATGGATAACACGTCACGACTAATACGGCGCTGTTCTTCTTCACTCATGATGGCACCATCACGGGATAAACGCTCTTCCATTTTTTTAATATCTTGTTGCGCACTGACGATACGGCGTTGTCTTGGCGCAAATTCTTGTTCTAACCGGCTATTCGCTGATTCTACCTGTCTGGCAGACTCCATCACTTTGACTGGATTGACAAAACCGAGTTTAAATTCGGCCTGTGCTGTGGCGGAAAATAAACAGCAAAACAGTCCGATAGTGAGATAAAAGCGATAATTTTTCAATGGAAACTCCATAGTCTGCAAGCTGAAGAAAGGCATTATAAACCAACAGATTGTAAAATAAACCGTCTACTGAGGGTAGGGTCAGCAAATTGCTGACACTATACCAGTTTTTTATGTGATCAAGCGTAATGACTGTATCGCTTAAAAGGTCGTCCCAATCGAGAACTGAAAGCGCTGTGTCTCGTCAAATTCTTGATCATTGATAGGTTGCGCTAAGCTAAAGGTCAGCAAACCTAACGGTGATACCCAAATAGCAGATAAACCGGCTGAATAACGTAAATCAGAGGTGTCAAAATCATCAATAGAATTGTACACATTCCCCGCATCAACAAAGGCGGATAAACGGAATGATTTTAGATTTTCTGCAAACGGCACCGGTAAAATAATTTCTGCATTGGCGACTACTTTGAAATTGCCCCCGAATGGGCGACCTAAGGAGTCTTTAGGCCCTAAGGTGTTATCCTCATAGCCACGCACACTGCGCGCGCCCCCTGCGGTGTAGTTTTCAAAGAATGGCAAGCTATTAGTGTCACCATAGCCATCACCATAAGCCACTTCACCTTCTAACAATAAGGTGTAATCTTGTGCCAATGGATATAACCATTGATGCCGGTAGTTGATTTTGTAATAACTCAAATCACTGAAGGGTAAAGCGATTTCCGCACCAAATGATTGCATCATACCACTATCAGGCAATAAGGATCGGTTGCGGGTATCGCGCGCCCAACTGGCAGTTAAACGGTATGAGTTATAATTGTCGCCATTTGCATCAATAAAATCAAAAATTTCTTGCGCACTTTCGCTAGTGGTTTTTAACTTCGTGTTGTCAAAGTTACCGCCTAAGCGAATGCTGTTATATTCACTGATCGGAATGCCATACACTACGCCCGTGCCATACACATCTGTGGTGTAGCGGCTTAAGTTAGCTTCTTCCGCATCCGTGGTGCGATAAAACATATTAAAGCCACGGCTTACCCCATCAATATCGATATAGGGGTTAAAGTAAGACAAGCTGTAAACTGTGTTTACTTGGCTGTTATTAAAAGCAAAGCCAACCCGTTTACCAGAACCTAAGAAGTTATCTTGTTGAATGCTGGCGTTAAATAAAATGCCTTGGCTTTGCGAGAAGCCAACACCTGCCATTAAGTTGCCAGAAGGACGTTCAACCACTGAATAGTTAATGTCCACTAAGTCACTGTGATTAGGCACTAATGGGGTTTCAACAGTGACATTGTCAAAGTAGTTCAAACGCTCTAAGCGTTCTTGTGAGCGTTTCACATCTTTAGTTGAAATCCACGCTGATTCCATTTGCCGCATTTCACGCCGCAATACTTCGTCACGGGTACGTGTGTTACCGGAGAAGTTAATATTGCGCACGTAAACCCGTTTACCTGGATCGATAAAGAAGCTTAAAGCAACGGTTTTTTGCTCTGCATCTACTTCTGGCACAGGGTTTACATTGGCAAAAGCATAACCGTCGTCACCAATGCGATCTAAAATCGCTTCGGTGCTAGCAGAGACTGATTTGCGCGAAAATACATCACCATTTTTTACGGTTAACAGTGCATTCAGTTCATCTTCTGGCGCAATCAAATTGCCCACTAAGCGCACACCCGAAACCGTGTATTGCTCACCTTCTGTCATGTTAATGGTGATATACACTTGTTTGCGATCAGGGGTTAAGGATACTTGCGTTGAGTCAACGCTGAAGTTGACATAGCCGCGATCTAAATAATACGAACGTAAGATTTCTAAATCACCGGCTAATTTTTGTCGGGCATATTGATTGTCGTTGGTAATGAAGGAGAACCAACCACCGGTACTTAACTGCATTTCTGACAATAAATCATCGTCTTCAAAAGCATGATTGCCGACGAAATTAATTTGTTTAATGCGTGCCACCACACCTTCAGAAATATCAATTTGAATCGCAACCCGATTGCGATCTAAAGGCGTGACAGTTGACTCAATGCTGACCCCGTATTTACCAAGGCCGAAATATTGACGTTGTAGCTCTTGCTCTACCCGATCTAATAACGAGCGGTCAAACACACGACCTTCAGCAAAACCGATGCTACGCAAGGCGTTTTTTAAGTCCTCGGTATCAATATCGCTATTGCCTTTAAAATCGATCACTGAAATAGCAGGACGTTCGTCTAAACGCACCACTAACACATTGCCATCGCGCAATAATTGCACGTCTTGGAATAAGCCCGTTTTAAACAAGCCAGTAATGGCTTGCGCAGATTTATCTGCGTCAAAGCGTTCGCCCGTATTCACTGGCAAATAGTTAAAGACCGTACCCGGCGAATTACGACGTAAGCCTTCTAAACGAATATCCTCAACGATAAACGAGCTAAACGCGCTAGCCAATGAAAGATGGCATAAGAGTACACCTGCGACCAGCCAACGTGCGTGTGTTGTAACAGGTCGTTGAGAAAAACGATGATATGCTGCCATTATTCGTCCATGCCTCAGGCATATTGCTGGATGATTAACTAAATAAACGGTCGATGTCATTGAAAATGGCAAGCCCCATCAAGGCTAACACCAAGACTAAACCAATTTTTTGCAGTAAGAGTTGCGTCGCTTCCGTGACGGGGCCGCCTTTAATCCACTCCATTGCGTATAGCAATAAGTGACCGCCATCTAATAAAGGCACCGGCATTAAATTAATAATGCCTAAACTCAAACTGACTAAACCGAGAAAGAATAAAAAGGCGGTGGGGCCGCTTTGTGCCGAATGACCGGCATATTGCGCAATAGTCAAAGGGCCGCTGATATTGCTGTGTGACAGTTGCAAAGTGAGCATTTTACCCATTACGCGCAAGGTTAACACGGTAAGTTCCCATGTTTTAGTCACACCTAAAGCCAAAGCGGTAAAAGGATCATAACGCTCTGTGACAAAATACTGGTCTGGAATCTGGGTATCAAATGGCATTACCCCAACGCGGCCTTCGCCTTGCTCATTGGCTTCTGGGGTAATGTTCAGGCTTGACACGTCCATGTCACGTTGCAAACGGACACGCATCACTTGATTAGGATGCTGCGTGATATAGTCTGCCCATGCCCGCCAGTCTTTAACCGGCTGTTCATCGACATGGGTGATTAAGTCGCCGCGTTGTAGACCATCACGAGCAGCGGGACTGCCTTCGACTACAGTGCCAATTTTTGCTGGAATATCAGGAAAATAAGGTTGTAAGCCAATAGCTTGGAAAAACTGACCTTGTCCAACATCGTCTAAGGTTAAATGACGCAAGTCTAAATTTAAGGTTTGTTCGCGTTGTTGTGGGTCTAAAACATGAAACTGGATGATTTCTTGATCTAAGATGCGTGGCAAGGTGGCTTGAATCACACTTTGCCAGCGTGCCACTTGCTCATCATCAATGGCAACAATTTGCTGCCCTTGGCGAAAACCTGCACGGTCTGCCAAGCTATCGGGCACAATATCCCCTACCATTGCCTTCATACCCGAAATGCCAATCATATACATAATGGCATAGGCAAGGATGGCGAAAATAAAATTAAACAACGGCCCTGCCACTACGATGGCGGAGCGTACCGCTAAACTTTGGCGGTTAAAGGCGCGGTGTTGTTCTTCAGGGGCAACTTCACCTTCTTGCTCGTCTAACATCTTGACATAGCCGCCCAAGGGAATCGCTGCCAAGACAAATTCGGTTTGATCTGCGCCCCAACGTTGTGACCATAAAGGTTGTCCAAAGCCGACCGAAAAACGCAGAATTTTCACCCCTAAACGGCGGGCGACCCAGTAATGACCAAATTCATGCACCGTGACTAAGATGCCGACGGCGGCGATAAAAGCAAGAACGGTATACAGTAAAGACATTAGTGTTGTGCCACAATTTCTGTTGCTAGCAGACGTGCCTTCGCATCGTCTTCTAAAATGGTTTCAAGTTGCACCACTGGACGTCCTGTCAACTGGCTTAAGGTACGTTCTATCACATCGGGAATAGCAGTAAATTTTAACTGCCCATCTAAGAACGCAGCCACCGCTATTTCATTGGCGGCATTTAAAATCGTGGTACTGGTTCCGCCTGCGGCCATCGCTTCATAGGCTAAGCGCAAACAGGGAAAACGCTGCCAATCCGCTGCTTCAAATTCTAGCTTAGCGGTTTGCACTAAGTCCAATGGGCTAACACCGGCACTCATGCGTTCAGGCCATGCGAGCGCATAGGCAATGGGCGTGCGCATATCAGGATTACCTAATTGCGCTAATACAGAACCATCGACGTATTCCACCATGGAATGAATTACGCTTTGTGGGTGCAACACCACATCCACTTGTTGGGGCGAGGCGTTAAATAACCAACAGGCTTCAATGACTTCTAAGCCTTTATTCATCATGGTAGCGGAATCGACCGAGATTTTACGCCCCATTTTCCAATTCGGATGCGCACAAGCTTGGTCAGGCGTGACATCGTGCAAAGCATCGATTGGATAAGTGCGGAAAGGGCCACCGGAGGCGGTGAGCAAAATACGGCGTATGCCTTGGCTTGCCAATTCGCTGACGGCTTGGCCGTCAAATTTGGCAGGTGGCAAACATTGGAACACGGCATTGTGTTCGCTGTCGATGGGCAATAATTCCGCGCCTTGTTGTTGCACTGCTGCCATAAATAAAGCGCCGGACATGACAAGGGCTTCTTTATTGGCAAGCAAGACCCGTTTACCAGCTTCGGCAGCGGCTAAGGTGGGTAATAAGCCAGCAGCTCCAACAATGGCAGCCATCACCATATCGACTTCAGGTAATTTGGCGACAGTGATTAAGCCTTCTGTGCCGGATAACACTTCGATTTCAGGCGCGACGGATTTTAACTTGGCTTGCAATTGCTCGGCGGCATCTGTTTTAACCATCACGGCATAACGCGGGCGCCACGTGAGACATTGTTGATATAAACGCTCGACGTTTTCATGCGCGGTGAGTGCCACCACCTGAAACCGATCTCGGTGCTGACTAATCACATCTAAGGTATTCAGGCCAATGGTACCCGTGGCACCGAGAATGGTAATTCCAGTCAAGAGAGACTTCCCAATACAAGTAAACCGGCTAAGAAAAACGGAGCAGCCGAGGTTAAGCTGTCAATGCGATCTAAGATGCCGCCATGTCCCGGTAAAATATGGCTGCTGTCTTTAACGTTCATTTTACGTTTGAACAAGCTTTCAAGTAAATCGCCTAAAATCGAGATTAACACGGTGCCAAAACACAGCAATAAAAAGCTAAACACGGTGGACAACGACCAGACATGCCACGCGCCTGCAAACAATACGCTGGCTAATAAACTGGCCACTAAGGCACCTAACACGCCTTCCCATGTTTTACCTGGGCTGACTTGATCTGCGAGCTTGTGTCGTCCCCAGAGGCGACCAGCGGCATAAGCACCACTGTCAGCGACCCAAATTAACACAAATAAAAACAGTACCCAAGTACCGCCATATTGTGCATGTAATTGAAATAAGGCTAACCATGAGGGGGCTAAAATTAACCAGCCTAAACCGGCGCGTAAACGCGCTGAATGGGGTAACACATCACGATGGCGTTGATAAGATACCACCCAATATATCGCCACACACCACCACGTTAAGCCCAGTGCAAGCACGGTCGCGGTGAGTGTTGGCCATACAGCCTGTGCACCATATAACACGGCTAAACTGACAGCCATGACTGCGGCATAGCCCCAACGCTGTTGAGCCGTTTGCCAACCGCATAAAGCAGCCCACTCCCATGCAGCAATCGTCACCACGCTGCCTAACAATACCGCAAAAGCAGCGGGGGGCAGCCATAGAATACTGCCTATCATTAGGGGAATTAAGACGGCGGCGGTTAATAAGCGTTGTTTAAGCATTGCCTTCTACCTGATCACCCGTGCGCCCAAAGCGGCGTTGTCGTGAAGCAAACCATGCAATGGCACGGTCTAATTCAGTTTCATTAAAATCTGGCCATAACACATCGGTGAAAAATAACTCAGTATAAGCCAATTGCCACAGCAAAAAGTTACTAATACGTTGTTCGCCACCAGTACGGATAAATAAATCAGGGTTAGGCAAATCAGCCAATGAAAGATGTGAGGCAATCTGCTGGCAATCAATATCACTGCTTTTCAATTGGCCTTGTGCGACTTGTTCAGCCAATTTTTGCACAGACTGTGCGATGTCCCAATGACCGCCATAATTGGCTGCAATCACTAGGCGTAAACCTTGATTGTGTTGGGTTAATTGCTCAGACTCTTGCAAAATAGCTTGTAATTCGGGCGCGAACGCACTGCGCTCTCCAATGACTTGCAAGCGCACGTTATTACGGTGTAAGGCTTTGGTTTCGCGTTTTAATGCAGTCATAAACAACTGCATTAATAAGCTGACTTCTTGTTCAGGGCGTTGCCAATTTTCGCTGCTAAAAGCGAATAAGGTCAGCACTTCAACGCCTAATTCACCGCACCGATTGACCGTGCGACGCACAGAATCCACACCTGAACGGTGTCCGGCATGACGAGGTAAAAAACGTTTTTTGGCCCAACGACCATTACCATCCATAATGATAGCAATATGGCGCGGCAAGCAGGCGTGCGGAGCAGTCATGAATACAGGCGACAACTTATAAGCGTTGAGAAAGGCGGAAGTGGTTACACTTCCATTAATTCGGCTTCTTTTTCTGTCAGAGCTTCGTCTACTTTTGCAACATATTTATCCGTTAATTTTTGGATAATGTCTTCTGCCCGTCGCTCATCATCTTCCGAAATTTCTTTGTCTTTGACTAAGTTTTTCAAATCATGATTCGCATCACGGCGAATGTTGCGAATAGCAACCCGTGCGGCTTCAGTTTCGTGTTTAACCACTTTTACTAAGTCACGGCGACGCTCTTCAGTCATCGGTGGCAAAGGCACACGTAAAGTATCACCTAAACTGGTTGGATTTAAGCCTAAATCAGAGTCCCGAATGGCTTTTTCCAATTTGCCAGTCATGTTTTTTTCCCACGGTGTCACCCCTAAGGTGCGAATATCTAATACCGTGACATTGGCCACTTGATTGATTGGCACTTCAGAACCGTAATAGTCGATTCTCACATGATCTAACAAGCTGGTGTGCGCACGACCGGTGCGGATTTTGACAAATTCAGCTTTTAAGGCTTCGACGCTTTTATTCATTCTGTCTTCAGCGTCTTTTTTAATGAGTTCAATCATTTCACTCATGGTGGTGTTATCCTTCGTTATGAATTAACGTTCCTTCATCTTGACCACAAATCGCTTGTAATAAAGCACCCGATTTGCCCATATCTAACACGCGCAAAGGCATATTGTGATCCCGACATAACACCACAGCAGTGGTATCCATCACCCCTAACTGCCGTGCCAACACTTCGTTATAGCTCAAACGACTAAAACGCACTGCGTCAGGGTTGGCAACGGGATCAGCCGCATATACCCCATCCACTTTAGTGGCTTTAATCATCAAATCAGCATTGATTTCGATAGCGCGTAAACTGGCAGCGGAATCAGTGGTAAAAAACGGGTTACCCGTACCTGCGGCAAATAAGACAACGCGCCCTTTTTCTAAATGGCTAATGGCACGGCGACGAATATAGTCTTCACACACGGCATCAATCCGAATCGCAGACATTACTCGTGCATGCACATCCGCTTTTTGCAAGGCATCTTGCATTGCTAAAGCGTTCATGACCGTGGCTAACATGCCCATGTAATCAGCGGAGACGCGATCAATACCGGAGGCGGTTAAACCCGCCCCCCGAAAAATATTACCCCCACCGATCACCAAACCGATCTGTACACCCAGTTGCGCGATTTCTCGTATTTCACTCGCCATGCGAGCCAGCACTTGCGGATCAATGCCATAGCTTGTATTGCCCATTAAGGCTTCGCCACTTAGTTTTAGCAGCACTCGACGATAAGCAGGGGTAAAGTCTGTCATAATCAGGCGTGTCCTTTAACCTGTTGCATGACTTCGTCGGCGAAGTTTTCGGTTTTTTTCTCGATCCCTTCACCCACTTCAAAGCGTTCAAAGCTGACCACAGTCGCATTGCTCGCTTTTAATAATTTCTCAATGGTTTGGTCAGGGTCTTTCACGAACGCTTGACCTAATAAAGTGATCTCTTTGAGATATTTGTTCACTTTACCTTCAACCATTTTTTCTAAAATTTCAGCAGGTTTACCGCTTTCTGCTGCTTGTGCCATGAAAATTTCTTTTTCTTTGGCAATCGTTTCAGCAGGTACTTGCTCTGCGCTGACGCATAATGGACGGCTTGCCGCGATGTGCATAGCGATGTCTTTGGCTAAGGCTTCGTCGCCGCCTTGCATTTTCACTAATACGCCGATACGCGTGCCGTGTAAGTAAACACCAACTACGCCACCATCCGCTGGTACTAAAGAAAAACGACGCACGCTGATATTTTCGCCGATTTTAGCAATCATATCACCGCGAACTTCTTCAACCGTTTTGCCTTGTAAGCCGCTGGCCATTAAGTCTTCTAAGCTAGCAGGGGCTTGTTCTAATACATGGTTTACGATAGTGGTGCAGAAACCTTGGAAATCGTCGCCTTTAGACACGAAGTCAGTTTCGCAGTTCACTTCAACCATTGCCGCGCTGCTACCATTCGATTGCACCACGACTAAACCTTCCGCAGCGATACGGCCTGCTTTCTTCGCGGCTTTGGCTTGCCCTGATTTGCGCATGGCTTCAATGGCCGCTTCGATGTCTCCATTACTGTCAACTAATGCTTTTTTGCATTCCATCATGCCAGCACCAGTGCGCTCGCGCAGCTCTTTAACCATTGCTGCCGTAATAGCCATAATTTCTCAACCTCTTGTTTATCAAAAATGCGGTGTGTGGTTGTAAAACTTGTCTCAATAAGATGCCGGTGTATTGGTGCAATCAACGCTCACATGCGGTTTAGCATGTGCAAAACCTATTGATTGTATATCGCCTTACACCGGCAAGAATTGATGATAAAACGACAGTTTAGTTTACAGAAGGTGCGTCTGTGCTTGCACCTTCATCTGCCGCAGTCTCAGCAGACGCTCCAGCACTGGCTTCTTCGTCTACTTCAACAAAATCATCTTCTTCACTTGGAATTTGGCTTGCTTGTTTGCCTTCATTGATGGCTTCGGCAACACCGTTCACGTATAAAGTCACAGCACGGATCGCATCGTCATTACCAGGAATAACGTAATCCACGTTTAATGGAGAGTTGTTAGTATCAACTACACCAATCACTGGAATGCCTAATTTAACTGCTTCTTGTACTGCGATTTTCTCATGACCCACGTCAATGATGAATAACGCATCAGGTAAGCCGTTCATGTCTTTAATACCGCCTAAGCTGCGTTCTAATTTTTCCAGCTCACGGCTACGTGACAGGGCTTCTTTCTTGGTTAACAAGTTCCAAGTCCCATCTGCCATTTCGGCTTCTAAGTCTTTCAGACGTTTGATAGAAGCACGAATGGTTTTGAAGTTCGTTAACATGCCACCCAACCAGCGACGGTTGACATAAGGCATACCGCATTGTGCTGCGGCTTGTTTAATTGGCTCTTGTGCGGAACGCTTGGTACCCACGAATAACACCGAACCTTTACGAGAGGCTAATTTGCCCATAAAGTTCAATGCCTCATTATACATAGGCAGAGTACTTTCAAGGTTGATGATATGGATTTTGTTACGTTCACCGAAAATAAACGGTGACATTTGCGGGTTCCAAAAACGTGTTTGGTGACCAAAGTGAACGCCCGCTTCCAGCATTTGACGCATGGATACATTTGCCATTTGACTACTACTCCGTAGGGTTAGTCCTCCATATACCCCATACATTGACTCTATTTTAGAGCACCCCAATATATGTGACGGTATATGTGCGAGATAAAATAAAAATGAAAGGTTGCGTATAAAGCGAGTGCTTTATACCATAGAAGGCTTTTTACAACAATCTATATGTGTTCTAAATGCTATGTCTGTCACCATCAAAACTCCAGAAGAAATTGAAAAAATGCGTGTTGCGGGTCGATTAGCTGCTGATGTATTGCTGATGATTGAACCGTATGTCAAGGAAGGGGTGACTACAGAAGCCCTTGACAAACGGTGTCATGATTATATCACGCAAGTTCAACAAGCGATTCCTGCACCTTTAAATTACAGAGGTTTTCCAAAGTCAATTTGTACCTCGATTAACCATCAGGTGTGTCATGGTATTCCCAACGACCGCAAGCTGAAAAACGGTGACATTGTAAATATGGACATCACCGTGATTAAAGATGGTTATCATGGTGATACCAGTAAAATGTTTATCGTTGGCGAGTCGAGTGTGCGTGCGCAACGCTTAGTGGAAATTACTTATCAAGCGATGTGGATTGGCATCCGCATGGTGAAACCTAGCGTGTATTTAGGCGACATTGGTCACGAGATTCAACGCTTTGCTGAAAGCAACCGTTGTTCTGTAGTGCGGGAATATTGCGGGCATGGTATTGGCAAAGATTTCCATGAAGAACCACAAGTACTGCATTACGGTCTGCCTAAAACGGGTTTACAACTGACCGCAGGTATGACGTTCACTATTGAGCCAATGTTGAATGCAGGTAAGCGGCATGTGCGTCAATTAGGCGATGGTTGGACAGTCATCACGAAAGATCATAGTTTATCTGCACAGTGGGAACATACAGTATTAGTCACAGATACAGGTGTAGAAGTCTTAACTTTGCGTCCTGATGAACATGCTTTACTGGAAAATCCACCAATTTCACAAGCAGTATAAATGGTCAGTAGGTCAGATAACAAAAGACAGTTTGATGACTTTCACATTTGATGTAGTGATACACTTATATAAAAAGTGGTTTTCCTGATAATTAAATATAATTTAAATTTACCGTTTGTCAGGTTTTTACCGCCGTTAACAAATTTTATTGCAGCAACTTTAGACTGAGTTTAACCCTTGATTAACAGCATTAACGTGTACTTATCTGTCCATATCACGCTGATTGTGCATGCTGTTACACAGGCTGCCAACTAAACATTTCTTGTCCCTAATTTGCTATTATTAAAGCAATATTAATATTTTTTTAGGGACGTAAGCGATGAAATTTAAAACGATTCCAGCCACATTATTGGGGGTGCTGGCGTTATGCCTTAGCATACCTGCCTATAGTGTTGGCTTTGGCACTGAGGGGGCTAATGACGCAGTTTCTGAACTGACTTTACATCAAGTCGGTGTACCCGCAGAAGTGTTAACTCCCCCTTACCGCGCTGAACGAGATGCAGGTTTAATTACCAATCCCTCCGAGCGTAATCTTGATGGCGTTATTTACGCACAGCATTTAAACAATGCACGTATTGATTTCTTAGTCAGTGGCATTCGCAATGATATTCCTGTCGATGTGTTTTTAGCCTATAGCACACGACCTGGTGAAGGTGAAGAAATTCCATTAGGTATTTCTGGTCAATTCAGTTTAGATACACCCACCATGCAAGTGATTGCAGGTTTATATGCAGAGCCTGTACAACATTTCTTGCAACATGAGGCTACTCCTTTAGGCAGCGTTTCTGTCACCACACGCTCAGTGACGTTAAGTGTTTGGTTGTCTGATCTCAGCGCGCCACAGTTCCAAGGGGATGAGTTGTTTTTTCAAGCCTTAGCAGTACCCGCAGGCACGTTAAATTTAAACGAAGCACAAGCCTCAGAAGTTGATCATTTTTTGATTAATCGTGATGCGGTGCGTGTGGTACGTCCGTTGGAGTAAGTAATTTAGTTTTCTCATTCCCACACGCTGTGTCACTGCCATTAAGTTAAGCGATGTTGTAGATCGGATAAGGCGACAGCCGTCATCCGACATAACACAGTTGAAGCTTGAACCAAGCCACTTGCGGCGGATGACGGCTAACGCCTTATCCGCCCTACAAAACCATGTAAAGCCTTAACTTAATGGTAGTAAGGGTTTGGATGAGGGCTATTCAAAACCAGAACAAAAGCCAAATGTTTCTAATCGACAGTCATGCCCATTTTGATGATGTGCAATTTGATGTAGATCGCACGCTGGCCTTACAACGCGCACACGCCGCAGGTGTGCAAGCACAAGTATTACCTGCCGTTACTGCCGACAGTTGGCCAAAACTGAAACACGTTTGCCAACAATATTCCGGTTTATTTCCCGCCTACGGCTTACACCCCATTTTTTTAGCAACGCATCAAATTCAACATTTACAAACATTAGATGAATGGTTACAGCGAGAACCCGCTGTCGCAGTGGGAGAGTGTGGCTTAGATTTTTATCTAACTGATCTGAATCCAGAACAGCAAACCGACTACTTCATGGCGCAACTACGCTTAGCACAAAATCACCAATTACCGGTGATTATTCATGCCCGTCGCTCAGTCGATGCTGTATTAAAATGTTTGCGTCAAGTAAAGGGTTTAACAGGTGTGGTACATAGCTTTGTTGGCAGTGAGCAACAAGCACAGCAGTTGATTGATTTGGGGTTTTATCTCAGCCTTGGTGGGCCTATTACTTACCCACGCGCCCAACGCTTACACCGCTTGGTGGCTACATTACCGTTAGAACGCTTATTACTGGAAACTGATGCGCCAGACCAACCCTTATGTGGACGGCAAGGGCAACGCAATGAGCCAGCTTATCTTGCTGAAGTGTTGCAACAGTTTGCGCAATTGCGACAGCAGTCAGCAACAGAAATTGCTGAGATTACCAGTCGCAATGCAATTACTTTGTTTAACCTGCCATTAACACAGTGCTAAAGCAAATGATTAAAGTATTATCTGCGAGTGTCAATTAATAAGGTTTTTGGTTTTGATAGTTGCCTGCTGGACTGTAGTCACATCCCACAATTACATTATTGCCGCAAGTCACTTTAGCACAACCCACTTCTGTACTATTACGCCAAACCATCTGTGTGTAATGTCCAAACTTAGCGAAGTTTTCACTAGAGATACTTTCGCCGTGATAATACTGTTTCTCTTTTGCCCATGCTTTAGCCGCATCACCGACCCCAAAAAAGCCTTTTGTCCCGATAAATAAGTTCTCGCCATATTTGCGGGCAATGCGATCAGGGTTATGTTGCAAACTACAACTACCCGCTGCGAGTTTATCCAACCAGCCTTGCATATAAGTTGCGACATCACTTGACCACGTTACGCCAGCAACACCAACGTCAGCACGGGTTTGATTGTGTAAAGCCAATAAAGTGCTAACCTCGTCGGCACTTAAACGAGAGCCAATCTCTGCGGGTACAGTGACTGTAGGAACTGCGGGAGTTTCAGGTGTTGTCATCGCAGGTGGCTCTGGCACGGCTGCGGCGGCAGTGTTCTCAGCAGTTGAGATGGCAGTATTCGCAACTGCTTTAGTGCTCTCTTGTGAACTCACGGGTTTGGTATTGCCGTTTTCATGTTCCATACAAGCCATTAAGCTCATACCCATTAAGCAATATAAGACTGTGCGTTGCATATCCAGTGCTCTCCATTGGGGGTTAGTTGAAAGGCTCAGTATATAGTATTTTTAATTGCAGGGTTTCAAGCAAGATTCAAATTTTAATTGATTAAACTTGCGCCCTTATTAATACTCAGCGACGACTGTTTTAGATGTCTGTATTAAAACGACACCATTAAATTATCAATTAAGCGTGTTTGGCCTAATTTTGCAGCCGCTAAAATAACCGCGCGATTACTGCGGGCTAACTCAGCCGGTGTTAAATTGATTGGATCGCAAATATTGACATAATCCGGTACAAACCCTTGTTGTTTTAAACGATCATGGGCAAATTGCTCTAAGCTTGCCACCGAGCGTTCACCTTGTTGTATCCGCTCTGCGACGGCCTGCAAGCTTTGATACAGTTGCGGTGCAGAGGCACGTTGTTCTGCGGTTAAATACTGATTGCGTGAACTCAAGGCTAAACCATCAGCTTCGCGCACAATTGGCACACCTAATACCGTTACTGGTAAGAATAAATCCGCCACCATTTGTTTAATAATGGTGAGTTGTTGATAATCTTTGCAGCCAAATACCGCATGATCAGGCTGTACTAAATTAAACAACTTACAAACAATCGTGGTTACGCCAACAAAGTGTGTAGGCCGCGAACGTCCGCACAATAACTCTCCTAATTTAGGCACTTGCACTGTAGTGCTACTTTCCTCGCCATTCGGATATAAATCTTGCACCGTAGGCGCAAAAACCGTTTGCACACCTAACGCTTTTAACTGCTCGCAATCGGCCTCTAAGGTGCGCGGATAACGCTCATAATCTTCGCCAACACCAAATTGCAAAGGATTGACAAAAATACTCACCACTACTTGTTTGGCATACTGCTGCGCGGTACGCACTAAGGTTAAATGCCCTTCGTGTAAATTGCCCATCGTTGGTACTAAGGCAATCCCTTGTGTGCGTAAAGAAGCTAAATGCTGCCGTAAATCTGCATGTGTATGTATGATATTCATAAGCAAATGATCGTGTGAATGCTAAAAAGCGTGTGGGTTAGAAGGGGGAGATAGAGTAAGAGATGTAAGTTTGTGGAGTGGGATAGACGTAAGCCACATTCCACCCTGTTTCAATACAGGTAGGCGTTACACAGTTTAAAGTGACTTGATAGTTTTTTGTAGGGCGGATAAGGCGTTAGCCGTCATCCGCCGATATATCATATGACGCTGTGCTTATACGACCTACAACTGTTCTCATCGTCAACTGCGTAACTCTTTACAACCTGAGTTCGATGGAAATTATCATTAGAAACAAAGCTATGCTTCTCGTTCCCAAATGCCATTTGGGAATGCAGTCGTGACGTGCTACGTCACGAGTGAACTAAACGACGGATTTAGCTCGATCTTGGAGCAAACCCACGACGCAGCGCGTCGTGACTGCATTCCCACACGGCGTGTCATTGCCATTAAGTTAAGCGATTCTAACGTGTAGGATGGGTAGAGCGAAGCGAAACCCATCATGTTACAAAATGACATGATGGGTTTCGGCGCGAGATAATATTGTGATTAAAACAGAATTACGGGCGCGCCTCTACCCATCCTACATGCTGTTCAGACTTCTCCGCGTTCGCACCGCAAAAGGACGCGGCGCAAACCCTACAAAATCGCTTAACTTAATGGCAGTGACACAGCGTATAGGAACGAGAAACCAATTGTTTTTACAACAAATATTTCGTCGAACTCAGGTCTTTACAGGCTAAAGTTAAAATTTTGTTGAAGGCGACCACAGAGCCAAAACCACAACCTAAGCAAGATGATAAGAAAATTGCTGTCTTATGCGCTTGATACGGCTAATGGTTCAGGCAATACTTCCAATTCAATTTCTTCTAATTGTTGATATAACTCTTCAATTAAAGCCGTCATATCCACTGCCTCACTGTCTGGGCGAGAAAACTCTACACCAACATCAAATAAGGTGTGTTCATGCTCATCTGTGCGTCGGGTACACCAGACAACACTGCCCTGTAATTCTTGAAAATCGAGTGAAAACTCTAAGGGGGCAGGCCATGTGATACGGATACGTGTACCAATGACCCATGATTGTTCTGATTCAAAAGCTAATCCACCTTCACCAATATTCAACATTGCTTGTAAATGCTGAGTGGTTTCTGCTGTATGAATATGGATTAAGATACTGCTCTTGTGGCGTTGAAAGCGGCGTTTATCTTGACTACTCATGGATGAATCCCCATTGTTCCTTATGTATCAAAGCATATAAGTGGACATCGCCACTTGCAAGCAACAACGCACAAGCACCGCGTTTCCTGCTTGACGGGGGGTTAAAACTAGCCTAGCATCCCTGCCCCTACCTGCTTGGGAACCTGTCGCTTATGCACATCATTGCAGATGAAAATATTCCTTATGTACGAGAAGCCTTCGCTGCAATAGGCGAAGTTCATACCGTGCACGGTCGTCAGCTCAATGCCGAACACGTGCGCAATGCCGATATTTTATTGGTGCGCTCAGTCACTCCCGTTAACCAACAACTATTACAAAATTCGCCCGTGCGTTTTGTCGGCACAGCGACGATTGGCGTTGATCATGTGGATCAAGTCTGGTTGCAGCAGCAAGGCATCGGTTTTGCCAGTGCGCCCGGTTGTAACGCAAACTCGGCTGCTGAATATGTGGTGAGTGTATTATTAATATTAGCGCAACGACATGGTTTCCGATTAACGGAAAAAACGGTCGGTATCATCGGCTGTGGTAATGTAGGTTCACGGGTGTATCAGAAACTGACCGCACTCGGCATGCACTGTTTACGTCATGATCCCCCATTAGCTGCACGTAGCAACAGCCATGATTTTGCCAGCCTGCAAGAAGTGTTACGGGCAGATGTAGTTACCGTACACGTCCCATTACAGACCGTTGGTCAGTATCCTACACGCGGCTTAGTTGATGCAAGCTTTTTGCAACAATTGTCTGCTAAAGCCATTTTCATCAATACGTCTCGTGGCGAAGTGGTTAACGAAGCAGCATTACAACAACAATTAGCCTATGCCCCCAAGCAAATTGCGGTGTTAGACGTTTGGCAAAATGAACCTGTCATTAATCCTGACACAGTGGTTTATAGCAGTTTAGCCACTCCCCACATTGCCGGTTATAGCTTTGATGGCAAAGTGCGTGGCACAGAAATGCTGGTAGAAGCGGTCACACAGCACTTTCAATTAGATTACAGGTGGCATGCCGCTGAGGTGATACCACCGCCGCCGATTACGGATTTACACTTTTCTGATAGCATCAACGACGAGCAAGCCATTTATCAAGCCGTGACTTGCTGTTACGACCCGCGTTCTGACGATGCCGCCTTGCGCCGAAGCCTGCAAGACAGCCACCGTGCAGAAAGTTTTGATCATCTGCGCAAGTATTACCCAACCCGCCGCGAATTTTCGACGTTGCGTGTGACTTTGCCTACACACCGTCATAACTTAGCCGCCCAGTTAAGCGGTTTAGGTTTCCAAGTCATCACCGTTTAATCAAGAACAATTAAGCTGATGTACGCTTGTAGGGTGGAATAGCGTAGCGTATTCCACCATAAAATTCTGCAAAAACTGAGCAAAAACAGACTATAAGCTGCATGGTGGAATACGGCTTACGCCTATTCCACCCTACGCCAAACGTTCGCACCGCAAACGTTCGCACCGCAAAAGGACGCGGAGCAAAGCCCACAGTATGTCGTCAGTTTAACTATATTCATTATTAGACAATCCAATCCCTTCTCATTCTAGCGAGTATTACCATGGCTACCCAATCCGAATCATGGCGCGTGTTACAGATCATGTCCGAGTTCGTCGAAGGCTTTGATCGTTTAGCAGATATTGCTCCCGCCGCCACTATTTTCGGTTCTGCACGTTTTCCTGAGCAGCATCCTTATTATGTGTTAGCGGAAAAAATCGCTTATGAATTATCACAAGCCGGTTTCTCAGTGCTCACAGGCGGTGGGCCGGGCATTATGGAAGCGGCCAATCGCGGCGCATTTTCAGGCAAATCGAAAAGCGTTGGCTTAAATATTCAGTTGCCACATGAGCAACATGCCAATGCTTACCAAGATTTATCGCTCAATTTTCGCTATTTTTTTGTGCGCAAAGTGATGTTAGTGCGCTATGCCTCGGCCTATGTCGCCTTACCCGGTGGCTTTGGCACGTTAGATGAATTAGGGGAGTTGCTGACCTTAATGCAAACCCAGAAAATCCCGCGCGCGCCGATTATTCTCGTTAAAAAAGAATTTTGGGGTGGTTTATTGGATTGGTTTAAAAACACTTTGGTCACACATAAAACCATTGATGACGTGGATGTTGACTTAATTACTTTAGTGGATGAACCTCAAGCCGTACTCGACACGATTTTTAATTTCTACGAAAGTTCAACGCTTGCCATGCGTGACAAAGAATCGTTGTTTAAATACATTTAAGCGCGTGACAGACATTCGCTAGCCAACTGACTGCCTGTTACACGTTCTCCTTGTCGATGGTAAGTTTCTCAAATGTAGGAGTTACGCAGTCGCATTCTTGTAGGATGGGCTGACGCAGGAAGTCCATCGTTTACCGCGCCCTTGATTTAATGGGCTGACGCGACTGATGTGATGGGCTTCGTGCCTCAGCCCATCCTACACGCATTGCCGTTCTTTACCAGAGGGCTGCCAACTGCGTAACGCCTAAAATGATCACCCCAGTGATCTTAACTTTACAAGGATTACTGTTATGCGTTGCTTATTTTGGCTAGCCCTTGCGCTGGCATCTTTTCACAGCTTTGCCGACACCGACCCTTTATTAACTGATGTACCTTTCCCGCCCAGCTTTGAAAATGGTGCAGCAGCACAATCTAGTCCTCCCCCTGAACCTTCCGATAAAACTGCGGCTTCTGAGCAAGAAGAACTTGCCCCAGAAATCACGGTTATTCAATATGCCCATGCAACAATTGCAGAATATCGTGTCAAGGGTCGCTTAATCATGGTGAAAATTACCCCTGCAATCGGGTATCCTTATTACCTGTTTGATCACGATGGCGATGGTAGATTAGAACGCACGCAAGAAACAGAAGACGAACGCCCTTCTTTAAATCAATGGCGTTTGTTTAGTTGGTAAACATTCCGTTTCAAAGTCCTCTCCTGTTGGGAGAGGATTTAGGTGAGGGCTAGCTTGCTCCAGAACAAAAATTGAATACCAACAATATGCAGCGTTCCATGGTGGAATACGGCTTACGCCTATTCCACCCTACACACTCAATCTACCACCCATCACACACCTTCTGCACGAATGCTAAGCAACAACAACAATAGGCAAAGTTTTTATGTCAAGATTGGTCTATGACAAAGTCACTATGGTTGCCCCTGCGCAGGTAGCCAATTTCGGCGGTTTATTCGACCGCGCTGGGAAACTGTGTTGCCGTCCCCCATTAGGGCCTCACGATGCTGAAGGTGGGCCTGGTAACTGGATGCAAATTAAGCGTTTACCTGGTAAGAAAGGTGTGATTGATGTCGATATTCAATTGCGCAAATGCGATGAAAAAGGTTTTTGGGAAAGTCCGCAAACCTTCACTAAATTATTAGACGAAATTAAACAACACCCTGAAAAAGACGTGTTGCGGCTGCTGACGCAAGCTACTTGCCGCAAAATTTCCGATTTAATCGGTCGCCCGATTGATGACGGCTTTCACATCCACGTCATTATTCACACGCCCAACGGTCAAACCGGCTTAGGTTTAGGCGGTAGTGCCTCTAGTGCGGCGATTGTAGTGGCGATTGATGCCATGTTTGGCTCGCCTATCGCAGAACTGCCGCACGGCGACAATATTTTGTTACGGCTGGCGGCGGAAGGCGAACGCATTGCCTCAGGTCGCTTATTTTTCGATAACGTCGCGCCGCTGATCATCAAAGGCGACATGGTGTACATTACGCCAGACGACGACTCGGAAATGCCAGTAGTTGAAACCTTTGATTGTCCTAGCAATTTGCACATGGTGACAATCACCCCTGATTTTGCCATTAGCACTTCTGAAATGACGCGCATTCTGCAAGGCCGTGAAGTCAGTTGGCAAACCGCAGAGGCAGCAGGCGATCACAAAGTGGAATTTATGCGCGGTCTGTTGTTAAAAGACATGCACTTAATGATTCGCCACGCCACCAATATCGTCACCGAACCCATTCGCGGTCAAGTGGTGCGCGGTTTTAGCACCGCACAACAAGTTGTGCGCGAAATCAATCAAGAATTCGACGCAGACAAACCGCGCTTTTCTTTAGGCATTAGCGGTTCTGGCCCGACCTTGTACGCGCTGGCCTGTTCCTTAGAAGAAGCCAACCAAATCGGCTTTGAAATATTTAAAGCCTTGAAAGAAAAAGATAATATTTATAGCTGGTGGTTCTGTCACAGTGCTAACCCGCATGGCGCGGAAATTATAGGCCGTGAAATCAGTGCTTATAATGTCTAATCCTTGAGCCAGACAGCATGAAGACACTTGCGGTCATTTTATTAGGCTTATTGTTACTGACCCACTATCGGCTGTGGTTTGGCGCAGGCAGTTACGCCAACGCGCAACAATTGCAACGCCAAGTGGAAGCACAACGCACAGTCAACGAACAATTAAGCCAGCGCAATCAAGCCTTAGCTGCTGAAGTGGCAGATTTAAAACAAGGTTTAGAGGCCATCGAAGAACGCGCCCGCCTAGAACTGGGCTTTATTAAACGCAACGAGGTGTTTTATCAAATTGTCGATTAATGCCCCACATTATTGGGCAGTCGTGCCAGCGGCAGGTGTCGGGCGCCGCATGGGTAGCGATTGCCCCAAACAATATTTACCTTTATTCAATAAACCCATTGTGCAACACACCTTAGAACGGCTCGCGGCGAGCGCAGTGCAAGGCATTGTGGTGAGTGTGTCTGCCGATGATCCGTATTGGCCGCAGTTGCCGAAAATGTCTAAAGTGTGGCGCACGGATGGTGGCGCGGAGCGTTGTCATTCGGTGTTAAATGGCTTGCGCTATTTACTAGAGAATACCGCAGCACAGCCAACGGATTGGGTGTTAGTGCATGATGCGGCGCGGCCTTGTGTGCGGGTAGCCGATGTCAATAAATTGATGTCTGAGTTAGCCACACATCCCGTCGGCGGTTTATTGGCAATGCCAGTGCGTGACACCATGAAACGTGCTGATGCACAAGGTCAAGTGGCGGAGACGGTGTGTCGGGAAGGGCTATGGCATGCCTTAACGCCACAAATGTTTCGTTTACAAACCTTACATGATGCCTTACACAGTGTTTTAAGTCGCGGCGAGTTGGTGACGGATGAAGCGCAAGCGATGGAATTACAGGGTTATCAACCCGTCTTGATTGCAGGACATCCCGATAATATTAAAGTCACACATCCACAGGATTTAGCGTTAGCGGCTTTGTTTTTACAGCAACAAAAAGCCGCTGCGTGAAGTAACCTTTTTGCTTGATTTGGAGAGCTATTTTGTTAATCGGAACACGTTTATGGGCTGTTTTAGCCTTATTGAGTTGGGTAAGCGTTAGCCATGCAGCAAACCCTATCGTTAAGTTAGAAACCAACAAAGGCGCGATAGTGTTGGAATTAGCGGCAGATAAAGCCCCTAACACGGTAGAAAATTTCTTGCGCTATGTGAATGAAGGTTTTTATCAAGACACTATTTTTCACCGTGTGATTGATAACTTTATGATCCAAGGCGGTGGTTTTACCGCTGATTTCGTGCAAAAGCCTACCCATGAGCCGATTGCCAATGAAGCGGATAACGGTTTGAAAAATGATCGCGGTACTATCGCAATGGCGCGCACGGCTGATCCGCATTCTGCCACCGCACAATTTTTCATCAATGTGAAAGATAACCCATTTTTAGATTTCCGCGCTCAAAGCACACAAGGCTGGGGGTATACCGTGTTTGGTCGTGTCATTGAAGGCATGGGAGTCGTGGATGCCATTAAATCTGCGCAAACGGGTAGCGGCGGCCCTTTCCGTACTGATGTGCCTAGCGAAACGATTGTGATTAAAAGTGTTAGCGTTGTAGCCGCAGATGCAGCACCCGCAGCAGTTCCAGCAGATGCGCCGACGGCGGTTGATGGTGCAAACACTGCACCGGATGCACCAGAAGCTAAACCGGCTGCTAGCAAATAAAAACCGTAGGATGGGCTGACGAAGGAAGCCCATCAGTCGCGTCAACATCGCGGTAAACGATGGGCTTCCTACGTCAGCCCATCCTACACGGCACATTTTTCATCCATTCCACCGAATTTTCCCGAGAGAAACCATGAAAAACTTAACCCGTTGTTTAAGCCTAATCTTAGGCACTAGCCTTGTATTGCCTGCATGGGGTGCGACTTTAATCAAGCACACCAATCAACAAGGTCAAATCCAACAAACCTTAATGAGTGGCACGCAAGCCCGCATGGACAGCGGCGAACCGAATCGTTATATGGTGTTGAAACTGGATACACAAACCATGTATGCAGTGGATGCAGGGCAGAAAAAAGTATTGGAAATGTCGCTGAAAGCAGATGATAAAGCCGTGCCGCAAATGCCAAATATGCCTAACATGCCGGAACCGGTTAAAGTTGAAAGCGCGTTAGTGGATCAAGGTGCAGGCCCTGAAATGGTCGGTTATGCAACGCAGCGTTATCAAATTACGGCGAATGGCGAAGTATGTTCAGATAACTATGTGTCTAAAGATGCTTTAGAACTGCCTGAATTGCAATCCTTTTTAGATGCCATGACTCAATTAACCCATTCTCGCCGCGCAATGATGAAAATGGCGATGGCGTTTAGCCCTTGCTTAACCGCGCAAGTGGAGCAAGAAGACGCATTGATGGAAAAAGGCATGGTATTAAAAAGCCTTGATGGCAAAGGCACTTTATTACATGAAGTGACTGATATTGAAACCAATGTAGAAGTGACACCTGAACAATTCGCCATCCCTAGCGATTATCAAGTGATGAATGAACAGCAGTTGATGCAACAACGCATGGAACAAATGCGCCAGCAGTTCCAACAACAGCAGCAACTTCAGCAACAGCAAGGCGGTCAAATGCCTGCTATGCCCGCGATGCCTGCAATGCCGCAGCATAAATAAGATATTTGTAGGGCGGATGGATAGGCGCGAGCCGTCATCCGCCATAAATGTCGCATGACGCTCCGCTTATGCGACCTACAAACATACGTTTCGTATGTTTCACAATACTTTAGCAATATGTCTCAATCCCGCACTATCTTAATTACCGGCTGCTCTAGCGGCATCGGCTACTGTGTCGCTCACGGTTTACGCGAACACGGCTACCGTGTGTTTGCCAGTGCCCGCAAAGCAGAGGACGTGGCGCGTTTACAAGCCGAAGGCTTTACTACCGTTCAGTTAGACTTAACCGACTCCAACAGCATTAAAGCGGCTGTGTCTGAGGTATTAGCACAAACCGACGGCGAGTTATACGCAGTGTTTAATAACGGTGCTTTTGGCTTAGCAGGCGCGGTGGAAGACTTATCGCGTGCAGCCTTACAAGCCCAGTTTGAAACCAATGTTTTTGGCACACACGAGTTAACTCGCATGTTATTGCCAACCTTTTTAAAGCAAGGTTACGGGCGAATCATTCAAAATAGCTCGGTATTAGGTTTTGCCGCTATGCCGTTGCGTGGCGCGTATGTGGCGAGCAAATTTGCCTTAGAAGGTTTAAGCGATTGCTTACGGCAAGAATTGCGCGATACGGGTGTGCATGTGTCTTTGATAGAACCCGGCCCGATTTTATCGCGCTTTCGTGCGAACAGTTTCCAAGCGTATCAGACGTATATCGATGGCGAGCACAGCCGATTTAAAGAACAGTATCAAGCGATGATTAACCGCTTGAGCAAAGAAGGCGCAGCCGTACCTTTTACACTACCGCCAGAAGCGGTATTAAAGCGCGTCCTTCATGCTTTAGAAGCGAAACGGCCTCAGATTCGTTATTATGTGACCTTTCCGACTTATTTATTTGGTTTTTTGCGCCGAATTTTGCCGAATCGGGCGATGGATTGGGTGTTGTCGCGGGTGTGAACCTAGCACGACCGGTCTTTTTGTCTTGAATTGTAGGGTGGAATAGCGCAGCGTATTCCACCATGAAATTCTGCAAATGGTCAAAATTAAGCACAAATTACAGGCTTCTTGGTGGAATACGGCTTGCGCCTATTCCACCCTACAAGTATGCATTCCCATCATGTTGATAGGAACGAGAAAAATTTAACGCTGCAAAAGGTACATCATGACCACACCAGCCAATGATATTTTAGTTCGCGCACGCGGACTCACTTTTAAACGTGGCAATCGCTACATTTTCAATAACATTGACTTAGACATACAACGCGGCAAAATCACTGCCATCATGGGGCCAAGTGGCACCGGTAAAACCACTTTGCTACGCCTGATCGGAAAGCAGTTAAAACCGCACGGCGGTAGCATCGAAATTGACGGACAAGCTTTAGCCAAACTGTCTACCCGCGAACTGTATGCCTTACGAAAACGTATGGGCATGCTATTCCAAAACGGCGCATTACTCACCGATTTAAACGTGTATGAAAACGTCGCTTTTCCCTTGCGCGAACATACCCGCTTGCCAGAATCCATCATCCGGCATTTAGTGTTAATGAAACTGCAAGCGGTCGGCTTGCGTGGTGCGCGTGATTTAAGTCCCAGCGAATTGTCCGGCGGCATGGCTCGCCGCGTCGCCTTGGCGCGGGCATTGGTGTTAGACCCGATGATGATGATGTATGACGAACCGTTCACCGGACAAGACCCGATTTCTTTAGGCGTGTTAGTGCGCTTAATCCGCTCCATGAATGATGCGCTGTCGCTGACCAGTATTATCGTTTCGCACGATATTCAAGAGACTTCGAGCATTGCCGATTACATCTACATTCTGTCGGATGGCTGCGTAGTGGGACAAGGCACGCCAGAGCAGTTAAAACAAACCGATTCCGCGTGGGTAAAACAGTTTTTAAATGCCGAATCGGATGGCCCTGTGCCATTCCATTTCGCCGCCCCCGACTACCGTGCCGATTTACTGGGAGGATAAGGGATGATCTTAGACGGATTGCAATCGGTGGGGCGCACCACCTTAGATGTGTTCTCTAAATTCGGACGCGCACATTTATTTTTACTGCACACCTTAGCCGGTGTGCCAAGTTTATTCGTGCGCTGGCGTTTAGTCGTCAGCGAAGTGTATTCCTTAGGCGTGTTATCGCTGACCATTATTTTAGTGTCCGGCTTATTTGTCGGCATGGTGTTGGGCTTACAAGGCTATAACACCTTAGTCAATTTCAACGCGACAGAAATGCTCGGCGTAGTGGTGTCGCTGTCCTTGTTACGCGAATTAGGCCCTGTGTTAACTGCGCTGTTGTTCGCCGGTCGCGCCGGTTCTGCCTTAACGGCGGAAATAGGTTTGATGAAGGCCACCGAACAATTGTCAGCAATGGAAATGATGGCAGTAAATCCGTATAAGCGTGTGATTGCGCCGCGTTTTATCGGCGGTTTAATCGCCATGCCATTGCTAGCGGGCATTTTCAGTGCCATCGGTATTTTAGGCGGACATTTGGTGGTCGTGGAATTGCTGCAAGTGGATGCTGGTGCGTATTGGTCGCAAATGCAAGACACCGTGGAGTTATTCGACGATATTGGCAATGGGATGATTAAAGCGGCGGTGTTTGGTGTCGTGGTGACATGGATTGCGGTGTTTGAGGGGTATGATTGTATCCCAACCTCGGAAGGGGTAAGCCGCGCTACCACGCGCACAGTGGTGAATGCTTCGTTAGCAACTTTAGGTATAGACTTTATCTTGACTGCGCTGATGTTTAGTGATGTGTAAAGCGTTGATTTATAAGCCATATGGTGTGCGAAACGCCGCCGAGAAGCTGGGGTTGTTTCCGACCTTAATCGGCGTTTTGCCCACCGTGCAGGGTTTGGTGGGCAAAACCCCACATCAACGATAACGGATTATCAAATGGTGTACCCTGTGGGGTTTCGCACACCCTACAACCGTGCATGCCTGAACTTAATGGTTAATGGCAGCTTCTCCGTGTTCGCACCGCAAAAGGACGCGGCGCAAACCCTACCCTTACTGTGATCTTGCTGGCAGTTCAGGCACAACTTGCGAAGTAGCCGTTTTACTACCCAGCTTGTCTGACCAACGCGGAAACGGAAAATACTCTACAACATCAACGTCTTTATCCTGCGCAGGCAGGGCAATCACATTGCCACCATTGCGCTGTTTCAACTCTACGGGACTTGGGAGCATATCTAAAAGTGCTTTTGCCGCTACTTTTGGGTCTCGGTAACTGGTCACACTTCCCTTTTTGCCCTCTACCGTTTCAACGTCTTGCTGTTGGTAAGGATTCACAATCACAATTGGTTTATTCTGGTATAACAGCGTATCAATTTCGATTTGACTCCATGAACCATACCAAGCAAACATCATTGCGCCATCTGCGATGCCTGCCAGTGCTGGGGTATCATCACCCCACATCATACCGACCATATCTTTTGCATCAGCATCCTTATGACTGTCAGCACCACCTGCTTCTGGCATCACAACCAAGCTATAAGTGCCTAAATCTTTAGCACGCTCATAACCAATACGGGTATAGCCATATACATTATCATTAACGCCTTTATAACCACCTGTTAAATAAGAAATTTCACGCTGAGCAAATAATGAATCCATCGCGGCAACACCTGTTTTTATAGCCGTTAAGATACTTTCTGTACTACCAATTCTCGCTTTACCCAATACAGCAATCACCGGTATGCCGTGACTGTTTAAGGCTTTCTTCAGGTGATTTGATTTAGGCGCAACTTTTTCCAAATCGTATGTCACAAATGCGGAAGGTCTACCCATAGCAACAACTTGCTGTTGCCCTTCAACGGTTTCGCGCTGGAGACCAAAGCGAACATAATCATTCGCAACATCTCTTAAAATTTGCACTTGATTGCCATCTAGGGCAAATTTGTTGGTCTCCGTTTCTGAAGCAATAAGCTGTTTTACCGCCTCATCCTTAGTAACTTTATCTATCAGATAGCCTTTTGCCACATCCAGCATTTTAATCTCTGAACTGCTTAAAAGCGTATTCTCCAACGGTGCTTTAATATCAGCGTTAATCTGCGCAATTTCTGCCTGTGTTAAGTAATCCAGGATTGTCGCATTGTCAGAGTCAATTTTTGTCACGCTAGCACATGAAGCGATGACAAATACCATTGCTAAATACAACGCAGCCTTAATGGAACTCAAGCTTTTTTTATCATTCATTATTAACACCTTGCTTTATTAGTTTTACTTCGTTTCTGCCATATCATACGGTGGCAAAGTCAACAACCGACTATCCTCCACCCGCCCACCGATGGTGAAATGGTACAAGGTTTGGTAATCATTATTGCCAGATAAACCTAAGCTTTCATGCACCGGATCATCAAAAAAGCAACCAATCCCTGTTCCCGCTACGCCACTGGCTTCTGCTTCTAAATACAACACTTGCCCAATCAAGCCCGTTTCCCAGAATAAACGCGGGTAAAACCACGCGCCGACTTCTTCCAACACTGGGCGGAAATTCGCTAACATGCTGACCGCAAAGCAGCCATCTGAGGCAATACTTTGATGGCAAGATAACTGTTTTGCCAACTGCTGCCCATCACCTTCTGCCAATTGGAAAAATGGCAAGTCATCAGGACATACGGCTGGTTTTGCCCATGTAAATTCAGGTTTTAGTGCCGCTTGTAACTGTTCTTTGCCATTCGGGTCACGTAACAACACGTATAAACCGGATTTAAGATGTTTCACCCGATGCACTAATAAAATTAAGTTTACCTGTGGCGACCACGGCAAAGCAGAGAACGGCAATTGATTTTCCAGCGGCATGGTTTTGCGCAAGATTTGGAAAAAGGCATCGGCAGTGATGCCGGTACGTCCATCCATTGATACTGCACTGCGGCGACGGTGAATAATCGGGCGAATGCCAAACGGTGCTTGCTGATCTTCCGTCGGCAACTGCGCTGCATCTGCTTTAAAACTTGGGTATTCAACAGGCAAAGCCGCCTTATGGGTGGCAATGGTGACATGCTCGATAATGCGCCAGCGCAAATGCTCTGGGCTTAGCTGATTCGGATCGCCAGTCCACTGCAATTTTGCACAGGCTTGCACGGCTGCGGGATCGGGACGCACATCTTTAGCAATAGGTGTTGGTGTGATGGCGAGCAAGCAATCAGGGTGCTCGGCTTCGCGGCCTTCGCGTAACTGCTCTAAGCCCATTAACAACACTAATTCTTCTGTGCCTAAGCCGTCTAACAAAGTGGTGTGCCAGCCCAAGGCATTGGCAGCGACACTGATCGCTGCAATGGCATGACCGATGTCGTGTTGGCAATAGCGGAAAGCCCGCTCGCCATATTTCCACATTTCACGCCAATGAATAGAAGATAAGCCAATAAAAAAGCTGCCTTCGGGAAAGCCTGCGCTTAGGTTTTGCCATGCAGCTTCGGTTAATTCAGCGCGTTGTTCTAAACCATGTTCTTTAGGCGCGTAGTGATAAATGCCTGCTTTATGGTGTAAGCCTTCAACCGCACCGCACAGTAAATACGCTTCGGTAGGATGCAGATTACCGCTAGACGGGTTCACCCGCAGCGACCAACGTGCTTCGCCCGCTTGTTTCCATGCAGATAATGCCAAACTGTCGTAAAACAATTGCGATAAGCTGGTAATGTTTAGGGCTTGATTAGCGCATTGACCGTTTATGAAAGCGGCATCATAAGGTGGCTCGTTAGTCAGTTCGATATGTTGCAGAGGGTGTAAGGGCGCACCTTGAAACCTGCGGAAGGGGTTGGGTTGATCGTCCCAGTCTAAAAACTGAGGGCCTCGGGCATATTGTTGAAAGTGATGTTTAGTGGCTTCGTGATAGTTCAATACTTGAGCCAGTTCGTCCTTTACCTGTTCTGTGTTCATGGTTCGCAAATACGCGGTCAAAAATGGAGAAAGAGTGGAGCAAACCACAACCAAAGCGTTTAAGCACCGGTTGTGTGCAAGCGATTTGCTATCAAGCCTACCATATTCTGTGGGGATTGATGAACTTTAGTATGGGAAACTTGTGGGGAAGTAGGTGTTAGCTATATTTTCGAGTAGGGCGGATAAGGCGGCAGCCGTCATCCGCCGCAAAAGCTAAAAATCAGTCTGAAACCAGCTAATGTATCCTGCTTTCCAGACAGAAAACTGACCGATATACCGCATCCTAGCCATGTCGGATGACGGCTAACGCCTTATCCGACCTACAAGATGATTGTTTTTCTCGTTCCCATCGTCCCGATGGGAATGCATACTGTGTCGCTCCAGCGGCACGTTTAGTCGTATAAGCTGTCGTTGGAGCCTGATTCGCGCCGCTGGAGCGACGCGGCATGCATTCCCACCAAAATGGTGGGAACGAGAAACTACTTGTTTTTAAAGCAAAATTAAACTTGTGTAGGTACCTTTACCCTCTGGGAAAGGACTTTAAAGAAATAGCCTCAGCGTTTATGCCGCACTCTCGAACGCTGTGCAGCATGAGCAGGCTTTGCATTTTTACTAGCAACTGGCGGCTTACTAAAACGGGCAGGTGCTTGATATTGCAAAATTTTATGCTGCGCTGGTGCCAAATCATCTAAATTCCAGTCGCCGATGGCATAACGAATTAAACGTAAGGTCGGAAAACCAACTGCGGCGGTCATGCGGCGCACTTGGCGGTTGCGGCCTTCAGTAATTTGCAAGCTAAGCCATGCGGTTGGAATGTTTGCACGGTAGCGGATAGGTGGGTTACGGGGCCATAATTGGGCAGGTTCGTTGATTAGCTGCACTTTTGCAGGAAGGGTGCGACCGTCTTTCAGCATCACGCCTTGCCGCAATTGCTGTAAGGCCGCTTCCGTCGGGATTTGCTCCACTTGCACCCAATACGTTTTTGTTTGCTTATGACGTGGGTGACTGAGTTGATGTTGTAGTTGTCCGTCGTCAGTTAGCAATAACAAGCCTTCGCTGTCATAATCTAGGCGGCCTGCTGGATACACGTCGGGTATGGTGATGAAATCTGCCAAAGTTTGTTTACCGTCTATCGGCGAAAATTGACTCATCACTTGAAAGGGTTTGTTAAATAGAACTAATGTACTCATTAATAAACTGCTTTAACTAAAAACATCAACTGCTCACACGATAAACAATCAATACAACAGAAAAACGATGCGAATTGGCATTAATTCCGCTATAGATATTGATAAAAGATTTTCGCGTTACAGTTAACCGCTGGCGCGCACTGCTGTTTTGTTAAAAAGGATCGTCCATGTTACCGGTGATTTATAAAATTTCAGGTGTCCCTTATGGAAGCACTCGCGATGAAATTGGTCTGCTGTTGTTACGTGAGTGGCACAATAACATCGTGTCACAAACCCGTGAGTTGCCTAAGGTGCAAGAGCCTTGCACGATACGTTTAACCTTTTTATTGCCGTGTGATAAATTCCCCGACCGCTTTCCCTATGGCCCTGATTTAAATTATTTGGTGAATAAGTTGTTAGAAACGCTAAAACAAACTTTATTCAGCGATACCACAGGCAAAGATGCGTGTATTTACGAGTTACATGCAGCAAAAGCAGAGGTGGCAACAAGCCAAGAAGCAGGCGTATTAATTGAAATTGAACCGTATCGCGTGCCGTAACACTCAGGCGCGGTTTTTCAACCGTAGCAACTTGCCTTCAACCTGAGTTAACGCCATGCGAAACGGTGTCATGCCCAGCAACCATGCCAGTGTGACACCAGCGCTATTAGCGATAAAATCTGCCCATTCTGCAAACCGTACCCCGCCTAAACCTTGTAATCCCTCTAATACTATGCCTAGTGCAATACAGGCCACTGCTAAATAGTGATGCTGTTTGCGTTGTGGATACAATTGGATAAACCAGCCCATTAAGCAGAAATAAGCCAGCACATGCTGATATTTATCTTCATAAGGCACATCTAATTGCGGCGGAGAGGGGATCAGTGATAACACGACAATCGCCAAAGCGAATAACACGCCTAAGCTGAACCAAAACCGCCACCAGTGCAGGGAATCTGACACGTTTTATACCATCCACAGTAATAACAATACGCCTAATACCAAGCGGTATAACACAAATGGCAACATGCCGATGCGCTCTAGCAAACTAATAAAAAGGTGAATGCAGAAATAGGCGCTAATACCGGCGCAGCTTGCACCTAAAAATAAAGCAAACCAGTTCACCTCGACGGCGTGTTCTAACACTAATTTCGCTGCTTCACCGCCACCGGCCAAAATAATTACCGGAATTGATAATAAGAAGGAAAAACGGGCGGCCGCGCGTCGGTTTAAGCCCAGTAATAAAGCCGCAGTAATGGTAATGCCGGAACGTGAAGTACCAGGGATAACGGCTAAGGCTTGTGCTAAACCAATCCAGAAAATATCGCTCCACGTTAAGCTATATTCATCGCGCTCACGCCGTCCTGTCGCATCGGCAAACCAGAGCAAGGCGGCAAATACTAAATTGGCAATGGCAATCACCAGCACAGTGCGTAACGAGTCTTCCACATCTGTCACTGTCACTGCTAAGCCAACTAAGGCCACTGGAATGGTACCAATACCTGTGCCCCAGACTAAGCGGCTTGCGGGTGTTAATTCCCATGATTTAAAGGAACGAAACCATGCCGATAATAAAGGGATGATGTCATGGCGAAAATACCAAATCACCGCGACTAAACTGCCAACGTGTAAGGCCACGTCGAAGGCTACACCTTGATCGGCAATTCCCGTCAGTTGCGGAAATAACACCAGATGTGCTGAGCTAGAAATAGGCAAAAATTCAGTGATGCCTTGAATTAATGCCAAGATAATGATTTGCCAAATATCCAAAGTAAATATCAACCGTTGCGTAAGATAAAGCTGAGTGTAGGAATAGTTGAGTTTCAGTCGTTCCCAAATGCCATTTCACAGCCGTTAAGTTAAAGACATGCACGTTTGTAGGGTGGAATACCGCAGCGTATTCCACCATGAGATTCTGTAAAAAGCTAAGCCAAAACAGATTATAAACCGCATGGTGGAATACGGCTTGCGCCTATTCCACCCTACAAAGAAACGTCATTTGGGAACGAGAGAACTAAGCTTCAAAATTGTGTTATAAACGCGCCCGCTCATCGTGGCTAAAGCCCAACAAGGGCACATCTTCTAAACCTTGCGTTAGGGCAATCACTTTAAATAATTCACCCATTTCACTGGGTAATAATAACTTCTTCGCCTGTTGCGTTTGCCGCAGCCAGTTCACCGTGTCATTCGGATCAATTTGCTGCATCAGATCGGAGATGCCACAGGACAGCAAAAAACTCGCCTGTGTGGTGTAGCCTGCGATATTTAAGCCTGCATCATGCGCAGTTTCTGCAACAGCGGTGAAATCAACGTGCGCGGTGATGTCTTGTAAACCGACTAAACATAAAGGGTCGCTGTGCGCGTGATGACGATAATGGCACATCAACGTACCTTCATCGCGTTGCGGGTGGTAAAACTCCGCGCGCGGGAAACCATAATCAAATAACAGGATTAAGCCGTGTTGCAAACAGCGGGCAATATTCTGCATCCAGTCGGCTAAAAATGGGTTGTATTCTGACATATAACCCGATGGCAAGGTATCTAAAAACGGTTCTAATAAAGTATTGAGTTCCGCCATCTCCTCATTGCTGACCTGCCATGCAAATTGCTCATCTTGCCATGTGACATAAAAGCGTTCTAAAGCGGCATTTTCAGCGACATGAAACCGCTCAACCGGCATTGCATCTAACACTTCATTGCCCAACACAACACCGGAAAAAGGCGCGTCAGGTAACTGGCTAAGCCATTGCACTCGTGATACTAAATTGGGTGCTTCGGCTTGCAAGCGTTCGCGCTGACGGTGTTGCAATTCGCTGCTTAATTCCAAAATCCAATATTGTGCAGGCAAACAATCTGCTTGTTCTAATGCAATTAAAATATCGGTGGCCATACGTCCTGAACCGGCGCCGAATTCTAAAATCACACGTTGTTCTGCGGGCAGTGCGCTTAATACTTGGTAACATTGGTGCGCCACACAACAGGAAAATAGCGGCGATAATTCAGGGGCAGTGATAAAGTCGCCTTGTTCGCCGAATTTGTGCAAGCCGCCGCTGTAATAGCCCAAAGCAGGCGCATACAGTGCATGTTGCATAAATTCGCTAAAAGGAATCTGCCCGCCTGCCTGTTGGATTCGCTGTATAATGTGTTCTGTGAGGGCAACACTGTGTTGTTGCATAGCCGCATCGGGCATCGGGAGTTGAGTCGTAGGCTTCATAAAAAAATTGTCATGGGAGTATGTTATGCAGAACCACAGTTTAACCGATCAAGTGGTATTTATCTCCGGTGGGGTCAAGCGTGTGGGGGCGACCATTGCCCGTCAGTTACACGCAGCAGGCATGCGTTTGGCTTTGCATTATCGCAGTTCTGAAGCCGACGCGCATGCCTTACAAGCAGAATTGCATGAGAAACGACCAGATTCTGTGCTGTTGCTGCAAGCGGATTTGCAGCATGTGGCAAAGTTAAACAGCATGATTCAAGAGACGGTGGATCAGTTTGGTCGTTTAGATGTGTTGATTAATAACGCTTCAGCTTTTTACCCTACGCCTATCGGTAGCATTACCGAAGCGCATTGGGATGAGTTGATGGCTTCAAATTTAAAAGCACCGTTGTTTTTATCACAAGCAGCCGCACCGCATTTAATCACTAGCAATGGCTGCATTATTAACTTAATCGATATTCACGCCGAACGCCCATTAAAACAACATCCGGTGTATTGCTCAGCAAAAGCGGGTTTGGCGATGTTAACTAAGTCGCTGGCGCGGGATTTAGGCCCACATGTGCGGGTTAACGGCATTGCACCAGGGGCGATTATGTGGCCTGAAAATGAAATGGATGAAGTGACCAAGCAACGCATTATTTCTAATATCGCGTTGAAACGGCATGGCGATCCGACGGATTTAGCACGCACCGCGTTATTTTTAATCCGTGATGCAGGTTACATTACTGGACAAATTATCGCCGTAGATGGCGGTCGGACGCTGAGTCAGTAGTTATTCTGCCGGAGCTTTGTCCACCATATAGCCCACACCGCGTATGGTGCGAATTAAGTGTTTGCCAAGTTTTTTGCGTAAATGGTGAATATGGACTTCTACCGCATTGCTTTCGACTAAGGCATCCCAGCTATATAAACTTTCTTCTAATTGCGCCCGCGATAACACACGCCCCGCGTTTTCCAATAGCGTTAATAAAATAGCGAATTCGCGGCCTGATACGTTAACCGTTTCTTGATTTAAGCTCACGGTATGCGCGGCGGGGTCTAGGGTTAACGCGCCGTGTTGTATCAGCGGGTGCGCCCGTCCACTGCGGCGGCGCAACAAGGCACGAATGCGGGCGCTTAACTCGTCTAATTCAAACGGTTTGATTAAGTAATCATCTGCACCCGCATCTAAACCAGTGACGCGATCTTGCACACTGTCGCGGGCAGTGAGGATTAACACAGGCAAGTCATTTTGTTGGCGGCGCAGTTGGCGCAAAAAGCTTAAACCGTCTTGTTTAGGCAAAGATAAATCTAAAATCATTGCCTCGTAAGGGTTGGTTTGCAGTGCAATATCACCTTCTTCAGCGGTTTGCAGCCAGTCTACGGCGTAACCGTGTTGGGTGAGGCCGACTTGTAAGCCATTGCCTAAAATGGTGTTGTCTTCGATGACGAGTAAGCGCATGGGAGCATCCGTGTGTATTTCTCGTTCCCACCATTTTGGTGGGAATGCATGCCGCGTCGCTCCAGCGGCGCGAATCAGGTTCTAACGACAGTTTATACGATTAAACGTGCCGCTGGAGCGACACAGTATGCATTCCCATCGGGACGATCACTGCCATTAAGTTAAGCTCTTTTGTAGGTCGGATAAGGCTTTAGCCGTCATCCGACATCACGCGCTTGAGGCTTGAACCAAGCCACCGACGGCGGATGGCGGCTTACGCCTTATCCGCCCTACAAGATGGAGCAAGTCCTTAACTTAATGGCAGTGATCGGGACGATGGGAACGAGAAAACTTAATGGCATGATCGAACCGCCATCCGGCCTTGATGCTAAGCAAGCTTACACTTTTGCTTAATCACCAATAAAGTCACATCATCCAATAATGGACTATCTTCAACATAACTTTTTAAATCCTGAATCACGGTATCTTTAATCTGTGTCGCAGACTGCTGCCAGCAATCGCTTAACACCGCACATAAACGCTCTATGCCGTAAAACGCGCCTGCTGGGTTTCGTGCTTCCGTAATACCGTCAGTATATAACACAATGCCATCACCGGCTTGCAAATGAATATCGGTATGGGTCAC
>QKBZ01000253.1 GCA_003245895.1 Beggiatoa sp.
TAGCAGAAGCAGTGGACTTGCTGGCCTTAGCCAGCGCAGTGGTGAGCAATGATTCAGGTTTAATGCACTTAGCGGCTGCCTTAGATCGCCCATTAGTCGCTGTGTATGGTTCCTCTGATCCCGTGATGACCCCGCCCCTAAATCCACAGGCAAAAATTGAATCTCTGCGTTTAAGCTGTAGCCCTTGTTTTCAACGCACTTGCCCGCTGAAGCATTTAAATTGCTTGCGAGAATTAAAGCCCGCGCAAGTATTAGCAGCTTTGTCTCATTTAGAAAATCGCCCTGATTTTTTGAATAATGATACGTTAACGCGGTTGACGGATTTAATGTGAGTTAAAGTGTAGTTTAGAGGCTATGCTGTGTTCTCTTGTGGCAATGCACTTTCTCGGCATTTTGCGCACGCGACCTGAGTTTTCTCGTTCCCATCGTCCCGATGGGAATGCATACTGTGTCGCTCCAGCGGCACGTTTAGTTGTATAAACTGTCGTTGGAGCTTGATTCGCGCCGCTGGAGCGACGCGGCATGCATTCCCACCAAAATGGTGGGAACGAGAAAACGAGAAACATCATGCAGACTTCTCCGCGTTCGCACCGCAAAAGGACGCGGACAAACTCTACAATGTATCAAAACGGGAAAATATACCCTTATGAGCACTGATTTCTGGAACATAGTCGAAGCTGCAAAAGTCAAAGCAGGTGATAACGTAGATGCTAGACCCAATGCTTTGAAATCCATACTGATTACCTTATCGCCTGATGCAATCGTCGCATTTGACCTAGAATATGGCAAACGATTAATCGAATCATATACTTGGGCGTTATGGGGTGCCGCTTACCTCGCCAGTGGAGGATGCTCTGATGATGGTTTTGATTATTTCCGAGACTTTCTAATTTCAGAAGGTCAGCAGGTTTTTGAAGCGGCGATTAAAAATCCTGATAGTTTGGCAGCATTAGATAACATTGAAGAAGCAGAGCTTGAACAATATAGATACAGTATTTATGAAGCCTATGAAGAGAGCACAGGCGCAGAAATGCCAATAAATGCTTTAACATTTCCTGCTGATCCAGTGGGTGATGAATGGGAAGAAGATGATTTAGAAGCGATGTTTCCAAATTTAGCTGCAAAATATGGATGAAACCCTAAATTTTTAGATTTCTGCACCGCTCCTTCTGAAAACTCTTTAATTCTGCAAATTCTGATTCAGACAACGAGCACAACGGAGGATGACGGCTAACACCTTATCCGCTCTACGATTCAGCATTTTTTTTTCAGCCACTTTCCTCTAAACAAAAAGCTTGTTACAAGCGACTACAGTCCGAGAGCACCCCATGACTCAACCAAGCTTAGAACCTGTCAAAACCTATTTATTAGCTTTACAAGATCGCATTTGCCAAGCCTTAGAACAAGCGGATGGCAAGGCGCGTTTTGAGGAAGATCAATGGCAACGCGAAGCAGGCGGCGGTGGTCGTTCGCGTGTGTTAACACAAGGGGGCATATTTGAACAAGCGGGGATTAATTTTTCCCATGTGTTTGGTGGTCAATTGCCTGCTTCTGCTACGGCGCAACGTCCTGAATTAGCAGGGCGTAGTTTCCAAGCGGTCGGCGTGTCATTGGTATTGCACCCGTGGAGTCCTTATGTGCCGACTTCACATGCTAATGTCCGGTTTTTTATCGCAGAAAAGCCAAACGAGCCGCCGGTTTGGTGGTTTGGCGGTGGGTTTGATTTAACACCGTATTATGGTTTTGAGGAAGATGTGGTGCATTGGCATCGCACGGCAAAAGCGGCGTGTGACCCGTTTGGGCAAGAGGTGTATCCGCGTTATAAACGCTGGTGTGATGAGTATTTTTTCTTAAAGCATCGCAATGAAGCGCGCGGCGTGGGCGGTTTATTTTTCGATGATTTAAATCAGTGGGGCTTTGATCAAAGTTTTGCTTTTATGCAAAGTGTCGGCGATCACTATTTGCCTGCCTATTTGCCCATTATCGAAAAGCGGCGGGATATGCAATACGGTGAGCGGGAGCGAGAGTTTCAGTTGTACCGACGCGGGCGTTATGTCGAATTCAACTTGGTTTATGATCGCGGTACCTTGTTTGGTTTGCAGACAGGCGGTCGCACAGAGTCCATTTTGATGTCGTTGCCGCCTTTAGTGCAGTGGCGTTATAACTGGAAGCCAGCAGAGCATTCGCCAGAAGCGCGTTTGTATCAATTGTTTTTGACACCGCGTGACTGGGTTTAATACGCCGAGGCTTCATACTCATGTGAGAACAAGCTTTGTCGCTGACCGTCCACATAAGTCATTTCATAAAATTCCCGCCATAAATGATAGGCTTCGCTGTCTTGTGGATAAGGATTATCCGCAAGGCTCAAGCCTTGTTGCACAGCCTTCCGTGCTGACAGAATAATTTGCCGTTTTTCAGTAAGATGATCGCTCATGGTGTAAATCCTCGTAACTTGTATTGTTATTATACTGGATTGTTTTGAGAGATTGGAGAGGGGCATATCGATGACACCCCTGATCTTGTGCATGATGATCTTATTTCCCCATATTGTGTTTTTGTATTCTCGATAGCATTTATCAGGTCAATGCCAATTTTTCCCACAATTCAAAGGAGTATTGTTGTATGAAATATACAAGCTGGCGTTATGCTGTGGTATTGCCATTATTATTGTTAACCCAATCTGTCTTGGCAGAAATTCAGGCACAGCCGATTGACTATCAAGCAGGTGATGTGACCTTAAAAGGCTTTATTGCTTACGATGACAGTACAGAGGTAAAACGCCCAGGGGTGTTAGTGGTGCATGAGTGGTGGGGGCATAACGAATATGCGCGGAAACGGGCGAAAATGTTAGCGGAATTAGGTTATGTCGCATTAGCTGTTGATATGTATGGTGATGGTAAATCTACTGAGCACCCTAAAGAAGCCGGTGAGTTTATGAAAGCGGCTTTAGCAGATAAGGCTGTGACCACTGCACGTTTTCAAGCAGCCATGAACACCTTGCAACAGCATCCGATGGCTGATCCTGAGCATATAGCGGCAATTGGTTATTGTTTTGGCGGTGGCGTGGTTTTAGAAATGGCGCGTCGTGGCTTAGATTTAGACGGGGTTGCCAGTTTTCATGGTAGTTTAGGTACCGATAATCCGGCTGAGCCTGATGCGATCAAAGCTAAAATCATGGTATTTCACGGTGAGGCTGATTCTTTAGTGCCTGCGGAGACTGTTGGCAAGTTTAAAGAAGAGATGACCGCTGCAAATGCGGATATGACCTTTGTTGGCTATCCTGATGTAAAACATAGTTTTACCAATCCTGACGCGGATAAGTTTGCTAAAGAATATGATATGCCTGTGGCTTATGATAAAGCAGCAGATGAAGATTCTTGGGCTAAAGCGCAGGAATTTTTGAAAACGATTTTTATGGCGACTCCGATGGAGTAAGCTGATTTAGAACACAGGGGGCAGGGGTTGTCCCTTGTGTTTTTTTAGAAAAAATTTTGATGCCTGCTGTTGGAATCGAACCAACACTCTCACCTTCACAAACTAACTTATAAAATTAGTTTGTGGAGGGGACGCTTTGCCACTAAGCTAGCAGACGTTTTAATTCTTCTATAACCTCTTTAGCATCTGATTTACTAAATCTACCAAATGATGTTACCACAAAACTTGTTAGTGCATTTTTATATCTAGCATTATCATTTTTTAATTTTTTTAGACTTTGGTAAGATTTTTTATTTTCTTTTAAAGAGTTAAATAATATTTCCGCAATTCTATTGTTGCTAGGTTTAGAACAAGAGCTAATTTTAAATGCTATATGTTTAATAGTGTATGTCAAAATTAAAAAATCATCAAAATTTATATTATGTAGTGAGTTAGCGCATAG
>QKBZ01000413.1 GCA_003245895.1 Beggiatoa sp.
TCAGTCATATAACTTGAGGTTTCTAAACCTAAAGTAATTGCATTAAAAATAATGATACCAATAATAATGGCTTGAATTCGGGTAGATTCCACCCATTTGCCTACTTTATCCCGTAATTCAGGCGCGAACACTGTCGTCATATAAATCAACCTCGATGCAATAGAAAAAGCGAGAGCATACTTAAAGCCGCTTATTATAAGGGATAAGCAGGTTTTAAGTATAATGTTATAAATAAGTGAGTGAGGGAAGTGTCTGCATTTCTGCTGAAACAGGATAAAAAAAGCAGAATATCAGTTAATTCTTATTTTAAGTTTAAAAAATATATTTAGTTGTTTAATTTTCAGATTGTAAAGCAATATTAAATATCTTGTTGTGGGCGATGATCACGTTCATCTAAGCGACGGCGGTACCAAATGGAGTAATGACGCAAGCGGGCGGGCGAGTGAGAAATAATGCCTGAAATGATGATGACGGTAATAAAAACCCAATGACCTGCTTGAGGCCACCAGTGCAAGCTAAATAACAAGGATAATTTAAGCATAATGGCTAAACCGGCTAATTGCAGCAGCCAAATACCATTGACCCATAGTTCGATTAATACTAATAAACCACCACTACAAACCACTAGCCACCAATAAGGCATCCATAATTCAGGGGCTAAATCATATAAAAATGCACCGCCTAAGCCGCTAATGCCAATTAAATGCAAGGTGCGTAAACCAATACGCAGCCAACGCTGTGCAGGCAGTTTTCTGGAGTGTTCAGGAAATAACAATTGTTTAAATACAGGCATGATCGTAACTCATTAATTAGGAGGGCAGGTATTGATAACGGGTAGCGTTACCAATCCTGTTAAAGCGAGGATAACTTGTAATAACATTAATGCACCCAGCACAAATGCTAAATTAATAATGCCCTTAATAAAAAAACTGTGTAATTTTTCTTGAACTTCTTTTTCTATCATCGCTTTTAAGCCAGTCGTTAAGATACCCCCTAACGCATTTGACTCAATGTTACTCAGTTTAAAGCGTGGCTCAGTACCAATCGCTAAACTATTATTTAAATTTTCCACCGTTTTAGGGGTAAAATTTTTAACCACTGCACCACTGATAGCCCCTGCCGCTTTTTTGGCTTGTGCTTCACCGCGTCGAAATAGCTGCCAAATGACAAAAATCACAATGGGTAAATTCAGTTTTAGTCCAGTCGCAAAATCATAAATACCATAAATAAAATAGAGAATGACTAAGGCATAACCTAGTTTAGGTAACAACTTTTTGTGCTTATCTGATAAGTTAAATTTAAAATATTTAAGCATGGATACAATAAAACAATTGTTAATTCATCTGTTAAATACAAGCGAGGGGTATTATAGTTGATTTAGAAACCACCACTCAAATGCCAGAGACATCGGTAAGCCGCCACACGACTTGCGATCCACCTGCAAAACCCAATGTTAAGCCCCAACAGTCTCAAGCATATCTGAGATCAGCGATGGCTTAGATAAAAACCCTGTTGTCAAGTCATTGCACATCGAGCTTAACACCCCGATAATCAGCAAGAGTCAATATTTAGCATTCCTATCAACCTCTAATATCCCACAAAATGAACGGCTATCGCACGGCGATCAAGCTGAAGCTTTTAGAACAACCAACCTAACTTTATGGACTTATGACATGGCTATTAAAGTTGCGCTTAACCATTACACACGTTATCGCTATGACCGTCCTGTTAATTTATCGCCACATGTCGTGAGACTGCGGCCTGCGGCACATTCACGCACCCCTATTTTGTCATACTCGCTGAATATTAAGCCAGAGACACATTTTATTAACTGGTTACAAGACCCGTTCGGCAACTATTTGGCACGGATCGTTTTTCCTGAAAAAGCCCGCGAAATGTCGATTGAAGTTGATTTAGTAGCGGAAATGGTGGTGATTAACCCGTTTGACTTCTTTTTAGAAGAATACGCGGAAACTTACCCCTTTGAATATGAAGAGACTTTAGAGCAAGAATTAAAACAGTATTTAGAAATCCGCGAACGTGGGCCTAAGTTAATGGAATGGCTGAGTGAAGTGGATCGCAGCGAAATGCGCTCGGTCGATTTCTTAGTGGCCATCAATCAACGCTTGCAACAAGACATCGGCTATAACATCCGCATGGAACCGGGTATTCAAAGTTGTGAAGAAACTTTGACCATTGCCCGTGGTTCTTGCCGTGATTCTGCATGGTTATTAGTGCAAATTCTGCGGCATTTAGGCTTAGCAGCGCGTTTCGTCTCTGGTTACTTAGTGCAGTTAACCGCCGATGTGAAAGCCTTAGACGGCCCTTCTGGCCCTGAAGCCGATTTCACCGATTTACACGCATGGGCTGAAGTATTCATCCCCGGTGCGGGCTGGATTGGCTTAGACCCTACCTCTGGTTTATTCGCTGGCGAAGGCCATATTCCACTCGCTTGCACACCTAACCCAACCAGTGCTGCACCCGTGACGGGTGCTGTCGATGAATGCGAAACCGAGTTTTATTTCCACAATGAAGTCACACGTATTCACGAAGACCCACGAGTCACCAAGCCTTACACCGAGGAACAATGGCAAGCCATTAATGCCTTAGGTCATAAAATCGATGCTGAGTTGGAAAGCCACGGCGTGCGCTTAACCATGGGTGGTGAGCCGACTTTCGTCTCAGTCGATGATATGGAAGGTTCAGAGTGGAATACCGCCGCTTTAGGGCCAACAAAACGCATTTTAGCCGGTAACTTATTAAAACGCTTACGCAAACGCTTTGGCCCTGGTGCATCTTTACATTACGGGCAAGGCAAATGGTACCCAGGTGAACCGATTCCGCGCTGGGCGTTAGGCTGTTTCTGGCGTAAAGATGGCACACCAGTCTGGCGCAATGAAGCCTTAATTGCTGATGAAACCAAGCAATATAACTTCACGCCTGCGGATGCCTATAAATTCTCTTGTCGCTTGGCGCAACGCTTAGGCTTAAAAACCGATTATGTCACCGCCAGTTACGAAGACAATTTATATTACTTGTGGAAAGAAGGCCAAACGCCAATCAATCTTGATCCGACACAAGCTAAGTTAAAAGACAACATCGAGCGCAAACGCATTGCGCGGGTATTAAGCCAAGGCTTAGATAATCCGGTCGGTTATGTGTTGCCTTTACGCTGGCAATATAACAACCAAGGCGGCGGACAATGGCACAGTGCGCCGTGGCGTTTCCGTCGTGGGCAGTTGTATTTAATCCCCGGTGACTCGCCAATGGGCTTGCGTCTGCCGTTAGATTCCTTGCCTTGGGTTGATTTAGACAAGCGGGAAATTCACGCCGAGCGCAGTTTGTTTGAAGAAAACACCCCATTGCAAGATTATCACGGCGAAGTCGCACAACGCTTTGCGCAATATTACGAGCCAACGGTGGTACACAGTGATATTCACGAGCAAATCGGCACCGCAGATGATGATCGCTTTGCTGAAACGGAAGTGATTGAAGAAGAGTTTTATACCGACGTGCCACACACGGCATTATGTATTGAAACCCGTAATGGTTTCTTACATCTCTTCTTACCACCGATGACGCACTTAGAACATTATTTAGACTTGATCGCCACCATTGAGGCCACGGCGCAAGACTTAAATATGCCATTGTTCTTAGAAGGCTATGAACCGCCGAAAGACCCGCGCATTGAACGCTTATTGGTCACACCAGACCCTGGTGTAATTGAGGTCAATATTCATCCGGCGCACAGTTGGGATGAATTAAGCAATAACACCTTCACCTTGTATGAAGAAGCTTATTACAGCCGTTTAGGTACAGAAAAATTCATGCAAGACGGGCGACACACTGGCACGGGCGGCGGTAATCACGTCACCATCGGTGGGCCAACGCCTGCGGAAAGTCCAATCTTGCGCCGCCCTGATTTGCTGCGCAGTATGGTCACTTTCTGGCAACATCACCCCAGCTTGTCGTATTTATTCTCCGGCATGTTCATCGGCCCGACCAGTCAAGCGCCACGGGTGGACGAAGCACGCAATGAGAGCTTATACGAGTTAGAAATTGCTTTCCAACGTATGCCTAAAGGCGAAGTGGCAGCACCGTGGTTAGTGGATCGCTTGTTACGCAATTTATTAGTGGATTTAACCGGTAACACCCACCGCGCTGAATTCTGTATTGATAAATTGTATTCGCCTGATAGCTCAACCGGTCGTTTAGGCTTATTAGAATTGCGGGCGTTTGAAATGCCACCGCATGCGCGGATGAGCTTAATGCAGATGTTGTTACTGCGTGCCTTGTTAATGCGTTTCTGGAAAAAACCATATGGTCATCCATTAGTGCGCTGGGGTACGGAGTTACACGACCGCTTCATGTTGCCGCATTATGTGCGTCAAGATTTGAAAGACATCATGTGTGACTTACAGCGTGAAGGCTATCCGTTCCAATTAGAATGGTTAGACCCATTCTTTGAATTCCGCTTCCCGCATTATGGCAGCATTCAAGTCGAAGGTATTGCCTTAGAATTGCGCATGGCGATTGAGCCTTGGCATGTGTTGGGCGAAGAAGCGACGGGTAGCGGTACCGCGCGTTATGTCGATTCTTCAGTGGAACGCTTAGAAGTCAAAGTTACCGGTTTAACCGACAGTCGTTATGTGGTGGCTTGTAACGGTCGCCGCGTACCGCTGCACAATACCGGACGACATGGCGAGTATGTGGCAGGTGTGCGTTACCGTGCGTGGCAACCACCTTCAGCCTTACATCCAACTATTCCGGTGCATGTGCCATTAGTGTTTGACATTATCGACTCATGGACTGGACGGGCAATTGGCGGTTGTACTTATCACGTCTCCCACCCCGGTGGACGCAGTTACGATGACTTCCCTGTCAACGCTTATGCAGCAGAATCGCGCCGGATTTCACGTTTCCAACCGTTTGGACACACACCAGGCCCTGTCAAAGCACCGGACTGGTTCCAAGGTTTATCCGGTTTTTACCCAGAAGGTCACGGCGTTGGCCCAATGAGTATTCCAGCGGAAGAACCGAACAACGATTATCCATACACCTTGGATTTACGTCGGGAACGCGAGTGTTAAACACTTGATTTTAGACTTAACAGTCATTAGAAGAATGTAGGGCGGATAAGGCGCAAGCCGTCATCCGCCGTCATGCTTGTTGTCTGAATCAGGATTCTCAGAATTTAAGGATTTTCAGGATTACAATCATTTGTTTATCCTGTTAATTCTATAATCCTGAAAATCCTGATTCAGACAATTCGGCGGTTCTTTTACAGCCTTTTTCGTCTGGTAAATCCTGATTTAAACAAATAGGCAAAAGTTTTGGCGGATGACGGCTCACACCTTATCCGCCCTACGACTACGCGGTGATACCCACTATGTCTACAATTAAAAGTCGCGACTATGGGCTAAGTTTGTTAGACTGCGTTTAACACGGGATGAGTTAGCAAGTCAAATATTAGAGAGTTATAATATTGACATATACCGATTCACCTAGTACATTAGAGAATGCTGATATACCGAATGCGATGTTTAGGATGGAAGCGACATCAACATAAGGGCAACTGCTTGCTGGTAATGCGATAACCAACCACTGGAGAAACACGATGAAAACAATGACTAAAGCTTTAACTTTATCTGCCATCTTAGGCGCAGCAGCGATGGCTGCAACCCCTGCACAAGCATGGTGGGGCTGGGGACCTGGTAATGGCTGGGGTGGTGGCCCTTGGGGCGGTCCTGGTTCTTCTTTCTCTGACTGGGGTCCATTCGACGGCAATGGCTGGGGCGACTTCAGCATGAACATGAATGGCGGCGGTCGTGGCTACGGTTATGGTCGTAACCAATATTACGGCGGCTACCCTTATTATGGTGGTGGCTATCCAGCATACGGTTATGGCGCACCTTATGGTTACGGCGGCTATCCAGCATACGGTTATGGCGCGCCTTATGGTTACGGTGCACCTGCAACACCTTATGGTGCTGCGCCTTATGGCTATGCGCCAACTGCACCTAACGCAGTACCACCAGCACCTGCGGCACCTGAAAAAGCAAAATAAGTTGCTTGAATAATTAGGTGTTGTAAAAAAAGGGGCAAAAGCCCCTTTTTTGCGTTTGTAGGTCGGATAAGGCGTTAGCCGTCATCCGACATCACGCGCTTGATGCTTGAGCCAAGCCACTTGCGGCGAATGACGGCTCACGCCTTATCCGCCCTACGCCCCACTACCATTAAGTTAAGATTGTTGTAGGGTTTGCGCCGCGTCCTTTTGCGGTGCGAACGCGGAGAAATTTGCATGATGTTAGAACTTCTCCGCGTGCGCAAAATGCCGAGAAAGTGCATTGCGACACGCAAACTCCGTGGCGGCATTTCGCACACCCTACAAGCAGTGACCTTAAGGTTCCATCTCCCGCTTACGCACTCTCTCCGGCGCAGCTTCATGCGCTAAGCTCTTATAAGCCAAATAATGTGCGCGATCTACACCTAATGGTAGGCGAGCCGGAATAGTGCCGATTTTCTCCGTTTTGAATAACTCTTGATCCAAAGGAAAAGACGGGGAAGTGCAACCAAAGCAGGGCACGCCAGCGCGTGTTTTACTGTTGCGTCCATTCCACAATTCTGTATTGCAAATAGCGGAAGCCAAAGGCCCTTGGCAGCCTAAATTGAAAAACATACAGCCATTGGTGCCGATCTCCGTTTCTTCAATATCGTATTCATGATACTCATTGCGAGAGCAGCCTTGATGCACTAAGGTGCTGAAAAATGGCTTAGGTCGATTGAGATGGTCTAATTCAAAGGGTAAACCCTCAACAAGCATGGCAATGGTTTGCGCCATAGTTTCAGGGTGACAAGGACAGCCTGCTAAGTTAATTACCGGTAAACCGCCTTGTGAACGCCATTCTGGCGCGAATAAACCACCGGGAATAGCACCTTCAAATTGCAATCCAATGCAATCAGATGGGTTAGGGGGCGCGGCGTGGATGCCACCAAAGGCGGCACAAGTGCCCATTGCTAATACATAACGCGCTTTAGCAGCTAAAGCTTCAACAATGCTTAATTTTGAGCGATCCCGATAACAGTCAAACATGCCCGTACCGTTGGGAGCCGTGACGATACTGCCTTCAATACACAGCAAATCTAACGGCTGTTCATCATGTAACACCGCTTCTAATTGCGTTTCAAATTGTGTGGGGGACAGTGACGGATGCCAGAGTAGCTCTAGCTGAGATTCTACAACGAGATATTCTAGGCTGGGGTGTGCGGCAGAGAGTAAGGCCATGCTGTCACCACCACAAGCACCGCACTGTAACCAAAATAAACGTGTCTTTTTCATTATTGTTGCTTCCTTGTCTTTGCTAATAGCGTTCACTTTTCATTTTTAATAATTTTTAACTGTTTGCATAAGCTAGGCTAATGCTTATAAAACATCTACAAAAAATGTGCCTTTTGAGTAGCTTAGCTACACTTATTAAGCTTAGTGCAAATTTAGTTTTTGCTATTAAGAAATACAAATCTACTCGCTAGCAATCACACAATTAACCTGTTTGTATAACATATAATTCAAAGCTTATTTATTCGCTTGCATAGTGAATCACTTGTATCCTTTCAGTAATACTGGAATACTTTATGCCTAAACAAAAAGGAGGACATGGCCTAAGTCATACGCAAACACGGTTATTGCGTATTAGGTCAATTCATTGGATGCAATGTGTTAAAAGCCCCCCCTGTTGAATTAACGCACATCCTGTCTTATCTGTGACACTTAAAAAAGCAGTTTATTTTCATTTTTGACAGAACACGCATACACATGACTACAACAGATGAGCTAACACCCGTCGCACAATCTGCGTTTACAAAGACACTTAAAAAAATAGCGGACTCTGCAAAGTTTCAGAATTTTATTGTCGCTATTATTTTTATTTCTACTTTTCTAATTGGCTTAGAAACGCACCCTATTATTAATGAACATTACATGCATGTCATTTATGCCATAGAAGAAATTATTCTAGGCTTTTTTGTCATTGAGTTAATGATTAGGATTGGCGCGTATGGTAAAAATTTCTGGCTGTTTTTTTACAGTCGTTGGAATGTGTTTGATTTCATCATTGTCGTTGTCTGCTTGTTACCCACTGCGCAATATGCCGCCGTATTGCGTTTAGTGCGTATTTTGCGCATCTTGCGCTTAATTGACTCCATCCAAAAAGGTGAGATTCACCGCTTAAAAAATATCGAACTCAGCCGTGCTTATGACAAGTTAGCACAAAAGAATGCAGAATTAGAACGTGCTTATCATCAATTAGAAGAAGAAAAAGCTAAATCAGAATGGCTGTTGCTCAATATTTTGCCTAATTTGGTGGCACAACGCTTAAAAAGTGGCGCTAAAGTCATTGCGGATAGCCATGACAGTGTGACTGTGATGTTTGCTGATATTGTTGGCTTTACCCAAATGTCTTCTAAAATTTCGCCAGAGGAGTTAGTGGCTATTTTAGATGCGGTGTTTCGTCGTTTCGATCATCTGGTTGATAAATTTAAAGTAGAAAAAATTAAAACCATTGGTGATGCTTATATGATTGTGTCTGGCGTGCCAGAAGACCGTCCAGATCATCAGGAAACCATCGCCGATTTAGCCTTAGAAATGTTAGATGCGATTCAAGACTATAACCGAGAAACGAATCATAATTTATCGATTCGCATTGGTTTTTTCAGTGGGCCAGTGGTGGCGGGTGTTATCGGGAAAAAGAAATTTGTCTATGATTTGTGGGGCGATACAGTGAACACTGCGAGTCGAATGGAGTCACAAGGCGAGCCAAATAAAATTCAAGTAGCTGAGAATAGTTATTTAGCGTTAAAAGAGCATTACTTGTTTGAACCACGCAGCAAAATTGATGTGAAAGGCAAGGGGAAAATGATGACGTATTTCTTATTAGGGCGTAAGCCTGAAGCTTGAGTTGATGGGCTTCTCAGCCCATTGACGGATTTAGCGCGATCTTGGAACAAACCCGCGACGCAGCGCGTCGTGACTGCATTCCCACACGGCATGTCACTGCCATTAAGTTAAGGTTGTTGTAGGGTTTGCGCCGCGTCCTTTTGCGGTGCGAACGCGGAAAAGTCTGCATGATGTTAGAATTTCTCCGCGTGCGCAAAATGCCGAGAAAGTGCATTGCGACACGCAAACTCAGTGGCGGCATTTCGCACACCCTACAAGCGTGTGGGAACGAGAAACCAATTGTTTTTACAGAAAATATTTCGTCGAACTCAAGTCTATTTCGCAACCAGCCACACTTGCTGCACGCTATCGGCTTGCACTAAAGCACTCCAATGCTGACAACTGAGCACGGTGGCTTGAATAAATTTATCTGTGCGCAGTTGATTGCCACAATACTGTGCTAACGCTGAAACACTGATTTTAGGCTGTTTTAACACCACCATTTCTGCATACCCTGCCAATTCTAATACTTCCGCGTGTTGATCCGGTGCTTGATAAACAGTGCCATATAAGGCTTTTTGCCAATCAAACGGCACAGCATGCCATGTGTTTAACAGTGCTTGCGCGCTGGCATCACGTTTCACATAAACACCTGCCGTAATCGGTGCTTGCCATGTTTTCGCAGCATTGCTACTCACTGTCTGCGTTTTTTCGCAATGGGTTTGCTCACAAACATATTGCTGAATCGGTACTGGCAATTGCGCCGCTTTTTGCGCCAATTGTTGCCAATACGGTAACGCAGCCGTGCGACCTCGCTGTTCTAATAATTTCGCTGTGTTGTACAGCACTAAGGCAGACGCATCTGCTTGCTGTGCTAATTCCTGCAATAGTTGTACTGCTTGCGGCCAAGTGTCTGTACCTAAGCCTTCCGCGTGAATGATGATGGCGCGTAAAGCCGCAATTTCTTGATCGTCTGGCAACAGTTGCCGCGCTTTTTCCACCGCAGCCCGTGCGATAAACACATCATTTTGATACCAAGCGGTAATGGCTAAATTGACCCATGCGGGGGCAAAAAACGGATCGGCTTGGGTGGCTTGGTTTAAGGCTTGTTGTGCTTGGCTTAAGTAATGACGTGCTGTTGAGGACAGTTGCCCACGACTCACACCGCGTTTAATCGGTGATTCTGGCAAACTCAATTCATCCGCCAAACTGTTAACTGCTAATTGCACCGGCAGCCAGAATGTCCACGCATCACCGCCTAATTCACGTTGTGCGAGCTTTAAATAACATCCGCCTAAGTTATTCAACACTTCCCGAGACGGGAATACTTGTTGAAAGGCTTTGAAAAAATACAGTGCATCTTCGCAGCGGTTAAAATGGCTTAAGCGCACGCCGAAATGGAAAAAGGCGACTTTATCTAGCAAATGGCTTAAACGCTCATGCAATAACGCCACACGCACACTTACTTCAGGATGGCTAGAAGTCACCGCTTGCAAACGCTGCTGCTGCCATGCACTGAAAAAACCGCGCTCTTGTGCTGCATCTTCAACCAGCTTATCAACCGGATAACCCGCAAGAGCGGCATATAAAAAGCCCGCGTCATCTGCCTCTAATTCTTGTTGCTGAATTTGCGCTGCATTATTGCCTAAAGCTTGTTTCAGTGCGGTATTATCCGCGAACTGCAACACCTCACGATGCCAAAAGTGATTATTGGCTAAATGCGCTAATTCATGACCGAGAATAAAGGCTAAGCGTGTGTCGCCTTGGGTTTCAGACACTTTGTGATAACTGTCTTGAATCGCTTGTTGTGACAAAATCACACTGCCATCCGGCAATGCTAAGGCCAGCGGATCACGGGTGTTTTTGATAATGACCAGATAAGGAAAACGCTGCTGGTGTTTATCTGCCACCGCTTGCACGCGCTCAAAAACCGCCTGCGCCCGTTGATTAAGTGGCGCAGAGGGAGCGGCACGCCCATATTTTTCAATATAGTAAGCCGCTTGGTTCTGTAAGTCTTGTGCGCTGCTGAATTGCATGGCGCACAAGTTCAAGCCGATGACTGCTAAAACACGGTAAACACAGCGCATATCACACACCTGTTGCAAAGGTTTGCATTAATACTTCCAACTCACGGCCTAATTGCTCGTAAATGTGCGGCGTTTGCGGTGCAGGCAGGTTATTTAATAAACCCGCAATCGTTTGCAGACGCAATTGCACTGTGTTGGCTTCGGTTAAACGCATTGCTTGATGTTTCAGTTTGCTTTGTAACTCATCACATAAAGCTTGCTGGTTTTGCCAATATTGCGCTGACATTTCATAGTTGAACTGTGACACAATCCACAACGCCATTGTCCAGCGACCTAACTGATAAAATTCACCCCATTGGCTATTTGCCCAATTACCGCTCTCCGCAGGCGCTTGCAAGTGCACTGGCACTTGTTGCCGTTCTTGTTGATTTAACAGTTGTTGCCCTGTCCATAAACCAGCAGAAAAGGCACGGCTGCTAGGCGTTGGCTCCGCTTGTTCTAAAAAGCCAAACTGGTTGCCACGACGCTGTAACGGATCATCTAAATGCGCTAAGGCTTGTTGCACCGCTGGGCGATGATCTGTATTTAAGCTTTGATACAGTTGATCCAACTGCCGATCCATTGAACTGCTCATCAATAATTGCGGCAGTAACCATGCGGCAAATAACATCGTTGCCGCCACCCCAGCAAAACCACCATACCAAACGGGTGCCGTCTGTTGTTGCCACCAATCGCGCAATTTTTGCTGCCATGTTGTTTTAGTAGCAGCCGTTGTGCGTGGTGCAGATTCCGCCGCTGTGGCGGTTTCCGCCGTCGGAGCCATGCTTAAACAGGCTTCAACGGCTTGCCATTGTTGATAGCAATCAGGGCAGGCGTGTAAATGTTGCAACATGTGCTCACGCGCACTGCCTTGTAAAGTACCGCTGACAAACTCTGCTAAGGCAGCGTCATCAGGACACGCTTCTGTGCTGACAGGTGGCTGTGCAGCCAGTGCAAGTAACGCTTGTAAGCGTTCGGTTTGCTGTTGTTTATTTAAATGTGTGTTATTCATCAGAGTATCCACTGTTTGCATCAAGTAAGTGTTTAAAAGAACAGCGGTGTTAAGCGAACGGCAGAGTTTTAAATAATTAATAAACGTTGCTTACGTGTTCACTGATAGATAGACGAATGTCAAGCGGAATTTTATCTATTCTGCAATCAATTCGCGTAACTGTTCTGTTAAACCTGCTTGCGCGAATGCTGTTTGTAAGCGTTCGAGTAAGCGGCGATGCCGCCCTGCTGCTTGATTCGCATTTAAGTGTAAACGACGACCTGCCTCACTGATCGATAAACCGTCCCGATACACCATTGTCAAAAACAAAAATTCTTCGCTTTTTAAACACACATGTTGCTGCAATTTGTTCAACCAAACATTCATTTTGGAATCTTCAGCCAGCGGTGCTTGTGGTTCAACAGCCTGTAATTTTTGAATCATGATAAAAATCAGCTCTAATAACCAATTATTTTCTAAATCGGCTAACTGCTCTGGCGGTGGCAAATCATTCGCCACTGCTTCGTCTAGCCATTCAACTTCTAATGAGACGTGAGCGTGACGTGGTTTAATGCGCTCTTTGGTCAAAATAAGTTGAATTACTTCTTCAACTGCGGGTTTTTCATAGCCAATTTTTTGCGCACTCACCCACAATTGTTCAATCGCTTCTTGACGGCCTACGCCTTTATGCAAAAGCAAAAAAGCTTCCCGCCATAAGCCGCCGCGCTGTTGAATCCATACTGGAATATACGGAATATCGCCCACTTTGCGTGCAAAGTCGGTAAATAAACGGTTAGCCACCACGGTGATAAACGCGGTGAAACCTTCGCCACGGTATTCGCGAATTTTTTGCCAGTCATTACGCTGTAATTTCTCCAGCAAATAGTCGATGGCTTCTTCAGCCATTTGGCTATCTGTCGGAAAACGTTTGCGGGCAATGTCTTGCAAGTAGTTCCAGTAGTTAAAAACCTGTTGTTTTGCTTCCTCTGGGGTCATGAGCGATTCCTGATCTAAGCCCGTATCTAGTGTCATCTACGATGATGACTATCCTTGCCGACAACAGACGTATAAAGCATGTGTATTTGTTGTCAGGATGACAGTTGATGTGGCATGTGAATACGGAGAATGTTTTTGAAAATTGCTTGATAGTATTACTCTGACAATCCTAGAGTCAAACTATAATTGTTGAGGAATCGTGACAGGATTGGGACAAAAAAATACCCAACAAACGCAATGAACTAAAACGCTTGTTGGGCTTGGTAAAGAAAATACCTAAAATTAAGTGTAATAGTGAACTTATTTCTGTCGGTTATTTAACGCATTGTTTGTTAATTTGTGTAATTACCATAGAAAGTCACCATCCCAGCAATAACCATCGCAGAAAATGTAATTAGCTTCCTCTAAAGTAGATAAGGCGGTAAATTCCCAGCCATACCAGTAATCATATTCACCTAAGAAAAAGGTTTCTTGATAAACCACTAACGCCACTTCGTAATTAAAATACATCCGATAATAAACCGCATCATATCCACTGCCACTGACGATAGAGTTTGTGTCAGGGATAAAATCAAAGTCGTATTCAATACGGTTAAATAAGGCGTTGGCTTTATCTAAGGTAGATACAGACTCGACAACTGTTGGCGTATTTTGGCTTTGTCCGAACAATTGCACCCAGTAGCTGCCATAGTAGTCATTGTATTGATAGGCATAACCAAAGCCGATTTCGGTGTAATTGCTGTTAAGAATGTTGGCGCGATGCCCTTCACTGTTCATCCATGCATCGACCACTTCTTCAGGGGTTTGATAGCCAGCGGCGATATTTTCACCGATGTAAAGGTAGTCGTAACCTGCATTGGTAGCACGGCTAGCAGGGGTAGAACCGTTTAAGCCAGTATGTTCTAAATAACTGTTTGCAGCCATATCTTCTGCGTGTAATTGTGCAGCAGTTCCTAATGTTGCATTAAAGGTTAAGGCAGGCAAACCATAATACGCTCGTTCTGCATTTGTGAGTCGTAATAATTCGTTATCATAAAAGCTTGCATTAGCGTTAACTGTAAACACAAGCGTGATAATGAGTAGTAGATATTTCATATCTCCTCCCAAAATATCGATGTGGGTACCAATATTATTTTTTGATTGTTCTAGTTATAAGTATTGGCGTTGCTTGTGTTTGCGTCAAGCTTAATAGTGGTTGCAAAATTAACCTAAATTAAGTTTTAATGACATTAAAATTTTTGTTAAAACTTAATTGATTTTAAAAGTGTTTAAGTGAAATGTAAGGGACTGGAATTGGAGGGGAAAATAAAACGTGCTTTTTCTCGTTCCCATCGTTTCGAGCACTGCCATTAAGTTAAGCGTGTTTGTAGGTCGGATAAGGCTTTAGCCGTCAT
>QKBZ01000343.1 GCA_003245895.1 Beggiatoa sp.
GAAAACATGATGGTTTTCCAGGTCCTCAATCGATTTGGATTGGATTGCAACGACTGAGGGATTTTATGTGGGCAATTCAGGGCTATCAGATTGCTATGTCCATCGCATATAAAAAACTGTGAGCAGAATATGTATAAGGATGAGCGGGACGATGGGAACGAGTGAGCACTTGTTTTTACAACAAATATTTCACCAAACTTAGGTCGAGCCATTAATTTAATCGGTTGGCACGACTGATGGGCTTCCTGCGTCAGCCCATCCTACACGCTGCTCGGACTTTTCCGCGTTCGCACCGCAAAAAGACGCGGTGCAAACCCTACAGCACGTTGTCAGCTTTAAAAATCAATACAACGCCCGCTTTTCTCCCAATCCCCATAACGCACAGGTTCTAAACCTTGTCGCCCGCCTAATTCCAATGGCAACTGATTTAAGGCTTCAGTACCGGCTACGCTGGCTTTCATCGCTTGGCGTAACTGCGCAATCACTGGAGCTGTATCAGGACGTACACCGCGCCAGATGTAAAAAGACTCGGCGGCTTGTTCGACTAACATGCCTAAACCATCTAAAGCACAAGCAGCACCTTGACCTAACGCCCATTGCACAAAGGGAGTCGGAGTTGCGGCGTACATTAAGTCGTAAGCCCAGCCATTTGGGGTGAATAAGTCTTGCGGCAAGGGTGGCAATTCGCCTTGTAAACTGGCGGAAGTGCCGTTGATGATTAAATCAAACTGTTGTCCGGCTAAGTCAGCGTAACTGCATGCACGGGTCTCGCCTTCGTCTTGGAATAATTGCGCTAATTCTACTGCTTTGCTTTCAGTGCGATTGGCAATTACACACATTGACACTTCAGCCGCTAAAAACGCGCCTAATACGCCACGCACTGCACCGCCTGCGCCGAGCATTAACACCGATTTGCCGCGCAAGGTGCGGTTGTAGTTCTGCGTTAAATCGCGGACTAAGCCTACGCCGTCGGTGTTATCACCCATGATGCTGCCATCACGAAACCATAAGGTATTCACCGCACCGGCTTTTTCAGCATGTGCGCTGCGCTCATCTGCAAGTTGCCATGCGTCTTGCTTAAACGGGACGGTGACGTTTAAGCCTTGTCCATTCGCAGCACGAAATTCAGCGACGGCTTGTGCAAATGCGCCTTCAGAGGTGTCAACTAAACAGGCTTCATAAGTCAGGTTTTGCTGGGTTTGTTCAGCAAATAAACCGTGAATTTGGGGGGATTTGCTATGGGCGATGGGATTGCCCATCACCGCATAGCGATCTGCAACATCAGACATGTATCATCCTTCAACAATTTTTTATTCTGTAACTTGGGCGGAAGTGAATTCAGGATAAGCTTCTATACCGCATTCTGCAATATCAATTCCTTCATATTCATCTTGTTCTGACACCCGTAAGCCCATGATCTGCTTAATGACAAACCACACCACAAAGCTACACGAGAAGACCCAAGTGAAAATTACCAATAAGCCGACTAATTGGCTACCAAATCCCGCCGTGGGGTGAGAAAAAGGCACGGCCATAATGCCCCAAATACCTGCCACGCCATGTACGGAAATCGCGCCCACAGGGTCATCAATCTGCACTTTGTCTAGGCTAATAATGGAGGCAATGGCGCATAAACTGCCGACTGCACCGATAAAGGTAGCAACTAGCGGTGTGGGAGTGGCAGGGCTGGCGGTGATGGCGACTAAACCGGCTAAAGCACCATTTAAAATTAAGGTTAAATCAGCTTTGCCAAAGATAAAACGGGCAAAGGCAGTTGCCGCTAGAACGCCGCCTACTGCTGCCATATTGGTGTTTACGATCACGGCAGCGACGCTGTTTGCATCGGAAATACTGGCAATGGCAAATTGAGAACCGCCGTTAAAACCAAACCAGCCAAACCATAGGATAATGGTGCCTAGCGTTGCCATTGGTAAATTTGCCCCTGGAATAGGACGTACGCGGCCATTGGGTAAATATTTACCTAAACGTGGCCCCAATAACAACACACCGACAAAGGCCGCAGTTGCCCCCGTTAAATGCACGATGGCAGAACCGGCAAAGTCAACAAAGCCATAAGCCCCTAGGAAACCATGCCCCCATGTCCAAAAGCCTTGCATGGGATAAATAAAGCCACTCATAAACACGGCAAACAGCAGAAACGCCCATAAACTCATGCGCTCCGCCACTGCACCGGAGACAACGGACATAGAAGTGGCAACAAAGACGACTTGGAAAAAGAAATCGGCGCGTAAGGCATAGCTAGGTGCTGTTTCATCAGCACTGAAAACCGCTTGTATATCGTACTCGTCACCGAGTAGCAGTTTAATACTCGACCAAAAACCGCCCGCAAACGCCTCACCGGGGTACATTAAGTTGTAACCGACCACCATGTACACAAAGCACGCCAGCGCGTACAAGGTAATATTTTTAGTGAGAATCTCGACGGTATTTTTCGCTCGCACTAAACCGGCTTCTAACATGGCAAAGCCTAATGCCATAAACATCACCAACACCCCAGCCCCTAATAAGTACAAGGTGTTTAAGGCATATTGTAATTCCATAGTCCATACGCTCCGCAATTAACAGATGAGTACCACATGTATTTTCCCAGCCCCGTAACTGTTTTCTTTTTGTGCAAAGCAACATTTTTACTTTGATACTATGTGATTTATGGTCAATGATCAACACGCATACCAAATGGGTATTACTATCAGTGATAAGGTAAAATCATACTGCTGTTTTATTGTTTTTTGTTAGTTTTATGTAGCTGCCTTTGCGCAAAGAGAGCGGATTGTAATTTCCCACAATCCCCCCTTCAGTTTCGCCCGCAGAATGCCCTACAATAGGCAAATTTTTCGGTGTACAAGACTTAAACAATCGTTTTAACCCCAACGTTCTTGCACACTTTCTCTCACCCAACCGCGTAACGATAAAGCACCTCTGTTATGACAACACCTAAGCAACATGGTTTCTTCATGCCGCCTGAATGGCATCCACACAGTCATTGCCGTATGGCGTGGCCTCATCGCATTCCTGAAGTGTGGCATTGTGAAAACGGTTTAAAAGCCGCGTGCCGTGCTTATGCTAAAGTGGCTAAAGCCATTGCACACTTTGAACCCGTCACCATGCTGGTCAATGAAGGGCAGCAGTTAGACGCAGTGGCCTTATGTGGCCCTACGGTGAAAACTTTACTCATGCCGCACGATGACGCATGGCACCGCGACAGTGGCCCCACTTTTGTCATTTCTCAACAAGGTGAATTAGCCGGTATTAACTGGAAATTCAACGACTACGGCAATAAAGAAGGCAACCCGCCAGATGCTTATGAAAATGATGCCTTGTTAGCAGGCCGGTTGCTGGATCAGCTCAACATTCGCCGTTTTGATATACCGTGGGTGATTGAGGGCGGCGCGTTTCACGTCGATGGCGAAGGCACTTTATTAACCACCGAACAATGCTTATTAAATCCAAATCGTGGCAATGACTTAAGCCGCGAAGCTTTAGAACAAGTGTTAATGGATACCTTAGGCATTCAAAAAGTCATCTGGTTGCGTCAAGGTTTGGTCAATGACGACACTGATGGTCATGTTGATACTATCGCGTGCTTTGTCGGGCCGAATAAAGTGTTAGCCACCATTACCGACGACAAAGACGATGTGAACTATGATGTATTGCAAGAAAACTTAGAAGCCTTGCGCTCTGCCACAGGGGCAAATGGTCGTCCGTTAGAAGTGCATACTGTGCATGCGCCGAGTCCGCGTTATGACAAAGAGGGCGAGCCGTTTGCCTTATCTTACGTCAATTTTTACATTGCCAATGGCGGTGTGATTATGTGTAGCTTTGATGATCCAAAATACGACGAAGCGGCACGG
>QKBZ01000053.1 GCA_003245895.1 Beggiatoa sp.
AGTCTAATGCATATTTTTGAAGGATTGATGTCCTCCAAAACATCCGACAATCTCCGCATGTATTCAATAAAAACTGCCTAAACTGCTGATTAAATTACTGAATATACCATACTATTTTAGTCGGTCTTAAATTGGGAATTGCTGCTCCCAGAGGGCGAGGGCTTTCCAGCACCTAACCACATTGCTAAAATACCCCCACCATCCCCCCAAAACAGGACACACCATGCCCACTAAACTCAACTACCTACGCTGGATCGACGAAGTCTGCCAACACCTCGAACAAGAAAACATCTCCATGACCGCAGAACAAATCGAAACCCTATTTCGACCCCAATACGAACAACAACTTACGCCAAAACACGCCATCAAAATGTGCTGGCAAGCCATACATGAACGTCGCCTGACCAAATTCTAAGACACACGCTCCGCCAACAACTGATTCAACTCCGCCAACAAGGTCTCCTGCGCATACGCACTCTTTTGCACCACATCCCACGCCTGACTACTCAACTCCGCGCGTTCCTCCGCGCTCAAATCCCGCGCCGTCAACACAATCACCGGCGTACTCTGAAACGCAGGCTGGGCGCGTAAACGATGCAAAAACTCAAAACCATCCATCACCGGCATCATCAAATCTAACAACACAATATCCGGCGAATAATGCGCCACCTGCTTCAAACCCGCCACCCCATTTTCCGCCACACACACCCGCCAACCGGCACGCTGCAACATATACTGCATCATCTCCCGCATCGCCGGATCATCATCAATCACCAACACCTGCGGCGACGGCGTTTGCGGCTGATAACGCTGTAAAATCAACTCCAACTGCTGACGGCTCACAGGCTTGGTCAAATAATCCGACGCACCCAAGGCATACCCCAACCGCCGATTCTCCACAATCGACAACACAATCACCGGCACACTCGCCAACTTCGGATCACTTTTTAACAAAGACAACACCGACCAACCATCCATACTCGGCATCATAATATCCAAAGTAATCGCATCCGGTCGCTGCTGCCGCGCCAGCTTAATCCCCTCCTCGCCACTACTGGCTAAGCGCACCTGATAACCCAACTTCTTCAAATGCGTTGCCAACAACTCGCGCACCGTCTCATCATCATCAATCACCAACACATAACCCCGCGTCTCCGCCTCACCTTTCGCCGCTGCAATCACCACTTCATCATGACTGTGATGGCAAGGCATCGGCGTGACCGCCGCAGGCAAATACACGTTAAACACCGAGCCATGCCCGTGTTCACTCTCGACGCTAATATCACCGCCCATCATATTGGCAAAATGTTTACTGATCGCCAGCCCCAAACCCGTGCCGCCATATTTGCGCGTGGTAGACGCATCCGCTTGGGTAAAGGCTTGGAATAAACGCTTTAACTGCTCCTCAGTCATGCCGATGCCATTATCACGCACTTGAAAAGTCAGCCAGTCGCCATCCTCCGCCGTTTTCCGCGATACACTAAAGAAAATCACCCCATCTTCGGTAAATTTCGCCGCATTACTGAGCAGATTTAACAAAATCTGCCGCACTTTAGGCGCGTCGGCGTGCATCTCGCCTAATTCCAGTTGATAATCCACTTGCAAACGGTTGTTACACTTGTCTAACAAAGGCTGCACGGTATGCACCACTTCTTCTAACAAGGGAGACACGGCAAAATTTTCGGTGAACAACTCCATCTTGCCCGCTTCAATCTTGGAAATATCCAGCACGTCATTAATCAATCCCAGCAAATGCTGCCCCGCCGAGTGAATCTTATTCAAATCCACCACCGCCACCTCGTGACCTTGATCCAAAGCATCCTCGCGCAAAATCTCGCTATAACCGATGATGGCATTTAACGGTGTGCGCAATTCGTGGCTCATGTTGGCGATAAACTGGCTTTTGACTAAGTTCGCTTCCTCCGCCTGCTCTTTGGCGTGCGTCAACTCCTGCGCGTGTTCCTCCAAATGGCTAAACAGCAAGCGGCTTTCCTCAAAGGCTAAGGAAATGCTGAAAAAACAAGGCCGCCACGGTAACGGCAAATCGGCAGGCAAAGGCTGATTAGTGCCTCGGTTTTGCAACTCGATAAAGTTCACTAATTGCTCTAAGGGGCGAAAAATCTCACGGTGTAATAGCCGATTGGTAAACAACAACATCAGCAATAACACCGGCAACAACAGCAAAAAGCCCCAACTGGCACGCATGAAACTGGCAAGCGCGAGGGTGCTTTGTGGCAGCCAGAACACGATATACCAATCACTGCCGGTTAAGGGCGCGTGTGCAATCAAGAAACCCTCATGGCTGAACAAATCGCGGCTAGGCGTTTCCAGCAATTCCACTAAACTCAGGTTTGGCGGCAATTCTTCCCCTAAAGGCAGTGTTAACGGCTCTAGCTGCGGCTGGTGGCTAGCTAAAATTTCCCCTTTCGCCGTGCTGATCACCAATTGCACCACCTCGCCTTGTTCTTCATAAATCGGCGCGTTAACAAAGGGTTCAAACAGTTCTAAAGAAAACACCAAACCAATCGCGCCGCGAAACGTATCCGCCTCATACACGGGAACCATAGCGGAGACAATCCACTGTGAACGCCGTTGCGGATCGCGTTGTGGGGCTGTCCAGAAAAACCGCCGTTCTGGGTTATTAATCGGCAACGCGAGTTGATAAGCAGGCTGGGTTAATAACTGTGGTGAGAATTGGAATTGCTCAGATGCACGCCAAGGGTATTGATTAATAAAGCCTTGCGCGGATAAATAATAAGCCCGTTGCAAACCGTTAAAGCGTTGCGCCATGCCGCTAAACTGCGCGTTTAACTGCAAGGCCATTTCCAATTCGCGGTAAAAATCAGGCTCTCGATTTTGCAAAGTGCCAAGGCCGGTTAAATTACCAATCGTTTGCGTGTCAAACGGTGGCTGTGGTTGATCAAGGTTGAAAGACTCGCCGTTTTCATCGCTGCGTAACTGCTGTTGTAACAGAGAAGGCGTAGGCTGTGGCGTGATAGTGTTGAGCAAATATTGGCTGCTATGCTGCAAACTGGCTAACTGCTGCGCCAGCGTGGACATGGAGGTATTGATATAGGCAATACGCTCCGCCAAGCGGCTTTGCACCAAATGCTGCTCCGCTTTGTATAAGCTATGAAATTGAATATAAAAAAGCCCTGCCGAGACCAAAGCCACGACCACGACTGACGCTAACATGATGTAGTTATAGCGTTTTAGAAAATTCATAATGATGACCTACAGTCACTCTCACACGCAGGACGCGGCGTTGAGACTGCGAGCAATAAAATAAGGTGGTGTATTGTGTGTGGGCTTATGCCACTATCCTGCCAATAAACCTTGGCTCTCCTCGGTTTTTATTATCACACGCTTTTTAAATTTGTGTCATTTCAAAGTCCTCTCCCCGAGGGAGAGGATTTAGGTGAGGGTTCTTTTTCTTTCGTTTCCAAATGGTCACTTGCTTCTGGAACAAAATAAACCCTCACCCAAACCCTCTCCCTCGGGGAGAGGGCTTTAAGAGGTATATTTGCGCTGATCCCAAACCGAAACAAGATCACAAGAATACCGCTTTAGCACAAAACAAGTGCGTGTTACAGTAAATCCATTTCCTCCGCAACGCAACTTGCAGGTTTACCATGTTCTCATCCTACACCGTGCGTTACAGCCTCGCGCTGGTTTTACTCGCGTTCGTCACCTTAGCCGTTTACTGGCAAGGCTTAAGCAGTGGCTTTATCTTCGACGATTATCCCAATTTACAAGCCTTAAGCATTCTCAACAGCGACGCGCCAAAACCGTGGCTACACTTCATCGCCGAAGGCTTCTCCGGCACTTTAGGCCGCCCGCTGTCTTTATTCTCCT
>QKBZ01000011.1 GCA_003245895.1 Beggiatoa sp.
AGATTGATAATGAGAAATATCTTCTGCTAAGCCGATCAACCAATCTTCTTGTGGTGCAGAGTTTTCAACTAATGATTTATGAATAGATAACCACACGACCCGTCCTGTTGCATGCAACATGCGATATTCTTGTAATGGTGGTTCAGGCGAGAATAAATGCGTTTGTAACTCTTCTGTTCTATCTGCTGGATGGATGCAATTAAGCCATAACTGTGCATTATGGTAAAACTGATCAGGTGAGTAACCTAAAATAGCTTCACTGGCAGCACTGACATATAAAAACTTCTGCTGTTTTAAAGCATAAATAAAACACACTTCATTAATATTTTCAGCTAATGAATGAAATTTATGCACATCTGCGTTTGCTGCCTGCTGTTGTTGCCATTGCTCAGTAATATCATCAGCAACCCCCACAATACGCAACACACGTCCTGTTCGGTCTTTAATGGCATAAGTACGGGTATGAATCCATAATACTTTCCCTTCCGAATTAATAATACGATAACGGTGATCGAAAGGAGTGTCTGCCATATTGGCATAAGTTTGCTCAATAAAAGGCCGATCTTCAGGGTGTACAACCTCTAACCAGCTATCCGGTTTTTCATAAAGTGAGGCAATAGAGTACCCCCAAATGTGTTCATACGCTGCATTAATAAAAAGTAGTTTATAATTCGGTTCACATTCATAAATAAAAAATACTTTTTGAATGGTATCTGAAAGCTCTTTTAAAATCAGTTGCCGTTCATTGTTGTAAACCAACAGTTCTTTACGGTTGGTTATATCAATCGATAAGCCTGCAAAACATAATAATTGCTGATTTTCGTTATAAATCGGAAAGAAATTGCTTAAGTGATATTGTATTTTGCCGTGTGCATCGACAATGTTAAATTCGACATTGGCTACCTGATGCTCGGTTAACAAAGTACGAAACTGTTGTTGTGTATTCGCTAAATCAGTATTGGGCGTACATGATAAAAAGTGCATTTCACCACGATAAAAAGGTTCGGGCTGATAACCTGTTATGCGCTGAAAAGTCGCATTCAAAAACAGAAAACGATCTAAGGTGTAACTGATGAGCGAGACAATTGCAGGACTGTGCGCAGCAAACTGTTTTAAATAATAAAAACTAGGGGAGTTTAGAAAGGCGGTAATTAAATATTGAGGCGAAATATCTAATACTAGTGTTAACGCACCCTCTAGGGCAAGTTGTCGAATATGCCAAGGAAACACTGCATAACGATACCAACGCATTTGTGAGCCTTCTTGTAAGCTCAACTCTGTCATCGCTGCTTGCTGCGTTTGTGCTTGCTGTCGCAAGTTACCTATGGTGGGTGCAAGTGTCTTTGACCAGTGTACGGTTTCGCCGATAATCTCAGGGCAGGGTCGCTGTTTATTATAAACAACCACTAAGCGATCATCTTTATCTTGCAATAAGATACTGATACCTAATGCAGTTAATATACCCTCTAACTGCATTTCATACTGTTCTAATGTTTCAGCTAATAATGTTAACTCAAGCGTATTATCCGAAAACTGCTGTACTAAACGTGCAACTTGTTCAGGCAATTGACTTAATAAGTTAAGCTTATCAAAAGTCACCCAGTGTGAATGCGAACACTTCGCCAATATATTTGGCAATTTGGTCAAGATAAGCTGTAAATAAACGGCTCTATTAATAAGGGTACTTGCATACTTTTCAGTCATGAGAAAATATCATTTTTGAATAACAGATACTGTGTTTAACACAATAGCACAGATCACGCGGCCGAAAATGATTAAGCTTTTTGTATGCCAAAACTTAACGTAGTTACAGGTTAATTTTGTTCCGTATCATCATTATCAGAGGGCGGAGGCGTTTCGTTTGTGTAATCGGTCACTATCTGTTCAAGTTTACGCAAACGGTGCTCCTGATCGGCAATATGTGTTTCTAACACATCAATGCGTTGTAACTGCGCCTGCACCAGATCAACAAACTCTTGTGTTTCTTGACGCGGGGAGCCGGAGCTTGGTTTGTCCTCGTTTAAATCCTTCATTGACACTCTCGTGGTCTCTATACAAACATGATTCGCATATTGCTGAATTGCTGTTTGTGCGCTTTCCACTAGAGGGCTTTCCATCGAACCTTCGCCTGTGATCAACCAGTGAATAGAGACTTCTGGTAAATACTTCGCCATGTTGATCAAAATCATAGAGTTGAACTTCTTCAGGCGACCTAGGCTATCGTTTAGCGTAGTTCTCGGAAGCTTGAGCAATTCAGCGAATCTAGTTTGATTGCCTTTGCATTTACAGTCAATAACATATTTTAGCCGATTGCGTATAGCGTTAATATCGGATGATTCGTTTAACATGCGTAAAAGTCGTCCTTATTGCATTTTTATTCGGTACTTATAGCAATTAAACATAAGTAGGTTGTTTACCTATTAAATAATATAGGCAACATTGTAACTTTTGTCTCAAAGATAAGTATAATTAGATTGTTAAGATTTACATGGAAAAGTTAACACTCAGTAAAAACAAATTAATTCATAGGGTAGTAAAAAATAATTATATGATATTTAAGAAAAAAGAAAAGTCCTACATGAAACACTAAACAAGCAAAGTCCTCAAAAGTTACAAGTAAATGAAAAAACTATACAGCTTTAAACATGAAGTTAAAAAAATAAATAAATTTCATGTATTTATGAATTTTATAAGTTATACTTGCTCATTACACAATAATTTAGTCTCACTCACTATTTTTCAATAATTATTTCATCAATACCTATACAAAAATTTTGTACTACACTTGGTATTTTCATTACATTGCTATGCGCTATTGCAAACTATTGGTATAGACTTTAAAACATGGATGGCTATATTGATTTAGATTACTAAAAAATGGTTTAAAACTTTAAAAAACTATTAATTTTTGTTTTCAGAAAATTAATATAGTTAATTTATTGTTAATAAGCACCGTGTTTGCACGCTATACTAAAACATCAATAAGTCTAAATACCCATCATACATGTTGTGTATCCACTGTTATCTGCTTGCTGTAGCCGCTTTTCCGCTATATAAAGACAGTTTGTTGTAGTCGTATAGGAGTAACAGGGCTAATGTCTACCGAACAGCAACTGACGCTACCCGTGCATGGTATGAGTTGCGCGGGCTGTGCTGCCGCCGTGGAAAAAAGTGTTAAGCAATTGGCTGGCGTGACCGATGCCGTTGTTAATTTCAGTAGTGAAAAACTCACTGTCCATTATCATGAGCAACAGCTCACACCGCAGAAAATTTGCGAGCAAATACACGCAGCAGGTTATGAAGTGCCTGCCAGTCAACAAGCCTTAAAAGTCACCGGTATGAGCTGTGCGGGCTGTGCTGCCGCCGTCGAAAAGGTGTTGAATAATCAAGAAGGTGTGCTCACTGCCAAAGTCAACTTTGCCACTGAAACCGCTCAGGTCTATTACATTCCCGCCCAAGTCAACATATCTGAACTGATACAGGCTGTTACCAAAGCCGGTTATGGTGTGGTCAATCCAGAGCAGAGCGAGGATGCTGCGCAAGCAGCACAACAGCAAGCAGAATTGTTACAACAACGTAAATTATGGTTAGGCATTCTGTGTACCGTCCCCTTATTTCTGCTCAGCATGGGGCGTGATTTTGCTGTGCTTGGCGATTGGAGTCACAGTGCGTGGGTTAACGTGTTGTTCTGGCTGCTGGCAACGCCTGTACAGTTTTACACAGGGCGTGATTACTATATTGGCGGCTGGAAAAGTCTACGAAATGGCAGTGCCAATATGGATGTCTTGGTAGCTTTGGGGTCTTCCGTCGCCTATTTTTATTCAGTTGCGATTACCCTTGGCTTGCATCATGGTCATGTGTTTTTTGAAACCTCAGCCGCCATCATTACCTTGATTAAAGTAGGCAAGGTGCTAGAGGTGCGTGCAAAGGGACGTACCAGCGAAGCCTTGCGACAACTCATCGGCTTGCAAGCGAAAACGGCTGAAGTTGAACGCGATGGCGAAGTGGTGGAAATTCCACTGGCAGAAGTGGTGCCGAATGATGTCATCATTGTACGGCCGGGGCAGAAAATTCCGGTCGATGGCGAAGTCATTAGCGGGCAATCCTCGGTCGATGAATCACTGTTAACCGGCGAAAGTTTGCCCGTTGATAAAGAACAAGGAGATCGCGTGATCGGCGCGACCTTGAACAAGCAAGGCCGTTTACGCATTCGTGCCACACATGTCGGACGCGACAGTGCCTTAGCGCAAATTGTGCGTTTAGTGGAAGAAGCCCAAGGTTCTAAAGCCGCTATTCAAGCACTGGCGGATAAAATCGCCGCGATTTTTGTACCGGCGGTGGTCGCCTTAGCGGCCTTGACCTTTATTCTATGGTTAGTCAGTGGCGCAGATTTCACCACTGCCTTAGTGCGCATGGTGGCGGTATTGGTGATTGCTTGCCCTTGTGCTCTGGGCTTAGCAACACCGACGGCCTTAGTGGTCGGCATGGGCAAAGGCGCACGGCAAGGCATTTTATTCCGCAATAGTACGGCGTTGGAACAGACACGGGCGGTGCAAGCCGTGTTGTTAGATAAAACGGGGACTATTACCGAAGGCAAACCCAGCGTACAAGCGTTTGTGCCGCATGCAAACTGGCAGGCGCGACAAGATGAATTATTGCAACTGTTAGCCGCTGCCGAGCAAGGTTCGGAACATCCGCTAGCAACTGCAATTGTACAAGCCGCCCGTGTGAAAAATTTACCGCTGACAGAGCCAAGCCAATTTACAGCTTTAACCGGTCACGGTGTCAGTGCGGAAGTCAATGGACAACAAATTTTAATTGGTAAAGCCAGTTTGTTAGCTGAAAAAGGTATTGATTTAACTGCATTGCAGGCTGAAGCAGAACGATTGCAACAGCAAGCGCAAACGGTGTTATGGGCAGCAATTGAAGGCCAGTTAGTCGCAGTATTAGGCATTGCAGACACTGTGCGCCCACAAGCGACAGCAGCGGTTGCAGAGTTAAAAGCCTTGGGCTTACAAGTGATGTTGGTGACGGGAGATTCGCAAGCGACCGCTCAGGCTATTGCGCAAACAGTCGGCATTGAACAAGTATTTGCTGAAGTATTGCCTGCTGACAAAGCAGCACAAGTGAAGCAATTGCAAGCACAAGGCTTAACGGTGGCAATGGTCGGGGATGGGATTAACGATGCGCCTGCTTTAGCACAAGCAGATGTCGGGATTGCGATGGGAAGTGGTGCTGATGTGGCGATTGAAGCGGCAGGCATTACGTTAGTCGGTAGCAATCCGCGAGCGATTGCGCAAGCGTTCCGTTTAAGTCGCGCAACCTTAAACACCATTCGACAAAACTTGTTTTGGGCATTTGCCTATAACGTGACCTTAATCCCATTGGCAATGGGTGCATTAGCCCTCGTGCCCAGTGCGCCTAGCTATTTACAGTCTTTACACCCTGTTACCGCCGCCTTTGCGATGGCATTTAGTTCTGTCACAGTGGTGTTAAACAGTTTGCGTTTAAAGCATCAGCGTTTAGGTGATTAAGTGTAGGGTTTGCGCCGCGAACGCGGGAAAATCAGCAAGACTTTAAAACTAAATATTCTTGTATTCTTCCGCGTTCGCACCGCAAAAAGACGCGGCGCAACCCCTACAGGAAGCCATTTAATGTGTAGACGTAGAGTCTGACTCTACCCATTCATAAATATCTAAAGCACCGCCTTGGCAGCAACTTTTACTACAGGCGGATACTTGCGTATGGCGCACTTTGCCCTTGCGCTCCCAATGCGACAACATCGGTGCTAGCGTTTCCCCTTCGGTTTTAAAATGGTTTGCTAAATCCGTTAAGGTTGCCCGATGATGTTGTTTTAAATACTGTTTAATTGCTGACAAGTTCATATCAGTCACCACCTCCCAGATTGCTGAGTTGTAGGGCGGATAAGGCGACAGCCGTCATCCGCCATGAGACTTATTGCCTAAATAAAATTGTCTAGCTCCCACGCGCCTTGCGTGGGAGCAAGTCCCGACGCGCCTGCGTCGCGAATTACTGTCATTAAGTTAAGCGATTTTGTAGGTCGGATAAGGCGTAGCCGTCATCCGACATAATACAGTTGACGCTTGCACCAAGTCACTTGCGGCGGATGACGGCTGTCGCCTTATCCGCCCTACAAGTTACAACAAAATTAAGTTGCTGCTTTTTCTTCCAATGTCGCAGCACTCACTGCTTCAGTCCGACGCTGTTTGCGACCGGCTAAACGCAATAACATGACAAAGCAAGTAAATACGACTAACAGCCCTGTAATCCATGCGATAGATTGCGCTGGGTGTTGGGCAAATGTAGCGGATTGGTAATAAATCACCGCAGAAATATAACCAACGCCAGTTGTCCAGCCTGCCACGAAAAATGCCCAACGAGGCCCAGTTTCGCGATAAATTGCAGCGGTTGCGGCAACGCAAGGGAAATACATTAGGATAAACAATAGATAAGCATAAGCACCTGCGGTGCCGTTAAAACGTTCCGCCATCACACCGAAAGTCACATTATCAATACCTTGATCTTCTGCCAGTGATGATTGATCTTCAGATAATAGACTAATTCCTAATGGGTCTAAGAAAGTATCGCCTACCGCCATCAAGTTTTCTGGAATGGTGGCAAACGCTTCGCTAATACCGCCCCACAAATCAAACTCGGTTTCTTCTACTTCGCCCTCTGTGCCTAATTGGCTATAGATCGCCCCTAAAGTACCGACAACGACTTCCTTGGCTAACACGCCTGTGAACACACCAACGGTTGCAGGCCAGTTATCGGCCTCAATGCCCATTGGTTCAAAGGCAGGTGTTAAGGTGCGACCAATTTCGCTCAATACTGATTTATCAGTGTTATCATTGCCGAAACTACCATCCGTTCCCCACGCATTAAAGAAGCTTAATACGATGACCATTGGCACAATCACACGCCCAGCACGCACGATAAAACCTTTTAAGCGATCCCAAGTGTGCATCAAAATACTTCTTAAGGTCGGGATATGATAAGACGGCAATTCCATCACAAAATGGCCTGCATCACCTTGTAATAAAGTATGTTTCATGATTAAGCCGGTAAAAATCGCAACCAGAATGCCGATTAAATACAGACCAAACACGATGCTTGAACCATTATTAGGGAAAAATGCAGCGGCGAATAACGCATATACTGGCAAGCGTGCACCACATGACATAAACGGATTCATTAACACGGTCATGTGTCGGTCGCGTTGGTTTTCTAATGTACGAGTTGCCATAATCGCAGGCACGTTACAACCAAAACCAACAATCATGGGCACAAATGACTTACCAGGTAAGCCAATAAAGCGCATGAAGCGATCCATAACGAACGCTGCTCGCGCCATGTAACCAGAGTCTTCTAAAAACGACAGGAATAAGAATAAGAAGGCAATCACAGGAATAAAGGTTGCGACCACCTGAATCCCGCCGCCGAGACCATTTGCCAACAAGGTGCTAATCCACTCTGGAACGCCCCATTGTTGTAATAAGTAGTTACCGCCATCGATTAACACGGTGCCGGTTAACATATCGAAGAAATCAATAAATGCACCACCGATGTTAATGGTAAACATAAACATCAAGTACATGATAAATAAGAAAACCGGAATACCTAACATCCGATTTAACACAACACGGTCAATCCGATCCGACCATGTTTGTCGAATGCGGCTGCTTTTTTTCACAGCGGCTTCAGTTGCCGTACCAATAAAGCTATAGCGTGTATCTGCAATGATGATGTCGATTTCTTCTTCAAACTCGTTTTCTAACACCGTGCGCAGGCGGGTGGCTTCATCAACCGTTGCTTTATCTACCGCATCTGTAAACGCGGGATCATCTTCTAAGATTTTCAGCGTCACCCAACGTGCATGCTCAGCTTGCTCGCCAATTAACTGTGGCTTAACAACTTCTTGTAATTGTTGTAGCGCATTTTCTAGCTGGTCGTTATAACCAACATTGGTTCTAGGACGGTGTTTCAGTTCTGCGTAGCGATTAATGCTCTCGCGCAACTGTTGAATACCTTCGTTTTGGGAGGCAGATAGCGCAACAACAGGTGCATCTAAGTATTGTGATAATTGCGCAATATCAATTTGATCGCCGCGATCTTTAACCACGTCCATCATATTTAACGCAATCAACATGGGCACGCCCATGTCTAATAATTGCGTGGTTAAATACAGGTTACGCTCTAAGTTAGACGCATCCAGAATATTAACAACTAAATCCGCTTCACCGGATAAAATGTAATTTTGCGCAATTTCTTCATCAATTGAGGTGTAACCAGCAGCGATGTCCAGCGAATAAATACCCGGTAAATCAACTAATTCAATGGACTTACCTTGAAAGCTATAATTCCCTGTTTTACGATCAACCGTTACCCCTGGCCAGTTGCCGACCCGTTGACGAGAACCGGTTAAAGCATTGAAAATTGTGGTTTTACCGCAGTTTGGGTTGCCCACCACACCAACAATATAATCACTCATTCTGCTATCCTCTCAACTTTTAAGGCGTTGGCTTCACCTTTGCGTAAACTTAATGCAAACCCACGGACTTGAATTTCCACAGGATCGCCCATCGGAGCATAGCGAATGACACTAAATGTCGTGCCGGGGGTTAAGCCCATTGCCAGCAATTTTTGCCGGTAGGCTTTTTCACTTTTTTCAATACCGACGACGCGCCCGCTGTCGCCGATTTTTAAATCACTTAGGTGAATATTCATTATCGCTTTATCTCAACCTCTATAACGGCAATCTAATGCTATTCGGTTACTTTTGTTCTTGTACACTTGTCACTAATACTTTATGTGCCATGCCTCGCCCGAGTGCCCAACGGCTATCTAAACAACGCACCACCACCCCATTTGCAGATTGACTGTGAATCACTTCTAACTCAATGCCATCAGTAATCCCCATCGCAAATAACGAGCGTAATAATTGCTGTCCGCCAGTGATTTTCACGACTTGCACTCGCTCGCCTTCAGCAGCCAAGCTTAATGGGTAAGCAGGAGTGGAGGTTGATCGGGTATCCATTAACATAACGTGCCTCCGAGAAATAACAGTAAAAGGCTGATACATAGCAGCACGTCACTGTGTCGCTCCAATTCAACACACAGGCGTTGGCTACACATAACTGTTAATTGCAAGTGAATATACAACTAAAAAGACATCAGCCAATGTATCTATTCCATGACTGAACTAAGTGACTGGATTTGCTAGAGCGCGTGGCATGCAGGCCATTGCGCATTTGATAATCTGTGCTAAATCATGCTTTTTAGTGCACTAAATACTGAATTAACCACTAACAATATACGCTTTATCTAGTCCAAACGCAAATAAAAACGTTTATCATTTAGTATTGAGATTACATTTCGTTGTCTGGAAATTCGTCTAGGGCGAACAAGGCGGCAGCCGTCATCCGCCGCAAAAACTAGAAATCAGTCTGAAATTAGGTAATGTATCTTGCTTTCCAGATAGAAAACTGATCGATATACCGTATCCTCGCCCTGTCGGATGACGGCTATCGCCTTATCCGACCTACAAGAGGCTTAATATCAAGAAGGTAGCATTGGTCAGGTGAACAGACATAACACGGTGAAGGAGATGCACCTTGTGACCATTGTATTTACAAGTTAACCCACTCATCATAAATAAATTATCAGTTACAATATCGGTTTAGCTTCAACTAAGCTTAATAACAAGGGATAGCGCAATCCGTTTGCACCATATACTGTCCCGCCGCTCTATTGATATGTTTTGAAAGTAAAAAAGGGACTCGCGTATGGCTTTATTAGAAGTATTACATTTTCCAGACCCACGCTTGCGTTTAACCGCTAAGCCCGTCACGGTGTTTGATGACAGTGTTAAGCGAATTGTGGCGGATATGTTAGAAACCATGTATGACGCACTCGGTATCGGTTTGGCTGCCACCCAAGTCAATATTCAAAAACAAATAGTGGTGATTGATGTTTCAGAAAATAACGATTCGCATTTGTGTTTGATTAACCCGAAAATTATTGCCTCTAGTGGCAGAGATGCAATTGAAGAAGGTTGTTTATCTGTGCCGGGGTTCCGTGAATATGTAGACCGCGCTAAAACCGTCACTGTACGAGCTTCAGATCAAGATGGGAAAACCCGTACTATTAATGCGGATGGCTTATTGGCCATTTGTTTACAACACGAATTAGACCACTTAAACGGTAAATTATTTGTTGATTATTTGTCGCCGCTGAAACGGCAACGCATTCGCAAAAAGTTGGAAAAAGGTCAACAAAAACAACAACGCAAGGCCTCATAAATGAGTCAAAAACGGATTATTTTTGCAGGGACGCCAGAATTTTCGACGGCGTGTTTAAACGCATTATTACAGTCGTCACACGAAGTGTGTGCCGTATTCACCCAGCCCGACCGCCCAGCCGGTCGCGGTCGTAAGCTGCAAGCCAGTCCGGTGAAGCAGTTAGCGCAACAACATCAGTTGCCTATTTATCAGCCCGCTACTTTAAAAACACCAGAAGCACAAGCTGACATCGCCAAATTAAATGCGGATTTAATGGTGGTAGTGGCTTATGGCTTGTTGTTACCACAAGTGGTGTTAGACATGCCGCGTTTAGGCTGTGTCAATGTGCATGCTTCTTTATTACCACGTTGGCGCGGAGCGGCTCCGATTCAGCGCGCGATTTTAGCGGGTGATACAGAATCCGGCGTGACCTTAATGCAGATGGAAGCAGGTTTGGATACAGGGCCGATGTTGGCACATGCAAGTTGTGAGATTCAGCCTAAAGAGACGGGGCAGAGTTTGCATGATCGCTTAGCAGCCTTAGGTGCGGAATTATTAAGCCGTCATTTAGATGATTTGGAAAACTTAACGCCTGTGGTGCAAGACTCCTCACACGCCAATTATGCGGCGAAATTGGAAAAAGCCGAGGCGCAGATTGATTGGCAAGATTCTGCGATCACTTTAGATCGAAAAATTCGCGCCTTTAACCCGTGGCCTGTGGCATGGGGGGAAGTGGCAGAGCAAACCCTACGCATTTGGGAAGCCGAGCCGTTAGATTGCACACATGATCAAGTGGCAGGCAATATTGTCAAGGTCAGCAATGACGGCTTGGATATTGCGACAGGTGACGGCGTGTTGCGCTTGCTCACAGTGCAAAAAGCCGGTGGGCGTGCGGTCTCCATTCGAGACTTTTTAAACGCCAATCCTGATTTGCGCGAATAACGCAGACCTGAGATTACTCGGCGGCTTCGCTTTTACCCGTTGCCCATTCAATAATGGTAAAGGCACGCCGTGTAATCGTCTGCGAATCATTAAAATGAATATTAAATTCCACCGTAATCAACAACCAGCCTAATAAGAGTACTAAAGCACTTGCCAACACCGCGCCAAGGCTTAAAATGGCGACTTTTTTGGCCTGCTGTTTAGAAGGCAAATTGGGCAATCGTTTCATGAGTGCTAGCTGAGCAGTAGCTGGTGCAGGAGCTGCTGCTTTGCCAGTTGCTTTAGTCGCGGTTTTAGCTTTGCCACTGCTCGTGCTGCGTTTTTTTGCTGGAGCCGCCGTCGTTTTTTTCTCGGTCGTTACCGCTGCCGCCGATTTCTTCATACTCAAGTTCCAATAATGCTTAATTGCTTAATAAACCGATAATTAAGTGGGTTGCCTGACTGTTTATTGTGCCACAGTCATGCACAAAAAGGGGGAACTCGAAGCATCACATGACATCTCTCACAGGAAAGAAACGGCGTGGATGGGTTGTAAAATGACAGGACAGCACTACTGTCAACAAGACAGTGCAATGAAGTCAGGTATTGAGTGCAGCGACACGCATGTAAACACACACGATACCAAGCATTGAATTCCCCATTTTGTCCACAATAGATAAGGCCATTCTTTTTTTACCAACCTTCAAAGTACCAGAGAGGATTCGCTGATGTCAGAGCCAATCGCATTACCGGAAGGCTATCAGCCGAATGAGCAAGAGCCTTACATGAACGATCAGCAGTTGGAATTCTTCCGCCTTCGTTTATTAGCATGGAAAGCTGAGTTAGAAGAGGAGGAGAGTCATACATCAGAATTGTTGCAAGAAAATGATTGGCGACAAGCGGATGATGTAGACCGCGCCAGCTTAGAGTCTGATACCACTTTAGAACTGCGCACCACAGAACGTTATCACAAGTTGATTAAGAAAATTGAATCCGCCTTAGAGCGCATTAAAGATGGCTCTTTTGGCTATTGCGATGAAACCGGCGAGGAAATTGGCTTAAAACGCTTAATGGCGCGTCCTATTGCCACTTTGTCTATTGAAGCAAAAGAACGTCAAGAACGCTTAGAAAAACAACACCGTAAGTCATAAATAACGGTTCGGTTATTTTCAGCGAAAACGTAAGCTGTCTTAGACAGGTCTAGCTCAAGTGCGGATGAGGCAATACGCCACCATCCGCCTTGCATGAAGCGCTAAAACTGAGCAACCGGCTTATTCTGGAATCACACCACAAGCAGCACGCGCACCGCCGCCGCCTAATTTTTTCGGCTCGTCAGAATAGTTGTCGCCACTTGCATGAACCATTAACGCTTTACCTTTAACGTCTGCGATTTTCAAGCGCGGTGCTAAGACAGGTAACACAGCATGGCCTTCGCTATCAACCACTAACGGTGGTAAATCTCCTAAATGGCCTTCACCATAAGGACCTTCATGTTTGCCAGTTTCGGTTGGGTCAAAGTGACCGCCTGCGGCTAAACCTGCCACCATCTTGCCTTCTTTTTCCGCAGGATCACAGCTACCGTTAGCATGAATGTGGAAACCATGAATACCCGCTTCTAATTGGCTTAAGTTGGGTGTTAACAGTAAGCCATAAGGTGTATCCGTTAAACCCACTGCGCCCACGGCATCGCCTGAACCTTCCGCAGTTAACAAGTGCAACTCTACACTAACAGCGGCTTCCATTGGCATTGCTTCAGCGTGTTTGTGTTCTTCAGCCTGTGCAGCCGCAGGGACTAATAAGGCAGATAAGATCAGTGCGGAAGTGAGAGGTCGAATCATTAGCGTCTCCTAATATGATGGTAAAAAAACGCAACACCCGCAGCCTTAGCTTGCTGGCGTAGTGCTGACCATAATGGGGATCGATATTTGACTTTCTACCGTTGTGTTAGGTTTTGAAAGTTCTCTCTCTGTTGGGGGCACTGCCATTAAGTTAAGGCTGCTGTAGAATTTGCGCCGCGTCCCTTGGCGGTGAGAATGTGGAGGAGTTGACCGATACACCGTATCCTCGCCCTGTCGGATGACGGCTATCGCCTTATCCGACCTACAAGATGATATAAAGCATCCCCTAGTGCCCTTCCTCCCCAATTTAAGCCAAAAAAGCTTGCACCAAATCCAGTACAAAACTTTGTTGCTCACGATGTGGAATATGTCCGCAGTCTGGCAAGATTTGCATTGTTGCCGTGCCTGAAGACAGTGCGCTAAAGCGTTCGGGATGTTGGTTAGAACCGTATTCGTCGTTTTCACCATGAATGGACAATACAGGGCAATGCACGGAAGGTAAGACTTCATCTAAATTCCAATGTCGGAACTCCTCAGCCAGCCAAGTGCTCACCCATGTGTTTAACACCCATTCTGCTTTATCGCCGTGATATTTTTTTAAGCGGTCTAATTGCCCTTCTTGGGTAAATGCTTGTTCCGCTAGGCGAATACCTTCCAGAATACTGTCTTCAACAAAGGCTTGTGCAGATTCTGTGATTAAAGCGCGACAGTGTTCAGGAAAACTGGCAGCACAGACCGCCGCCATTGCACCACCGACACTGTGCCCAAAGACAACATATTGCGACAAGTTTAACTGCTGACATAAGGCGGAAAATGCGCCGTGTGCTTCGGTATGAATAAAGTCTAAATCGAGCGCGTGCGGGCTTGGGTCTGATTGTCCAAAGCCTAAGCGATCATAGGCGATCACGGTTCGGCCTGTTGTTAACGCCAATTGCTCGGGAAAATCGCGCCATAATGCAACGCAGCCCAGTGAGTCATGGAATAACACAATAGGTACTTCTGAGCGCATAACAGCAGGTTGCCAGCGTTTGGCGAATAAGCGGCCTTGTGTTGTGTCTAGCCAGAGGTCTTGTGTTGTGATCATCAGTGTAACTCCTTTATTCGTAGGGCGGATAAGGCGACAGCCGTCATCCGCCGTCGGTGGCTTGGTGCAAGCTTCGACTGTGTTATGTCGGATGACGGCTAGCGCCTTATTTGACCTACAAGCATTCTATTCTGCACCACGACAACATTTTGAGTTTAATTAGCACCCAGCTTACTCAATGCCTTATACTGCACGCTTGCGGTTAGCGATGAGAATTATGTGCTGTCAAGCATTGCATTTTCATGGCGGGCTAACCATAACTCACCACAACTAAATGAAATCGTGGTCAGATGACAGCGATGATGATTTGTATTTAAAACCGTATTGTTACGTGTTACAGGATATTACTTATGTCAAGGAAAACCATTAACCTCACGACAATTGAAGACAAGCCCGCCGAATTGCCGGAAGAGGTTAAACGGATTGGTATTGAAGCTGCTGAAATTATTTGGAAGATTTCTCAAGAGTTTGCACAGCGTGATGTTGATGTCATTAGACAACGCCACAATGAGCAAGAAAAAGTCATTACACAACAGCGACAAGAAGCCTTAAACCAAGTTGCGACTTTAGAGCAAAAATTGGTTGAACGGCAAAATAACATTGAACAATTAACGCGGGCGCAGAAAGCTTTAGAAGTCGATTTAGAGCGGGAAACCGGCGAATTAAAAAGCGCGCAAACACAAATTGCTATACTAAAAGAAAAGGTTGACAAGCAAGAGCACGAAATTCGTAACTTGATTGAAGAATTAGGCCGTGCGCGTGAGCATAGCGATAGCGCACAGAAAAAGTTATATGAGCTAAATCGCCAGTTAGAACAAGAGCACGTCTCATTACGTGAAGCGCAAGAAGAAGCGGTGTCAAATGCGCGGGTAAAAGAGCGGGTAGAACACACCTTAAAAGAGACTAAGCTGGAAGCGGATCAAGTTTGGCGGCAGTTAAAGCAAGAGCAAGCACGCACCTCTGTGGCAGAAGCTCAGGTGCAAGAGTTGCGCGAGACCTTGAAAAAGTACGAGAACGAACAACGCTTGTTAAAAGAAGAGAAAAAAGAACTGCGTAATGATGCCGAAACGGAAAAACGTAACCGGATTGAATTAGAGAAGAAGATTGCCGCCTTGGTGGCACGCAGCGAGGCGCAGGATCAAGCACATAAAGATAATCATATCAAACAAGATCATGATTTGAATGTGGCACGCCAAGAAGCACAGAGTTTACGAGATCGGATGATCAAAACCGAAGGGGCTTTAGAGCGAGAACGTAAAGCCGTTGAGCGCTTAGAAGCGAAATTAATTGCGGCCTTTGGTGAAAAAGTAACGGACAAAAAATAAGCCATCAGGCCGTTAAGGTCATAGGAGTCGCTTACCATGAGTACGGAACACCACGAGCAAGCTAATGACAGCTTAAGCACCGGTTATCAACACATGATGACACGGGTAAAAACGGCTTTGGAAACACCGACCACTTTAAGCCTACGCGAGCATATTGATCACGCCAAAATGCGTGCGGTGGAGTTAGGCGAATTAACCGATGAAGAAGCCGAGCGCATTGGTGATTATTTACGCCGTGACTTAGAAGATGCAGCGCAGTTTGTCAGCGAAACAGGGCAAGGCTTGGCCGATTGGCTGAAATTCGATTTAGAGTTATTGGAAGATCGGCTTTTAGATGTATTTAGCGTAATGGTCGATCAAACACAAATCGAGTTACACAATTTGGCAGAACGCGCTCGCTATGCCACAGAGTGGATGAGTGGCGAAATTGCAGGGCCGGGTACCTTGATTTGTGATCAATGCGGTGAGTCGCTGACTTTCCAACGACCCACGCATATTCCTGCTTGCCCAAAATGCGGTAACACGCTGTTTAAAAGAACGATTGACGATTCTGAGTTTGAGCGTGATGATGAATAACCAATCCCAAGGCAAAACCGGCGGCGAGTAGTAAAATCAAAGGCAATTCCCCTAGACGGACGTAAGGGGTAATGCCTTGCATGGGCTGTACGGTGGCGGCTAAGGCTTGCGTGGTAAATTGTGGTGTCCGCGCAGTGACTTGGCCGCTAGGGTCGATAATGGCAGAGATGCCGGTATTGGTTGCCCGCAATAAATAACGTCCGGTTTCTAAAGCGCGCATTTGCGCAATTTCTAAATGCTGGTGGGGCGCGATAGAGTCGCCAAACCACGCGTCATTGCTGATATTGACTAATAGACTGGCTTTCGGCAAGGCGGTACGGATACGTTCGCCAAATGCCGCTTCATAACAGATCGAGACCCCAATCGATTGATCGGCGGCAAATAAATTGTGCTGGTAATAAGCCCCTTTGGAAAAGGAGGACATCGGCACTTTCAAAATATCAAATATAGAGCCAAGCCAATCCATGAGCGGGATATACTCGCCAAACGGAACTAAATGGTTTTTGTGATAGAAATCCGGTAAATCACTTAGGCTTAACACACTGTTATAGTATTCGCCTTGGCCTGCTTTGTAGGGCACGCCGACGAGGAAGTCGATGTTATATAACGCCCGCTCTTGCATTAAGATTTCTAGCAATTGCTGGGTAATCTCAAAGTGAAAAAAGGTCGGGATTGCCGTTTCAGGCCAGATGATTAAGTCTGCATCGCGTTGTTCTTGGCTTAAGCGTAAATAGCGTTCGATGGTTTCTTGTTGATAATCACTTTGCCATTTAAATTCTTGTGGGATATTGCCTTGAATTAAAGCCACTTTTAAGGGGTCTGCACTAGGGCTATACCATTGCAAGGTACTTAAACCCCAACTGCCGCCCCAAATCGTGCCAAATAAAAACAGAGAAAACACCGTTTCTTCTAACTTCCAGTGCCGTGATTGCAGCACAAAGGCGATTAAACCAGCGGTTAAGGCTACGGCTAGGCTTACGCCGTAAACGCCTAAAATAGGGGCTAAGCCGCGCAAGGGGGAGTCGATTTGGCTGTAACCTAAGCTCAGCCAAGGGAAGCCGGTAAACAACCAACTTCTAAACCATTCTATCCATACCCAGCCCATAGGCAGCACTAACAAGAACTTGCTGTAATGCGCAACGGGAAAGAAGCGTGCAGTAAGCCAGCCCAATACGCCGATATACAGCGATAAGAACATAACAAAGCCAACGGTTAATGCACCGGCTGCTAGCCAGCCCATGTCGCTAAAATCGCTGAAGCTAACGTAAACCCACGAGATGCCTACGCCGAAATAGCCTAGCCCAAATAACCAGCCACGCCAAAACCCGCGCTTAACGCTGACATCTTGCCAGAGTAGAAAAAGGGCTGCGGGTGACAAAATGGCGAGAAAGAACCATGAAAACGGCGCGAAAGCCAACGGCAATGCAGCGCCTGCCAGTAACGCAAGCACATCGCCTGCAATAGAAGCTTGTTTAACTCTATTCACGATTTAATATTGCTGTATTAGGGGGTAACAGGGTAAGCGACTGCCATGAACAGGGTGTGACAGCACACCGATTTGTAGGGTGGAATAGGCGCAAGCCGTATTCCACCATATAGCTTATTATCTATTGTTGCTTGGTTTTTTGCAGGCGTTTATGGTGGAATACGCTGCGCTATTCCACCCTACATCACTGCAAAGCCCATCAATCGAGTCTTAAACTTAGCGAATAGTCATGAAAAAATAGGCTTGACAAAATTGCTAAACCATTAGATATTAACTCGTTTATGTTGTTACCGAATTTTTTGTTTTTAGTTAATCTCACGCAGGAGTGAAACCTTGGCTAACTCAGCTCAAGCAACCAAACGCGCACGTCAAGCCGAAAAACACCGTCAATTAAACGCTAGTCAGCGCTCTATGTTCCGTACTCACTTGAAAAAAGTGGTAAAAGCAGTTGAAGCGGGCGACGCACCTGCTGCGCAAGCAGCTTACACCGCCGCTGTACCTGTGATTGACCGTATGGTCACTAAAGGTTTAATTCATAAAAATAAGGCAGCTCGTCATAAAAGCCGCCTTAATGCGCATGTGTTTAAGCTGTCTCAAGCAGCCGCTTAAACTAAGCGTATGCCGTCTCCCTCTTGTGGGGAGGCGGCTTCATCTTCTGTAGAGGCTTTGCGGAATTCATTTGGATCAATCCGATGCCGTTGCAATAAAGTTTGTAACTCTTTTTCGCTACAGCCCGAAACCGTCCCCGCGTTATTCATATTCCCCCCCACCATACGCAACACACGATGCAAGTAATTGCGATCAAATTCGTCGCGTGCTTCTTGTAAGGTTTGGAATTTATTTTCTGAATCGCGTAAGGCTTTTTTCACCAAAGAGTGCGGAATAATCGGCGACACCGATAACACGCTGCACCGCTCCACCACATTTTGCAACTGACGCACGTTACCCGGCCACGGCATGGACATCATGTAGTCCAACGCATCTGGCGCAAAACGTGGTAATTCGTCTAAGTCGTCTTGCTGTGCTTGCTGCGCTAAGAAGTGGTTAATTAATAACGGGATGTCTTCCCTGCGTTCATTCAAGGCAGGAATGTAAAGCGGAATCACGTTTAAGCGATAAAACAAATCTTCGCGGAATTCGCCACGTTTAACAGCCAATTCTAAATCGTGGTGTGTGGCAGAAATAATGCGCACATCAATATCCACGCTATCGACTGCCCCAACGGGCTTTACTTGGCCTTCTTGCAACACCCGTAACAGCTTTACTTGCAAAGTCGGTGGCATATCACCCACTTCGTCTAAAAACAGTGTGCCGCCGCTGGCTGCTTGAAATAAGCCAGAGTGTTTGCGTACTGCGCCCGTGAACGCGCCTTTTTCATGACCGAATAATTCAGATTCTAATAATTGCTCAGATAAAGCACCGCAGTTTACGCCGACAAACACTGCATCTGCACGCGGGCTGGCGCGGTGGATAGCATGCGCTAATAATTCTTTACCGGTACCAGTTGAACCGCCGATAAATACGCTGCTACGGCTTTTAGCCACCCGTTGCGCCTGTTTTAACAGGTTTGCCATCACGGTACTTTGGTGGATGATTTCAGGGGCAAAGCTGTTAGTTTGTTGGCTGCCGCCCGTATTACCTGCATACAATAGCGCAGCGCGTACACAGCGGAATAAGGCATCGGGTTCTACTGGTTTGGTTAAGAACTCGAAAATCCCTTGATGGGCTGCGCGTACAGCATCAGAAATTTGCGCACTGCCGCTGAGCATAATCACGGGCAACACAGCATTATATTGTTGGATTTCATTCAGTAAGGTGATGCCATCCATCCCTTCCATGCGCAAATCGGTAATCACCAAATTAGGCTGAAATTGTGGCAATAAGGCAATCGCATCATCACCATTTTCAGTGGTGCGCACTTCATGACCCGCATCTTCCAACCATGCTGATAATAAAGTCAAAATAAAGGCATCATCATCTACTACGAGAATGCGTCCGTGGCATGATTCATTTTCGTTAGTAGTCGCCGGTGCCGCATTTTCCGTCGTTTTTTTGGACATACTAGAAATCCCGGAGTAAAACGCTTATTGTGGTTTGTCACCAAGTAAGGTTAATCAATTATGTGCTCTGTCACCGTCACAAGGCCGTCAGCGCAAGGCTGACGCATGTAACAAGTAAGTGCGTTTAAGCCATTTCTGGTATTTAGCATATTTTCTTGGCCTTATACAAGCGCATTGCACTGCAAAACTGTTGTTAACGCTCACTTGCTGAAGTCTTTCATGCAGAAATGTTGCTGAGCAGCATTATCTATGCTCAACACATAAATTCGTATTTCAACGTGCTATTGATGGGGCTGGAGTCAATACCCCCATTGACTCATTGAGCGGCCAAAGCGTGTTGGCGAAGTGCTAGACTCACCCGCAGGGCGTGGTTAATCCTCAGCGTAATCGCCTAGTTACTTTAACATAAGTCCGCGATAGCTTTAATCAATTCCTGAGAATACAACACGATTTTCTTGATTTTTATAAGACAATCAATTAACTAAATCTAATCAATTTTTGCCTATCTGTCATTCACTTAAGTTGCCGCTTAGGTGTCTATCGACAGAGACGGTTTATGCTCACCATAGGTTAGAGACACCATGAATGATCTAAGTCCTTTGCGTGCCATTGTCGGGGAACAGGGTTTTATCACCCATGCTGATGATATGGCACCGTATCTCACCGATTGGCGCAAGCGTTGGCAAGGCCAAGCACAAGCCGTTATCCGACCCGCCAATACTGCCGAGTTATCTGCCGTGATGGCATGGTGTTATCAGCATGAAGTGCCGATGGTACCACAAGGCGGCAATACCGGTTTAGCAGGAGCGGCTACGCCTGATGATAGCGGTAAAGCAGTGGTGATTCAGCTAGGACGCATGCGCAGCATTCGCGCCCTTGATCCAGACAATCAGGTGTTAATTGCAGAGGCAGGTTGTATTCTCAGTGAATTGCAGCAAGCGGCTGCCAGTGTCGACCGTTATTTGCCTTTGAGCTTAGGTGCAGAAGGCAGTTGTCAAATCGGCGGCAATTTAGCCACGAATGCCGGTGGCCTTGCGGTGTTAAAATATGGCAATGCACGCGATTTAGTGTTGGGACTAGAAGTTGTTCTGCCAGATGGCACTGTTTGGGATGGATTAAGTCAGTTGCGGAAAAATAACGCCGGTTATGATTTAAAACATTTATTTATGGGGTCTGAAGGCACTTTAGGCATTATCAGCGCGGCTGTGCTAAAGCTGTATCCGGCGATACGCGAGCGCGTTACCGCCTTGCTGGCGATTGAGGATGCCGCGCAAGCCGTACCACTCTTGCATCAAGTACAAGCGCAATTAGGCGATCAAGTCACTTCGTTTGAATTAATGCCTAGACCGGCGGTCGAATTAGCGTTAACACAGGTACAAGGCACGGTAGACCCATTTGAACAGCCTTATCCCTGTTATGTGTTGTTAGAACTGTCTAGCAGTGCGATGGCAAGCGGTTTAACACAACAAGCTGAAGCCGCGTTAATGCCCTTGTTTGAAAATGGTTTGTTGCTTGATGCAGTCATTGCCAACAGTGGACAGCAAACACAGCAATTGTGGTTTATGCGTGAGGCGATTGTAGAAGCGCAGCGGTTGGCAGGTGCTAGCGTAAAACACGATGTATCTGTTCCCTTAGCCGCTATTCCCGAACTGTTAACGCAAGCCACGGCGGCGGTACAAGCGATATTGCCTAGCGTGCGTGTGTTGCCGTTTGGTCATGTCGGCGATGGTAATATTCATTTTAACTTAGTGCAACCGGCTGACATGAGTGCGGCGGAATTTTCTGCCTTTGAAGCTCAGTTAAGCGATGCAGTGCATGCAGTAGTGGCACAATTAGGCGGCAGTGTCAGTGCCGAACACGGTATTGGACAATTGCGCTGTGCGGTGTTGCAACAATATGGCTCGCCAGTGGGCTTGCAGTTAATGCAGCAATTTAAACAGCTTTTAGACCCTAAAAATTTAATGAACCCACATAAAGTATTAGGCTGAGCATCGTCTGGCAATGTGAACTATACTTGCTTCAGCTAAAACCGAGTATTTTACTCAGAAATTACTGAGTATTGATAGGAATAACTAACCATGTTTAAACATCTCAAAGAAACGATTGACTGTGTTTTTGAGCGTGACCCCGCCGCCCGCACCGCTTTTGAAGTGTTGACCAATTACCCTGGTGTGCATGCCATTTTATTGCACCGGATTAGTCATCGACTATGGCAGGCAAATTGGAAATGGTTAGCACGTACCTTGTCCACTTTTTCACGCTGGATTACGGGCGTTGAAATTCACCCTGGGGCGACTATTGGGCGACGCTTTTTTATCGATCATGGCATGGGCGTGGTGGTTGGCGAAACGGCAGTGATTGGCAATGATTGCACGCTGTATCATGGTGTCACTTTAGGCGGTACAACGTGGCAAAAAGGCAAACGCCATCCGACTTTAGGCAATGACGTGGTGGTCGGTGCGGGCGCAAAAGTGTTAGGCCCTATCATGATTAACAGCGGTGCTCGCATTGGCTCTAATGCGGTAGTGGTAAAAGATGTGCCAGAAGGTGCAACCGTGGTCGGCATTCCTGGTAAGGTGATTCAAGTCGATAAACATTACCAACAACATCACCGTCAAGAAGTAGCACAAAAGATTTTTGATGCCTATGGCATGCCACAAGACACCCCCGACCTAGACCCGATGCAACATGCGATTAATCACATGCTAGATGACATTCATGTGTTAGACAGCAAAATGCAGCAAATGTGTCAGGTGTTACAGCAGTTAAGCGAGACACACCCAGAAATTGCCAAAGACTTGGAATGTGCACACATGCGCATCTCGCAGCAAGCACGGGAACTGCCGACAGGAGACAATGTGCATGTGATGGAAACAGCGCGTAAGACAGGGTAAAGTCAGCTTAAAATAAGCAATCATTATCAGCTAATTTACTTTTTTAAAAAAATAATGCTCGCCAAAACCTTAAAATAAATATTTTAAGGTTTTTTTAATGCTAAATTAAACTTGTTTTAAAAGCATATTATGCTAGCATTATTTTAATATTGCATTGCAATATATCCTTGTGATTTGTGATGGCTTCAAGCTAATAACGAACGACGCAAGTTCTGTAGCTTAAAGCATCTTTATGACAAATTAGAGAAACGAGGGTATATCATGCGTTTATTTTATCTGATTATTATTTGTTTCATCAGCAATTTACTTCCCTGCACAGTGCAGGCAGATGTTCAAATATTGCGTTTAGGGATTATTAATGAACGCAAAAATGAACCTGATTACATGTTAAAGCTGTATCGAGACTTGGTACAGCAACTCAACCAAGGTCTACAGGCTCAGCAACTCAAAATCGAGTTAGTCACCGTCTCTGATCAAACTGCATTAATTGAACAAGTCCGTGCTGGTCAATTGGCTTTGATCATGGAGAGCACCTTCTCAGGGCTAAAACTGAAACAAGAAGCCAATATGCAGCCCTTTTTATTAGGTTGGCGTAAAGGGCTACGCGAATACCACAGCGTTTTTTTCACCAAGCAAGACAGCGACATCCAGCAGATTAATGATTTAAAAGGTAAAACCATTGCCTTTGAAAGCCTGCGTTCTACCTCCGCCTATGCCTTACCCACTGCCTATTTAACCCAAGCTGGTTTTCAAATTCTCCCCCAAGGCACTGCTATTAACACTCAAGAAGCGATTCAATACCTATTAGCAGGAGATGAACAAACACAAGCGTATTGGGTGGTGTTAGGAAAAGCACAAGCAGGAGCATTCAATAATGGCGACTGGCAGAAATTGCCCGAAACATTGCGCAATAAATTACGCATTTTTGCACAAACGCCTGACATCTTACGTTGGTTGGTGTTATTGAATGAAAATATGGCAGCAGCGCATAAAACTGTGTTAACTCAAGCTTTTTTAGACTTGAGCAATACAACTAAAGGTCAAGCTGCATTAAAAGCTTCTTTAATTGATCACTTTGAAGCATTAACTGAAACTGATTTTGCCAACTTAGAAAAAGCTGAGCAATTAATACAGTTTATTCCAGAGAATTAATGCCATGCGTCTTAGTTTAAAATACGCGCTTTATCTTAGCGTGGTCAATATTATTTTATTAACCAGCGTATTTGCCATTAGCGAATGGTTATTATGGCATGATGCAACCCGTTTAGAAAATGAGTTGCATCAACAAGCGATTACGGAATATCGCCAAACGCAAGAACATACTTTAATTAAAACTGCTGACTATCTGAGTCAACGTTTATTTAACCCGCTTTATCAAACTCAAGTAGGTTTATTAAACCGCATTATTGATAATGAACTTAAGATGTGGCTGCCCTTAGAACGTGTTTGGGTGGCCAATGTGGAAGGCTTTGTGATTACAGATGGCACGCCAGAAAATTCAGCGTTTTTACAAACACTGAGTGTGCCACTTGACGAGTTAAACGCACAAACGGCGATTTTACGTTCTTTAGAACACGGCTACTTTTTAGCTTTTGCCGTAAAGTCAGAGCAAACTATTGCGGGTTATGTAGAATTAGAATTGAATGATGATGCCTTGCAAGCGGCGGTAGAACGTCAGTCATTCAGCATTGCCAGCACCTTAAATCAGTTCATTGATTCTTTGCGCAATATTGGTTTATTTGCTTTAGTGGTGATTTTACTGCTCACTATTTTATTTAGCTGGTTGGTATCTGTATCGTTATCTAAACCGTTGATACGCCTACGCAAAGCAGCAATCAATATTGCTAAAGGCAACTTTACCCATCAGCTTGCAGTCTCGTCTAAAGATGAAATTGGCGATGTGATTACCTCGTTTAATATCATGGCGACGGATTTAAAGCATTACACCAATGAATTAAAACAAGCGAAAACCGTTGCAGAGTCTGCCAACCAAGCAAAAACCGTTTTCTTAGCCAATGTTAGCCATGAATTACGCACGCCTTTAAATGCGATCTTAGGCTATGCCCAATTACTACAACGCGATCATTTAAGCCCACAGCAACAACATCACGGTATCGAAACCATTCAACAGAGTGGCGAGCATTTACTCACCTTAATTAACGACATTTTAGACCTTGCTAAGATGGAGGAAGGGCACATGGCCTTATTTCCTGTTGACTTTCATTTGCCTAATTTTTTGCAAGAGTTAGTCGATATGTTTCGTATTCGCGCCCATCAGAAATCACTCCAATTTCATTATCAACCTTCAGTCACCTTGCCTTTGGGTGTGCATGCAGACGATAAACGCTTGCGACAAATTTTAATTAATTTGCTGAGCAACGCGGTGAAATTTACCCACAGTGGTAGTATTCGCCTTGAAGTGCACTGGCAAGCGGATATGTTGACTTGCACCATCAGTGACACAGGGGTGGGCATTCCAGAGGCTATCTTGCCGTATATTTTTACCCCTTTTCAGCAAACGGGCGATAAATATCAAAAGGCAGAGGGGGCAGGCTTAGGCTTAAGCATCACGCAAAAGCTAATTGAAATGATGGAGGGTAGCATTCAGGTTGAGAGTGTGTTGAGAAAAGGCAGTTGCTTTGAATTTCAAATTCCATGCGCACAAACGCATTATGTCCCAATACACACCACGGTATCTCCCACACTGGTAATCAGTGATATTTGTGGTTATGAAACCTCAGCAGCCCATAATAGCCCGTATACCGTGTTATTAGCTGAAAAAAATGATTTAAATCGAGAAGTGTTAAGTGCCTTGTTAACAGACTTAGGCTTTCATTTATTGCTGGCTGATAGCCGTCAACAAATTCTGTCTGCCGCGCTCACAACGGCCCCTGATTTATTGATTATCGATTTGTTGTTACCGGCATTAGAAGGCATTCAAACCATTCGCCAATTGCGCACACATCACCAGTTTGCACAAACGCCGATTATCGGTGTCACCACAGCCAGTGCCGATCAACCGCAAATGGCATTATTAAGAAGCTCTGGCTGTAGCACGTTTTTGTATAAGCCATACACCATGACCGAGTTATTGCAGTGTTTGCAAACACATTTGGCCTTAACATGGCGTTTTCATGCGAATGCACAGGCGATGAATCTCGATGCGATTCCGCTGGAAGTAATGCACAGTGAAAATGAGAACCAGCATTTAACTGCTGAACAAGCAGAGCAATTACATGAGTTAGCACAAATGGGCGATTTCCATGCACTCAGCCATTATTTAGCAAGCTTGGTAGAAGCCAATGCAGGCTTAACGGTGCTGACCCAAGAATTGCAGCAATTTGCCGATAACTTTGATGACACTGCGATTATACAGCGGGTGCAACCTTATTTAAGCCAAGCGACCACCACACTATGAACACTTGTAGGGTGGAATAGCGCAGCGTATTCCACCATAAAACTCTGCAAACAACTGAGTAACAACAGATTATAAACCGCATGGTGGAATACGGCTTGCGCCTATTCCACCCTACAAATACAAATGCAGCTTAATCCTGCTTAAACGGAGAATGCGTTTCCAGTTCTGCCACATAGTTGCGAATAGCAGGCGTTTCTTGCTGTAAAAAGCGTTGTACTAATGCTGCAAACGGTTCGTCATTCAACCAATGCCACGACCACGTAACAGAAGGTAAAAAACCACGGCTCAGTTTATGCTCGCCTTGTGCACCGGCTTCAAAGCGTTTTAAGCCATGTTCTAAGCAATAATCTAAGGTTTGGTAATAACACAACTCAAAGTGCAAATGGCGGAAGTGAGCATTACAGCCCCAATGCCGTCCATATAGCGTATCAGTGCCGCATAAATTAAACGCACCCGCAACATATTGACCATTTTGATGCGCTAAAACTAACAACACTTGATCCGGCATGGTTTGCGCGAGGGCTTGGAAAAAAGCTAATGACAAAGTCGGCACGCCTGATTTACGGTCAAAAGTGGAACAGTAAAACTGATGGTAAATCTGCCACTGCTCCTCGGTAGCTTGATGCCCATTTAAACATTCAATGGTCAAGCCTGTACTTTGTGCATCGCGGCGCTCACGACGAATTTGTTTGCGTTTTTTTGAAGTAAAGCGCTCTAAAAAGTCCTGAAAATCTCGATAACCTTCATTTTGCCAGTGAAACTGATAACCGATGCGCGGATGCAATTTAGCTTGGCTTTGCAGAAAAACATTGTCTGTTTCGCTGGTAAACAAATAATGCAAGGATGAAGCTTTGATGCGCTGCGCCATTTCCAAGGCTGCACGGTGTAATTGTTGCTGCACAGCAATAACATCGGCTTCTGGTGCGACTAATAAGCGATCTCCAGTGGCAGGCGTATAAGGTAACGCAGAGACTAGCTTGGGATAATACGGCTTACGCACCACTTGTTCATAAGCAGAAGCCCAAGACCAATCAAACACAAATTCACCGTAAGAATTACTTTTAGCATATAAGGGTAAAGCACCGATTAACTGTTGTTGCTCGTCTTCTACTAACACATGCAAGGCTTGCCAGCCATAAGGCTCTAAGCACTGATGTTGCTCTAAGGCCAGTAAAAATTCATGTTGTAAAAACGGGTTGGAGCCATCGCTTAAGCGATTCCACGCGGCAGCAGGCACTTCTGCCAATGAGGTGCAATAACGTGTGTGCATAATGGGAACAGACATACTGAGGAAAACACTTATCGTGTAGTGAGGGAGAGTGTGGCAGGATTCAAGGCTATAAACAGTGATTATCAAACGTTTGTTTGCATTGCAACAGTTTATTAAACTAATAATTTTCAAACGCTTAGTCGCCAAATTTATAATGACAATGCGTTAATGTTCGGTGCAAATTGTTACGCTTCTAAGACATTTGTTTCAAAAATGCAGCAACCTTACCGTCTATAGGTTTTATAACATATGTAGCAGTTTTGTCATCAAAATCGTGCTAGTGTTAAACAAAACGCCATAAGACAGCAATGACACTACTGCACTGCGGTAACGCTAAAACATGGTAAATAATTTGCATATATTTTAGTGTTGCGCACTGATAAAAAAGTGCGACAGAGTAGGCAAGCTATTTATGCGGCATTGCAACACAGTGCCAAATAGTAGAAAACAGTTGTCAGAAGTATATGAGTTGCAAGGTGTATTTTTTTATCATATAATGATGAATTGAGTGCAGCACTGCAACATTTGTACAGATTGCATTTAAGCTGGATACGGCAAACGTTCGCTGATAAAACAGGCTAAGCACCCCACGCTAAGGCCAATATAAGATAAGTAGCGAAACAGAGCCACAGGAGGAAAGTAAGTGATTCCCTTCCGAAATCAATATCTTACACTGATACATCCAACTTCTACTGTTTTTTTACGAAAAAGTTCAAAATAAAGCTTGACAGTTTAGCTCAAATGAATTAACTTTATCTCAACATGCTGCAACGCACAATTTAAAGCGAAGCAGAAATGAGAAACCGAATTTTAGTACTGTGTCTTAAAGACAATGCAAATTGAGACAGAGTACACATAGGCTCCTCCATCCTCCTTTGGTGGTTTGGCGCGGTAAATGCCGCGCCTTTTTAGAACATAGTTGTTATTTCAGTACAACGGCAAATCGACCCAGTCGTAAGCCAGCGCACCAACAAGGGTAAGACGCTTGTAAGACTTACAAACTTAGGCCATTTTGGGATAAGTTTTTATGATGGGATCGAACTAGACAGTCTCCTCCATCCTCCTTTGGTGGTTTGGCGCGGTAAATGCCGCGCCTTTTTAACGCTTTACGATGTTGTTGTGAAAACCAACAGCATAAAGTCTCCTCCACCCTCCTTTGGTGGTTTGGCGCGGATTAGACCGCGCCCCTTTTTACACTATTCTTAGTATTATTGTTGTCACACAGCTTTGCTTTATTTTTTGCTTTGATAGCTGTGTGCATCCTTATTATTTATTTTTATTCCCTTAATCTCCGTCCTTCTCTTCCTTAGCAGTTTGGCGCAGTAATGTGCTGTCCTCTAAGCGAACAACTCATACAAAGCTCCTTTTGCTGCAAGCGCACTTTGACGCATACGGATGTTAAGCCATGCGGCTTGACGCTGGATTATAACATGCAAATGTTGAAGTCGATAGCAATTGCATTAATTTTTTATATCGAAACCTTAACAATATTGTATGCACCAATAACGAATCACAATGGGGCATGTTATTTTTTTGCTAAAAAATTGAATATTAAAGTGATTTGGAGAAAAGGTAGGGATTAAAGACAGGCAGGGCAATGCCTAACATTTATTGACCGCGCTTAACATAACTCAGTCACTTCTTCTTGCCATTTATCTTGATAATCAGGCAGTTGTCGCCAATGGCTTGGTGGGGGGCTGGTGGGATTATGCTGATAGTAGCTGGCTTGCCATTGTTGCCCATCCCATTCTCCAATGAAGCACACGCCATTGAAGCATAAAACAGGTTGATGAGCAGGGGGCTTTTGTCGAGCAGAATACCAATGCTTTGTGATTTTCATAATCGCTGCCCCCTCAAAAACGGAAACTGTTAATGCAATGACTCAGCTAAAAACTGTAAGGTGTGTTGCCACGCACTGTCACTGGCTTGGTCATCATAATAATCGCTGTCGGGATTCACAAAGCCTGTATCTGCTTCATAACTATAGCAGGTCAGTGTCTTATCTGCTTCGTACATGACTTGTTCTAAGTCAGCTTGTTTATCCGGCCATGTGCGCTCATTCTCTGCAAAAAATGTGAGCACAGGACAGTCAATTTGTTGTGCTTTTTGTTTATTGATCAAAATTCGGCAGTAATATAACACTAAGGCATCAATCAACTCAGGGAAATTGAATGCTGCCTGTTGTGCTTGTACGCCACCAAATGACCAGCCCAACACCGCAACGTGTTTAACGCGATCTTTTAGATGGCTTAATGCAACCTGCAATTTCTGGTTAACAACCGATTGATCCAAATTGTGGGTGATAATACTCACGTCTCGATGTTCGCTAGGGTGTTGACCATCAAATAAATCAATCACCATTGCTTGATAGCCTGCTTGGGCGAAACGATCTGCCCATGCATGGTTATAAGCCAATACGCCCCAACCATCATGGATAATCAAAATACCTTTGTCTTGATGTGACTCACCAACAAGATAAGTGGTAAATACCTCACCCCTATCGGTGGTTAACTCCATTCACAACTCCTTAGCAAACACGCTGCACGTTAACGAAAAAAAGTGCAAATATTGATCAGTGGTCTGGAAAAAACAAGCGAAAAAATGATGACATGATGCTTATTTGGTGCATTGTGCTGATAAGCGGGTGAAAAGTGACACATTTCACTTAATGTATAAAGTTGCTTCAACTTGTTACAACGAGATTACAGCACCTGCTCAGGCGCGATAGACACAGTGTAGCGACCGATTAGCAGCGTTTGTGTGATGGACGGTTGCCCCGTGCGCTCGTAATGCCAGTTTTCCCCCACAATAGGCGTTTCACTGTTTAAAAACAGTGCTGACTGTCCAGCAGGCAAAGGTAGCGGCGCAGTGCCGCAAATGGGGTCATCATAAGCTAAAGTGACAGTATGAGGCGTTAATCTGACACTGATCCGACAATGAGACACGCGAGAGACTTGCTGTGCATGTCGCAGTGTCTGCACAATATGTTCAAAATCTTGGCGAGCTTGCTGTTCTGAATCAGCATGATAAGGTGCTAATAACATGGTTAAACCACCGATTATCAGCAAAAGCAGAATCAATTCAATTAAGGTAAAACCCTGTATCGTTTTATTATGAGCCAACATAGCGTGTGAGTATCAATGCGTGTCAAAAAGGAACCTGATTAAGCTATTGCAGTGCTTATACCAACTTCCAACGATTACGCATTTACACGGCTATCTATTTCAAATTCACTGCTAGGATGGGCTGTACGACCATTAAGTTAAGGTCGTTGTAGAGTTTGCGCCGCGAACGCGGAGAAATCTGCCATTAAGTTAAGCGATTTTGTAGGTCGGATAAGGCGACAGCCGTCATCCGACATAACGCAGTTGAAGTTCGCACCAAGCCCACTTACGGCGGATGACGGCTTACGCCTTATCCGCCTACGACACGCTATAAATCAGCAGCACGCCATTTCACAGCCGCCAACATCAACATAAACCAGCCCGCTAAAAAGGCCACACCGCCGAAAGGGGTAATAATCCCCAATTGACGAATCCCACTGATACTAAGTACATACAAACTACCTGAAAACAGTATAATACCGGTCACAAGCAACCATCCGGCTAATTTCAGATATAATGATGCTGGTTGGTGTTGGGCGAGGGTTCCAATACACAGTACCGCCAGCGCATGCAATAAGTGATAGTGTGCGCCAGTGTGATAAACCGCTAACAAATCTGGCGTTAAAACTGTTTTTAACCCATGTGCGCCAAAAGCACCTAACCCCACAGCCAAAAAGGCGTTTAATGCGCCTAAAAAAACGAATACTCGACTTATCATAGTGTTACAAAACCAATTTATCATGCAGGAATTGTCAGATAACCGCGTTATGGATATTGCAGCCGTTCAGTCTCTCGTTAACCAAGACATGCAAGCGGTCAATGCGTTGATCCACCAACGCTTAAGCTCTAATGTTGCCTTAATCAACCAACTGGGTCACTACATTGTTAATAGTGGCGGTAAGCGCTTACGCCCTATGCTAGTGCTGCTCGGTACAGGCACATTCAATTATCAACAACAAGATCATATCGCGTTAGCGGCAGTGATTGAATTCATTCACACAGCCACCTTACTGCATGATGATGTGGTGGACGCGTCTGAATTACGGCGCGGACAGCAAACCGCCAACAGTATTTGGGGCAACGAAGCCAGTGTGTTAGTCGGCGATTTCTTGTATTCCCGCGCTTTCCAAATGATGGTGGAAGTAAAAAACATGCGCGTAATGGAAATTATCTCCAACGCGACCAACATTATTGCCGAAGGGGAAGTGTTGCAACTGCTCAACTGTCATGAGCCAGACACTACCGAAGAAGCCTATTTGCAAGTGATTCGTTCTAAGACTGCGAAATTGTTTGAAGCCGCTTCTCAACTCGGTGCAGTGCTTAGCGGTCAGTCTGAGGAAATCATCAGCGCAATGGCTGACTACGGCATGCACTTAGGCACAGCGTTTCAGTTAATTGATGACGTGCTGGATTACAGTGCGACCAGCGAAGAAATGGGTAAAAATGTCGGCGATGATTTAGCCGAAGGTAAACCCACTTTGCCGTTAATTTACACCTTGCGCCATGCTACGCCAGAACATCAACACGTTGTGAGAGAAGCCATTTTACATGGCGGACGTGACGATATTGAGAATGTCATTCGCGCCATTAAGTCTACGGACGCAATCCAATACACCGCAGACTGTGCGCGTTTAGAAGCAGAAAAAGCTATTGCAGCGTTAGCCGTAGTGCCAAGCTCCACCTATACTGATGCGTTACATGCCTTGGCGACTTTTTCGGTAAACCGTTCTTATTGATGGGTGTGACGCAGTTAACTATGAGCATTATTGTAGGTCGTATAAGCGTAGCGTCATACGACATTAGCGGCGGATGACGGCTTACGCCTTATCCGCCCTACAAGTTATAAGACGAAACCCTTTCTAACGCGCCAAACGCCCCGCCCAAACCGTCGCCAACAAAATCCCCGCCACCACTAAGGCAATGCCTGCAATGTGATATTGGTGCAACTGCTCACCGAGCAGCCAAATAGATAACAATGTACCAAAAGTCGGAATCAAATGCAGAAACTGTCCCGCAAGATTAGCCCCTACTTGATGCACCGCCTGATTCCAGCACACATAAGCCAACAGCAACGGAAAGAAAGTGGTATAGCCGATGCTGGCTAACACGGGCGGTGATAATTCCCATGCCGGTGCATGCAATAACGCCCAGACGAAAAGCGGAAATAACGCAATCACACCGCTGATAATCAACACGGTGAGAAAAGGCAGCCAATGTAATTCCGCTGGTCGCCAGCGCAATAACACCGAATAAATTGCCCACATTAATACCGCCAGCAATACCCATAAATCGCCTTGATTCAGTGACAAATGCTGCAATACCTGCCAATCGGCGCGACTAATAATCACCACCACGCCCAGCAACGACAGCAACACGCCGAGGATTTGATAACGGTTGGCGGCAATTTTGAGCCAGAAGAAAGACAGCAGCAAGATGATCATGGGCGACACAGAGGCTAATAAGGCCGCATTGGTTGCCGTTGTGGTTTGCAAAGCCACGTATAAGCAGGAGTTAAAGCCCGCTACGCCTAACACGCCGAGCGTGATCAACAATTTTAAGTGCTTGCGAATCAATGCCCGTTGCTCAACCAAAGATGACCACGCAAAGGGCAAAATAATCAATAAACCTAAAAAGGTACGGCTAAACGACAACACTAAGGGCGGAATTTGCGACTCGATGGCGCGACCGACAACGAAATTTCCTGCCCAGCACAAAGTAGCTGTCACTAATAAAAGATACGGAATAAAACGATTAGATGAAGACATGAGCAGTTTAAACCGTCGGTTCTGGCTTGCGCTCTTGGGCTTTAGCAGCATCCCAATAACGATCTAATTCTGATAAAGGTAACTCGTGCAATACTTTGCCATCGGCTTGCACTGCCTGTTCTAATAACAAAAAGCGGCGGATAAATTTGCGGTTAGTTTGTTCTAACGCGGTTTCAGGATTGACGTTAATAAAACGTGCATAATTGATTAAGCTAAACAATACATCACCGAATTCGTCAGTCATGTGTTCAATATCGCCAGCAGCGACACTTTCTTGCAATTCACCTAATTCTTCTTGCACTTTCGCCCACACTTGCGCGGTTTCATCCCAGTCGAAACCCACGCCGCGTGCTTTCTCCTGAATACGAAACGCTTTTAACAAAGGTGGCAAACTGTTTGGCACACCGGCAAATACACTGCGTTTACCTTCCGCTTGCTCGGCTAATTTTTGCACTTCCCAACGGCGTTTAATCTCGCCTTCATTATCAGCAGAAGCATCACCGTAGACATGCGGATGGCGGCGCACGAGTTTATCGCATAAGCCGTTAATTACATCGCCAATATCAAAGGCTTCTTGCTCGGAGGCGATTTTGGTGTAAAACACGATGTGTAACAGTAAATCGCCTAGCTCGGTTTTAATCTCGTCGGGCGTGCCGTTTAAAATCGCGTCGGATAATTCATAAGTTTCTTCTATCGTCAGATGACGCAAAGAGTCTAGCGTTTGTTTGCGATCCCACGGGCAACCGGCGCGTAACTCGTTCATCACTGTTAACAAACGCCGGAAAGCCTCGCTATAACGCGGATCATCAGGATTCATGGTGGTAGCCCTTTTGACAAACAAAAAAACACATCATAACCACTGTCGTAGAGGGATGCAAAAACCGTTGTAGGTCGCATAAGCGCAGCGTCATGCGACATTAACGGCGGATGACGGCTTGCGCCTTATCCCCCCTACGATTAAATCCTAAATCCGAGGCAAGCACATAGACGGCTATCCGTTTATAATGCCCTCAATCTCTTTTAACTCCACTCAGCACAAGGCAAACACTACATGAAAACTATCCTTGTTGTCGGCGGAGCGGGCTATATTGGCTCGCACATGGTGAAAAAATTACAAGCGCAACAATACCGCGTGATTGTGTTAGACAATTTATCTGCCGGTTTTGTCGATGCCGTGATCGGTGGCGAATTATTGGTTGGCGATTTAGCCGATAAAAAAGCATTACAACAGTTATTTCAAGAACAACAAATTGATGCTGTGATGCACTTTGCGGCACATATTCAAGTCGGTGAGTCCAATCAGCGTCCCGATAAATACTATGATAACAACGTGGTACGCACTTTAAACTTGCTGAATGCAATGGTAGAAGCTGGCGTTAAACGCTTTATTTTCTCCTCGACTGCCGCCATTTTCGGCGAGCCGCAATATGTGCCAATCGACGAAAAACACCCGCAGCAGCCGATTAATACTTACGGTCGTACTAAGCTGATGTTAGAGCATATTTTGCAGGATTATGACCGCGCGTTTGGTTTGAAATCGGTGTGTTTGCGTTATTTCAACGCGGCAGGCGCAGACCCAGACGGGCAGTTAGGCGAACGCCATGATCCAGAAACGCATTTGATTCCGTTAGTGTTGCAAGCGGCGGCAGGTCGTCGCCCAGCGATCACGGTATTCGGTCAGGATTACGACACGCCAGATGGCACTTGCATCCGCGATTACATTCACATCAATGACTTATGTCAGGCGCATTTGTTGGCCTTAGAGCAGTTATTAAATGGCGCAGACAGTGCGGCCTATAACTTAGGCAATGGCGAAGGCTTTTCAGTTAAGCAAGTGATTGATGTTGCAGAAGAAGTAACAGGGCTGAAAATTCCGGTGCAAATGGGCGAGCGACGCGAAGGCGATCCGGCGCGTTTAGTTGCAGATGCACAGCAAGCACGCCAAGCCTTAGGCTGGAAACCACAATACGCAGAGTTAAAAACGATTATTGCGCATGCGTGGCAGTGGGAACAACAGTATGGCAAAACCGTAGGTTAAGACATGGATGCCTTAAGCAGTATCACCGCATTATTTGAAGAAAGTATTGCTGTTAAAACCGCCGCGTTGCCAATTCTAGCCCCGAAATTAGTCACCGCTGGCGCACAGTTAGTGCAGTGCTTACAACAAGGCGGCAAGGTGTTAAGTTGCGGCAATGGCGGTTCGGCAGGCGATGCGCAACATTTTGCCGCCGAGTTGTTAAACCGCTTTGAAACCGAGCGCAAAGGTTTGCCCGCTGTTGCTTTGACCACCGACAGTTCAACGCTGACTTCGATTGCCAACGATTACCACTATGACAAAATTTTCGCCCGCCAAGTGTTAGCCTTGGGACGTGAAGGCGATATTTTGCTGGCGATTTCTACCAGTGGCAACTCGCCCAATGTGGTGCAGGCGATTCACTCCGCGCATGAAGTGGGGATGTCAGTGATCGCTTTGACGGGACGGGATGGCGGTGCAATGGCGGGGTTATTGACGGCGAAGGATCATGAATTGCGTGTGCCTGCGGAGCGCACGGCGCGTATTCAGGAAGTGCATTTGTTGTTGATTCATTGTTTGTGTTATGCGGTGGATCGGGCGTTTTAATGGTGAGCGACTTAAAAGAGTATATTGATCGCCGCAAAGTCAATGATCCTGAATTTAATGCAGGTTATGAAGAAGGTTATCAGGCTTTTAAGATTCGTGTTTTGCAAGAAAATACTTACAAAGAGCTTGGCTTAATACAATTGCAAGAGCAACTTTTTAATAAAAAACTGAATAATGGTTAATTTGTAGGGTGGATTAGGCGCAAGCCGTAATCCACCATGCCGTTTATAATCTGTTGTTACTCAGTTGTTTGCAGAACTTTATGGTGGAATACGCTGCGCTATTCCACCCTACAGCACATTAAAACTCATTCGCTGTCACTTCTTCAAAAATCTGATCCCGTTCATCGCTAGCACCTTCCTGATTACTCAGCAAAATCAGTAAACCATTTTGCTCAGGGTACAAGGCCATAAACGTGGTGAAGCCTTCAATATCGCCGCCGTGTTGATAAATCAAATTATCTTCTAAATAACCAACAAACCAGCCAAAGCCTGCATAAAAGTAACCATCATTCGCCACTGTTGGGAAGATTTCCGCATAATCTGAGGCACTGGCTAATTGCTGGCTTAACAAGGCTAAACCCCATGTTTCCATATCCAGCAAGTTGCTGACTAATGCGCCTGCCGCATACGGAATCGACATATCAAAAAACGCCGCATCCTCGTTGGCTTCGTAATCCTCATAACCTTGCGCATAACGACTGCTGCTATCTTGCCCATACTCTGTGCTACTTAAACCTAAAGGCGTTAACACTGCCGTTTGCAGGTAAGACGCATAGCTGACTTGAGTTAACTGCTCGATTAAATAGCCTAACAATGCGTAATTGGAATTAGAGTAACTCACCGTGCTGCCTGGGGTGAACAGTAAAGCGCGATCCTTAAAGGTATTCACTAAGGTTTCTGGAGTGTAATTATTATTGCTGTTGACGTAGGGTAAATAATCAGGAATGCCTGAGCTATGAGTCAGCAAGTGCCGAATGGTAATCATATCGCCGTTGGGATAATCTGGCAGATATTGCATTACATAATCGTCGTAGGTTTCAATAAAGCCTTGGCGTTTTAACTGCACTACTGCCATTGCCGTGAAACTCTTGGTTAAAGAGCCTAAACGAAACCGTGTGCTTAAACTGTTTAAGGTATTGGCATCTTTGTCGGCATAACCATATGCCTTGCGCACAATGTCTACGCCATTTTTTTGAATTAACGCCGTCCCAACAAAGCCGATGTCGGTTAAATATTGATCCGCTGAGGTGTACTCAATCGTATCGTCATCATCAGTTTCTGTACTGCTATCATCACCGCCACCACAGGCAGCTAAGCTCAGCACTAACACCACTAAATACAGCCTAGTTAACCATGTATTTTTTATCATTGTTAAAACCTTTTTAAAATGAATGTACTGCAATTACATCAGGTGAGTTACCAACGCGCCCAGCGCACTTTGTTACATCCTTTATCACTCACACTGGGTGCAGGGCAATTAACCGCGCTGCTCGGGCCTAATGGCGCAGGTAAAAGCACTTTATTACGGATTTGTGCGGGATTATGGACACCTAACCAAGGTGAAGTGCAGTTAGCAGGACGTGCTTTGCAACGGTTTAGCCGCCGTGCCTTAGCACAGCGGCTGAGCTTTGTACCGCAGAATACACAACTGGATTTTGCCTTTACTGTGCGCGAAGTGGTGAATATGGGGCGCCATCCTCATCAAACGCGCTGGCGGCGACAATCTGTCGCAGATCAACAGCAAGTGCAGCAAGCATTGCAACGCACGGATTGTGCGCAGTTGCAAGATCGTTTAATCACCGAATTATCAGGTGGTGAACGGCAGCGCGTATTAATCGCACGTAGCTTAGCGACTGGCGCAGATATTTTGCTGCTAGACGAGCCAACCGCTAGCCTTGATATTGCACATGCCTTAGAAATTCTTAGCTTGTGCCGAGCCTTAGCCGATGCAGGCAAAACGGTATTGATTGCCACCCATGATGTTAACTTAGCTGCACGCTATGCAGATCAATTAGTCTTGCTGGCACAAGGTCAATTGTTGCATGCTGGCGCGACACAAAAGGTGTTAACGGCATCGACCTTAGCGCAGGTGTTTCAAGTCCATGCCGAGCCGCTTGCAGCGTCTACAGGGGCATTACAATTCTTTTTCCAGTCACCGCCGAAATCAGCTTAAATTGGCAATAGTTACGGGCGGTCGTCGACTTCTGGCAGCGCAATATTCAATTCCAATACTTCGCAATCACCGTCTTTTTCAACACTGATTTTGATTTGATCATCTTCGATTTGTACATATTTACGCACGACAGCGAGTAATTCTTGCTGAAGCTTAGGCAAAAAATCGAAATTGGAATGGCGCAAGCCCCGTTCATGAGCCACGATGATTTGTAGCCGCTCTTTGGCAACCACGGCGGATTTTTTCTTATTAGCGCGGAAATAATCGAAAAAACTCATATTAGTTTCCAAATAGGCGAGAAAACAGCCCTTTTTTGCCAGAGAACATGCGTATGGGGCGATCCTCGCCTAAAAATCTCGCCACCACATCAAGGTAAGCCTGACCGGCATCAGTATCGCTATCGAGGGTAATCGGTTCACCTGCATTCGAGGCTTGCAACACGGCTGTGGATTCAGGAATGATGCCGATTAACGGAATGGCTAAAATTTCTTGCACGTCTTGTGCGCTGAGCATGTCACCGCTTTGTACACGGCGTGGCACATAGCGTGTCAGCAGCAAATGTTCACGCACAGGGGTATCGCCTTGAATGGCGCGACGGGTTTTGCTGGAGAGTAAACCAATGATGCGATCAGAGTCGCGTACAGAAGAGACTTCAGGATTGGTGACAATAATCGCTTCATCTGCAAAATGCATTGCCATTAACGCACCGTGCTCAATCCCCGCAGGCGAGTCACAGACGATAAATTCAAAGCGTTCTGATAATGCCGCAAGCACTTGCTCCACGCCTTTTAAGGTTAAAGCATCTTTGTCACGGGTTTGTGAAGCAGGCAAGACATAGAGGTTTTCGACCCGTTTATCTTTGATTAAGGCTTGGTTTAAATTGCCTTCACCATTGATGACATTGATAAAGTCGTAAACCACACGCCGTTCGCAGCCCATGATTAAGTCTAAGTTACGCAAGCCTACATCGAAGTCAATCACGACAGTCGAGTGTCCGCGCAGTGCTAAACCAGTGGCAAAGGCAGCACTGGTGGTGGTCTTACCAACCCCCCCCTTACCTGATGTAACGACAATAATTCTAGACAAGCTGATTTCTCCTGTAATCTGTGCTGAGGACAGATAAAAAACTGAATGGGTGCAGATGCCCCGCCAAAATGCGTTGTATTTTAGCTGTCAATTCTTATGCCATAAAGTGCCATGAGCTAACTGACGGTGCTAGGCTGTTGGGTGATGAATGTAACAGCCCTGTGTTACGATGTCGATATTTTCTCTGTGGGGTATTTTTTGTAGGGCAAACTCGTAGGATGGGCTGAGGTAAGAAGCCCATCAGTCGCGGTAAACGATGGGCTTCCTTCGTCAGCCCATCCTACAAAACGGACGTTTTAGCGCTGTGACGGGTCTAAACTTTGATACTTCAACCGTTCTTCTTCTAAAAATACTTGCACTGCTTTGCCACGAAACTGATCGGGCAATTCTTCATTAACCTGATAATGTCCGGCCACTGATACTAATTCTGCTTCTAACTGCTGGCAAAAAATCCGCGCCTCAGTGTCACCATTCACGCCTGCTAACACCCGACCACGCAAAGCACCATACACATGAATATGGCGATGCGACAAAATTTCTGCACCTGGGCTAACAGAGGCCAAAATAATTAAATCACCTTGTAAATTCACCACTTGCTGACCTGAACGCACGGGCTGGGTGATGATCTTCGTCGCACCGATATAAGGTTGTGGGAAGGTATCGATGGCGGTTAATTCTGTAGGGGCAGGCACTTCAGGTTCTGCTTTTGCGTCAGCCTCTGGCGTGGCAATGGGTTTGGCATTGCGCTCAGCGCGGGGGCTGGCGGATAACACGCCTAAAGACAAACTGACGGCCAGTGCTTGTTGTTGTTCATTAGCACTGCGCACTGCGACGGGGACTAAATTCCGTTGTCGAATGAGTTGAATCAAGGCCGGTAGGTCAAGCGGTTCGTCTTCTGCTTGAATCGCGTTGAAATCTAGCACCAAGGGGGCTTGGTGAAAGAAATTGGGGGCTTGTGCCACTTTATCAGTCAATTGCGCAGCAATCTGTTCTAAATCAGTGGACAAAATACGCAACACCATTAAGGTGAGCAAATTACCTTTTAATTCAATTGCGGGTGGAGTCGCAGGATTAGCAGCCATAACAACACAGTCAATCTAGTTCAGTAACACAAAGAGGGTTTAAGAGGATTACAAAGCTTAGGGGACTAAGTCAATGCTTATTTGTCTTTACGCCTCGGATTCCTCTATCACGGGCGCGACAACAACATTGGGTAAACGAATGGTAAAGGTTGCCCCTTCACCAAATACGCTTTCTGCGGTGACATCACCGCCCATTAAGCGGCAGAATTGGCGGGTAATGACTAAACCTAAGCCAGTACCGCCATATTTGCGCGTGGTAGACGCGTCGGCTTGCGTAAAGGCAGTGAACAGTTTAGATAATTGTTCGGGGGTCATGCCAATGCCAGAATCTTTCACGCTTAGCAAAATCCACTCTCCTGTATCATCTTGCGCTCGCGCCACGGAAAGCCATAACTCACCGCCTTCTGTAAACTTACACGCATTGCTCAGCAGATTAAATAAACACTGCCGTACTTTGGTCACATCTGCTTCCATATGGCCAATATTAGGAGGGCAATTTACCGTTAACACATTGCGATTTTTTTCTACCAAAGGCTGAATAGTGGCTAACACATCATTGACCATTAAAGTGATGTCAAATTCTTCGATGAATAGCTGCATGCGTCCGGCTTCAACTTTAGAAAAGTCCAGCACGTCGTTAATCAAGGACAGCAAATGTCGCCCTGCACTGTCGATTTTTTTCAAATCGGGGATGATTTCTTGTACCGCTAAATCTTCAGCTTCTTCTTGCAACATCTCGCTATAGCCAATGATGGCATTTAACGGTGTGCGCAATTCGTGGGTCATGTTGGCAACAAACTCGCTTTTCGCTTTGTTGGCGCGTTCAGCTTCTTCTTTGGCTTTTTGTGATTCAGCGTTCTTAGTTTCTAACTCAGAGAAAGATAAGCGGAGTTGCTGCGACATACGGTTAAAACTATCGGCTAACACTCCAATTTCATCAGAGTGAGCAACGGCTACCGTTTGGTTTAAATCGCCTTTGGATAAGTTCTTGGCAGCGGTGGTTAAATGGCTAATCGGACGCAGCAAGTAATTCGCTAACATGCCGATTAAAATGCTGATAAAAATCGTTGTCACCACGGCAACTAAAATGGCTAATTTCCAGAACAGTTGCTCTTGTGCTAACACTTCACTTTCTTCTTGCAAGGCGATCACATTCCAACCATTAGCGAGCGGAATACCATAAGCCAGCCAGTCTACGCCATCGACATCGGTAAAATCATGAAACTGCTCTTTTCCATGACTATTTAACACTGCTTGCACAGGTGTGTAGTCTTTCATATCTGACAGTTCTTCGCCGGTCACATATTTGGGCAGCGGATGCGCTAACACCTTACCTTGTTCACTGACTAAAAAGGCATAACCCGTTTGACCTAAACGCACTGCGCCGACCATTTTGCCTAAATCAGTGAGGAAGGTGGCTAAAAAAACCACGCCTGAAGGTGTATCTTTAATTTGTGTGTGTTCAGCTAAAGAATGCGGTTCACTGTGGCTGAGCAAGTCTAAGGTCAATGAATCGGCTTCGCCGGTTGGCGTAAGGCCGTAATAATCTGATTGATATTGATACACAGCGGCAAGCGTTGCTTCATCATAGTGACCATTAATCTCACCTTGATAATAATTCATCTTGGCTAACTGCTGTTGCAATTCGATAACGACTTTACCTTCTGTGCCTAACTTCAGTGACTCATGCCCATAAATCGGCATGGCGAAAATGACTGCTGGTTGCTTAAAAGTATTAGAGATAATCGGCTGGCGAACTAAGGTTTCCCCTTGTTCCATAATGGCTTTGAAATAGGAACGGCTGCCTAAATTGGCGCGGGTATCCGCTTTTGCACGGTCAATAAATCCCCAACCGCTGGCGACAATATTGCCTTCGGTATCTAAAGAAGCAGCACCATAAATTTCATCATAAACCCGATGCACGGCGGACAGTTCGGGCAACTGCGCCGTATCTTGCATAGGTAGAAAGCGGCGGTTTTCCGTTAAACTGCGTAAGGCCAGTACATTCATTTGATCCCAGCGCAACACATTTTCTGCCAATGCTGTCGCCCGCAGTCGCATGTTGTCACGCGCTTCTTGTCGAATAATTTTTGCCCCATGCGCACTGGCGAACAACATTGCTGCCAACATAGGTGGCACAATGCCAATCAGTACCAAGGCAATTAAACGAAAACGGATACTTTTATAAAATGGTATATTCATGACAACTTTGGCATGGGGGGGCAACGGCGGTTAAGTGCTTGGCTATTTACGCATTCATGACTCAAGAGGTCAAGCGGCAGACGGTAACACTTGATGAGATTAAGTCTGCATTGCGTGAAAACCTTCAGTTTAACAATATTTAATTACATTAAAGGGGAAAATTGCTATTGTTAAGCTATCTTATTGGAACAGCTTCCTACAAAAAATATAAGCTCACATATCGCCAATCAAGTTATCTAACTTCGTCTACATACAACAAAAAACAGTACTCAAACCAAACTAAGGTCTATGTAAGTTTACTTTGACCAAGTGAGTTTAAGACGATTACTATAAGCCATGATAGAATTTAGTCGCAAAACTAAAAAATAGTCGTTTTGCCTATCCTCCATAAAAACGAATAATAACAATCTATTGACTATAATTGCTGGATTCGGAGTAATTGTGACATTACCAAGCCATATCCTCATTGTTGATGATGACGAAGCCGGTCAGCTTGCCTTAGAAGGGCTATTATCGCTAGAAGGGTATCAATTGACCGTTGCCAGCAATGGCTACGAAGCAATTGAAACAGCGAGAGCCATTTTACCTGATTTAATCCTGCTGGATGTCATGATGCCGGGCATGGATGGCTTTGAAGTCTGTCAATATTTAAGACAAGACGCTTTGTTAGCAGAAGTGCCTGTTATCTTAGTGACCACTTTAGACAGTCAAGAATCCCGCGTGCGCGGCTTAGAAGCCGGTGCCGACGATTTTATCTCTAAACCCTTTGATCGGGTAGAACTACGAGCGCGTGTCAGCACAGTCACTCGCTTAAACCGTTATCGGCGTTTACTCACCGAGCGACAAAAATTTGAATGGGTCGTCGAAGAAGCTGAGGAAGGTTATGTCTTGCTCGATTCTCACGGCTTAATTTGCTATGCCAATGCCCAAGCCCGCTTATATTTAGAATTGAGCGAGGCAGATCAACATATTGAACAAGCAACACAACCGTTTTTACAACATGTGCAAAACCTGTATCAATGCCAACCAGAACACGCATGGGAAACATGGCCTGAACCGCCCACAGACCAGCCAAATATTCCGCGTTATCTGGTACGTGCTGAGGCCAGCGACAGCCCTATTTTTTGGTTGCAAATTGATGCCTTCCGCTTAGCAGGCAGTCGGGAAGAGTGGTTGATTCGCTTACGCAATATTAACGATAAGGTGTTAGAGCAACAGCGTATGTGGACGTTTGAACGCCTCGTCTCGCATAAACTACGCACGCCTTTAACGGGCTTAGCGGCTTTGCAATTGGTGCATTCGCGGCTGAAAAAAATGGCACTTGATGAGGACTTGCTAGGCTTGGTGGAAGCGGCGCAAGAAAGTTTTGAACGCTTACAACATCAAACCGCTGATATTTTGGCCTATTTAGATGCACCAGCATTGCTGAAAGAGGAAGATGGTTGCCCGTTATATATCTTGCCTTCGCTGTTTGCTGAAGTGTCTAATATGTTAGATATTCAGTGCCATTACGATGCAGAGCAAGAGTTGATTAATGGACAACTGACCTTGTCATATCAAGCAATACGCGCTATTTTTCAAGAATTATTAGAAAATGCACGTAAATTTCACCCACAGAAAAAACCACAGGTTAATTTAGAGCTGACGCAATTAGCGGAACAACGCTTACGCATTTCTATCCGTGACGATGGTCGCCGTTTATCGCCTGCGGAATTGGCGCGGGTTTGGATTCCGTATTATCAAAGTGAAAAGAATTTTACCGGTGAAATTTTAGGCATGGGCTTAGGCTTATCGACGGTGGCTTCTTTAGTGTGGAGTGTGGGCGGTAACTGTCGCATGTTAAATCGCACCGACAGCAACACCGGCATTTTAGTCGAAATTATCTTGCCCTTTCATCCGCCAGAGGCATTTTACGTCTAGCCTTGAAACACGCCAAGCTTGTGTTGATACAAGGGTTGCATGCCACTACAAAATGTGACTACCCTCTTGTACTTAGTTATAAAATTCGCTAGAATTCAGCCCTTTTTACGGGTGCTCCCAATCTAATCCAGCCGAGGGAGCGCATTATTGGGAGACTTGGGATTATGTACGCGGTAATCAAAACAGGTGGCAAGCAATATAAAGTAGCCCTTGGTGATGTGATTCAAATTGAAAAATTAGCAGTAGAAGAAGGCAGCAGCGTTGATTTTGATGACGTACTGTTAGTAGCCGACGGCGAAAAAATCGAAGTTGGCACACCTATCGTTACTGGCGGTAAGGTATCTGCGACGGTGCGCGCACAAGGTCGTGCTCCGAAAGTAAAAATTGTTAAATTCCGTCGTCGCAAACACCATCGTAAACAAATGGGTCATCGTCAATACTTCACTGAAATTGAAGTGACTCGCATTGCTGCTGATGGTTTTACACCTGCTGAAAAAGCTGCTTAATGCGCTATCGCAGGTTTAGCACGAATTTTAATTAAAATTGATAGAGGATAATTCCAATGGCTCATAAGAAAGCTGGCGGTAGTAGTCGTAACGGTCGCGAATCCGAAGCCAAGCGACTTGGCGTAAAACGTTTTGGTGGTCAAAGTGTATTAGCGGGTAACATCTTAGTGCGTCAACGCGGCACTAAATTCCACCCAGGCGTAAATGTGGGCATCGGTAAAGATGACACATTATTCGCAAAAGCGGACGGGCACGTTAAATTTGAAATTAAAGGCCCTAAAAATCGTCGATTCGTGAGCATTGTGCCGGTAGAAGCCTAAGGCTAATACGAATCCTCGTAACCGCTTACCATCGTCACACCGGATGGGGTTACGTTTAGCGATAAAAAACAGGTGTGTAATCAGATTTTATTTAAAAAACCCCGTTACACGGGGTTTTTTTTGGCGGTGTGATCATGAAATTTGTTGATGAAGCGACCATCGAGGTGATTGCGGGAAAAGGCGGCAATGGCTGCATGAGTTTTCGCCGTGAGAAATATATCCCCTTTGGTGGTCCCGATGGTGGCAATGGCGGTAATGGCGGTAGTGTATTTTTAATTGCAGACAGCGGTTTAAATACCTTAGCGGACTTTCGCTATCAACGCTTATACCGTGCACAAAATGGCGAGCAAGGCAAAGGCAGTCAATGCACGGGGAAAAGTGGTTCAGATACCCATGTCAAAGTGCCAATTGGTACAGTGATTTACGACGCAGACACCGAAGAGTGTTTAGGCGATTTAGTGAGCCATGGACAAACCTTATTAGTCGCGCGCGGTGGCGAACATGGTTTAGGCAACTTAGTGTTTAAAAGCAGCACTAACCGTGCACCGAGACAAACCACTAATGGCACCCCCGGTGAACATCGGAAGTTGTTGTTAGAGTTGCAAGTATTAGCGGACGTGGGCTTGTTAGGTTTACCCAATGCGGGCAAATCAACTTTTATCACAGCCATTTCTGCGGCACGCCCCAAAGTTGCAGACTATCCTTTTACCACCTTATACCCACAGTTGGGCGTGGTGCAATTGGATTACTCACAAAGCTTTGTCGTTGCTGACATCCCCGGTTTGATTGAAGGTGCAGCAGAAGGCGCAGGCTTAGGCATTCAGTTTTTAAAACACTTATCGCGTACCCGTTTGTTATTACACTTGATCGATGTTATGCCCTCAGAAGGCGATCCGGTAGAGGCTTTTCATACTATCGAGCAAGAGTTGCAAGAATTCAGCGGCGAGTTAGCAGGCCGTGAACGCTGGTTAGTGTTTAACAAATTAGATTTGTTATCGCCTGAAGATCAAGACGCTTGGTGTGAACAGATATTAGCGGATTTGGATTGGGAAGGCCCTGTGTTTCAAATTTCTGCGGCGACCGGTCAAAACTGCCGACAACTGTGCCAGCAGGTGATGCAGTATTTAGAAAATTTACCAGACGATAAAAAACCTGAACCGCTGCAACATAATTTCGCCTTACATGCCTCGAATGACGACGATGATTATGACGACGACGACGAGTGTGAATACGAATATGTGTATGATCATGAACTCGACGACGATGATGATTTAGAGTACGACGAGGATGATGATGGCGACGATTTTGATGATAAGAAATAGAATGTAGGGTGGAATAGGCGCAAGCCGTATTCCACCATGACGCTTGTTA